>NYVS01000151.1 GCA_002684755.1 Phycisphaerae bacterium
TGTTCGGCCCGCGAAGACGGTTCCGAGCCGCCGGTCGCATGCGAAATCGCGACGGAGGTCGCCCCGATGGGATTCAGCCGAGTCGCCGCCCTGCATCTGTTCCCGCTCCTGGTCCGGATCACCCTCTGCGCGGTGTTCGTACCGGCGGGATGGTCGAAGATCATGAACCGGGCCGAGTTCTCCGGTCCCGCCGCCGCCACGATCCGGACCCTCACCGGGGCGTCGACCGCGGATGCGAAGCCGGTCGTGCTCGGCCAGGAACTCTCGCCGCCGTCGGATGCCGCCCGGGCCGAGTCGGAAGCACCCCTCGAAGCAAGACGCCTCTACGGACTCGCCGTGCTGCTCCACGACCATGAGCTGCCATATCCGGTGGTGCAGGCCTGGCTCGCGGCGATCACCGAACTCGTGGGTGGCGGGCTGTTGCTCATCGGCTTCTTCAGCCGGATCTGGGCGGTCGGGCTTTCCGTCGCCATGGGCTTCGCCTTCGCCCTCACCACCCTGCCGATCCTCGAGACGGTCAGCCCGCTCGACCTCGATGTACCGACCTTCACCAAGGCCGCGGCCCAGGTCGCGCTGTTCACCCTCTCGCTCGGAATCGTCCTGACCGGCCCGGGCGGGCTCAGCATCGACCACGCGGTGTTCGGTGCCGCGGCTCGCCCCGCGTCGGAGGAGGAGGATCCCGGACCTCACGACCCGGAAGACGACGAGGTCTGATGGAACCCCGCGCCGACGCCGGACGATCTCGGCCCTTTTCCGCCGGACCGGAGGCGACGCGGCATCGCCGGGGGTAGGGTCAACCTCGCATGACGAAGCCTTCGAACCAACGAGCGTCCCCCGCCGGCCCGGCCGGCCGGCGATCGCGGAAGCGGCGACCCGGCACCCCGCTCGCGTGGTCACTCTCGATCGTCGCCCACGTCCTGCTCCTCGCCTTCGCCTTTCTCGTCACCTGGAGCGTCGTCGACGCGTCGGAGGACGACGTCGAGTCCCGGATTCTCGCCCCCCCGCCTCCAAGGACGTTCGAACCGGTGTCGACCCTGCGACCGACCGAACCGATCAGACCGGCGCCGACGCTCCCCGCCCGGCGGCCGACCGAATCCCGACCGGAGACCGTTCAGGTCGCCGAGGTCGCCGATCTCATCTTCGCCGCCGACGACCTGCTGCTCGACGGCACGGACCTCGCCGGAGGCGAGGGGGACGCCTCCCTTCCGGGAATCGACTTCGGTGGCGTGGGCGCTCCCGCCGCCCGACGGATCGTCTTCGTGGTCGACGCCAGCGGTTCGATGATCGGCGCCTATCCGGCGGTGATCGATCAGGTCGAGCGGACCCTTCGCCGCCTCGTCCCCCGCCAGTCCTTTTCGGTGGTGCTGTTCCGGGCCGGCGGTGCCGAACCGCTTCCGACCGGCGGTCGACTCCGGGCCGCGACCACCCCCGCGATCGACGAGGCGGCCGACTGGATGCGGGACCTCAGGCCGGAGGGTCGCAGCGATCCGGCGGCGGCCTTGCGAAAGGCCTTCGCGGTCGACCCGGAAGTGGTCTACCTCGTCAGCACCGACATCACGGGGGCGGGCGTCTACGAGATCGACGGCGATGCGTTGATCGAACTGCTCGACGAACTCAACCCCGCCGACGACGATGGTCGACGAAAGACGGTGATCCGCTGCATCCAGCTGCTCGACGAGGATCGACTGGGAACATTGCGGAAGATCGCCCGGATGCACGGTGGCGACGCACAGGAGTCCGGCTTCGCCTTCATCGGCCGTGAAGCGCTCGGGCTGGATCGTTGAGTTCGATGGAGTCGATCGGAGTCGAACGAGATCGAGGATCGTCCCGAACCGGAGTTCCGACGATCTCACCGGAACGGGGCCCGCGGATGCGAAGGAAAGACCGGAAGCGAATGACCATGAATCACCAGACAACCACCCGACGCCGAACCCGACACGAACGCCGCATCCCGCGAGCCTTCCTGTTCGCGACGCTCACGATCCTCGCCACGACCGCCTCCGTCTCCGCCCAGGCGGATGCCGCCCCGCACAGTTTCGCGGAGGCCTTCTTCATCTCGCACGCGGTCGACGTCAACGGCGTCCGCAGCGTGGAGTGGCTCGGCAGCCTCGTCATCTGGCTCCTGATGGCCACCAGCGTCGCCAGCATCGGCCTGATCGGGCAGCTCGCCGCGGCGAATCGCCGGGCGAGCATCGCGCCCGAGGCGGTGATGCATCGCGCCGCGGAGTACGTCGACGCGGGGCGATACGGGGAGACGATGGCGATGCTCTCGGAATCCGATGCCGACAGCGACTTCGCGACGATCCTGCTCGGCGGACTCGAGCGGGCCCCCGCCGGATTCCAGTCGATGGAGGGCGGACTCGAACAGGCCGCGACCGAAGTCATCGCCCGCCGGACCCGCCACGTCGAGATCCTGAACGTGATCGGCCAGGTGAGTCCGATGGTCGGTCTGTTCGGCACCGTGTACGGGATGATCCTCGCGTTCCAGTCGATCGTCGCCAGCGGCGGCAACGCCGACCCGGTGCTGCTCGCCGGCGGCATCGGCACGGCGCTGGTCACGACGTTCTGGGGCCTCGTGGTCGCGATCCCCGCCCTCGCGGGATACGCCGCGTTGCGCGGCCGCCTCGACGCGAGCCTCACCGAGGCGATCTCGGAGGCCGAGACGATCCTCGAGAAGTTCAGGCCCGGGGACGCGGCGTCCGACGCCCGCCTTCGCGCCGCATCGGAGCCTCCGAAACCGTGAGCGTCGTCTCGAAGCTCGACGTGGGCCGTCCGGTCCGCACCGGCGCGAACCTGACGCCGATGATCGACATGACCTTCCTGCTGGTCGTGTTCTTCGTCCTCGTGTCGCGGATCACCGCGGTCGAGCAGGTGCCGATGGAGCTTCCCGTGCCGCGGGACCCCGCCGCCGGCGCCGCGGATGAAGCGCCCCGCATCGTGATCAATCTCGTCCACGACGACCGGCCGGATCGTCGACGCGCGACCCTCGAACAACGGGACTTCGAACTCGACACCGCGGGCATCGCGTCCCTCGAGACGGAGGTCCGGCGGCGACTTCTCGAGACCCCGGACCTGCAGGTGAATCTCCGAGCCGATCGACGACTGCCGTACCGGGCGGTGTCGCCCGTCCTCGACGCCCTCGGACGGTCGGGCCGAGGAACCGATCGGACCGACGGCGTCCGCGTCAATCTCGTGGTGATCGACGAGTCCCTCGCCGGGCGGGAGGAGGACACGTGAAACACCGACGACGCCCGGAAAAGGCCCAGGTCGAACTCAACCTCACCCCGATGATCGACGTGGTGTTCCAGCTGCTCATCTACTTCCTGCTCGGCACGAGTTTCGCGGTGGGCGAGCAGACCTTCCGGCTGGACGTCCCGGATCGAGGGGAATCGGTCGAAATCGATCCGTTCGAACTCGACGTCACGCCGGTCGTGGTGCAGGTCGCCGGCGCGGGGCGGATCAGCGTCGACGGCCCGTGGGACGGTCCGGTCCACGTCGATGCCCTCACCGCGTTCCTCGAAGCACGCCGGTCGGACCGAGGCGGGCTGCTTCCCGTCGACACACCGATCCACGTGGATCCCCTGCCCGGCGTCGACTGGGGCGAGGCGGTCGAAGCGTTCAATGCGGCGGTCCGCGCGGGATTCGATTCGGTCGGATTCATCGACACGTCCAGCGGAAGCGGCCCCTGATGCCGACGATCGAGTGCATGCTCCGCTTCGGTGGAATCCTCACGCTGGCACTCACCGCCGGCGTCGCGACCGCGTCGCCGCCCGAGGACGTCATCACCGAGCCACCCGGCCCGCCGTCCGTCGCCCCCTCCGAAGCGGTCGAGCTCGAGTCCGAGGCCGAAGTCGAGTTCGAGACGATCGAAGACCCGCGGCAACGCGCCGATCGCCGTCTCGACGCGGCGGCCGCGATCCTCGGTGAGGCGATTCCACCCCGGACTCGACTCCGCCTGACCTGGACGCCCTTCTCGAACACCCTCGCCGAGTCGGTTCGAACGCCCCTTGCCCGGGCCCGGAAACTCATCGAGGATGCCTCGTCCGATCTCGCGTCGATCGCCGGCCCGGGACGCGATCGACGCGTCGCGCGGGCCATCTGCCTCGCCGCGACGCTCGAGACGCTCGAGATCATGAGTCGGGCGGATCGCCCGCGCATCGACTCGGAACCGCTTCGTCGCCTGCATAAAGGACTCGGTGACGCCGCGGAACGCACCACCGAACTCGACGGGTCGACGCTCGCCGGTCTCGCGCTGCTCGCACTCGTCGCGGAGGAATCCGCGTCCACCCGCACCGCGGCGACCCTGCTCACCCGGGTCCGTGAAAATCCGAAGGGCGTGGACGCGATCGAATTCGAGTGGCTGGATCGCCTCGCGAAGTCAGGCGACGCGACCGCGACGCGTCGGCTCGCGGTCGCCCGCGGCATGCTCCGCACCCGACGACGCGCCGCGGACCGCCTGCTGCTCGCGGCGATCCTGTTGCAGGCCGCCTCCGAGACGATGCCGCCCGCCGAAGCGACGCAGGCCGCACTCCTCGAACTGCTGCGGACCACCGAGGAGAATCCGGTCGTCCGTCCGAAACTCGTTCGCGGTCTCGCGGGAATCGCGACCGGAATCTCGACCGACGACCGGGCGGGCACGATGTCGCCGCTGATCGCCCTCGGTCGCGCCATCGAATCCGGGAAGGCCGGCGACCTCGACCGGGCGATGCGGTACGCCCGACGCGGACTCGACGCCGAGACGGATGACGTCGCGATGGAGGCCCGCCTCGAGTTCGCGAATCTGGCCCTTCGAGCCGAACGGATCGACGAGGCGATCGAGCAGCTGGTCGCCGCGTGCGAATTGCTTCCGACCCATCCCAGCGCCATTCGTGCCGCGGAGCTCGCGGCACGACTCGCCGACGCCGATGCGGACGATCGACGTCATGCCGCCGCGGTTCGCCGCCTCGCGACCGCGATGCCGCGTCACCCCGGCCTCGACGACTGGATGATGCGATCCGGCGAACGTNCGATGTCGCGCGGCGACCAGGACGCGGCCCGGGAGGCATGGACCNCGATCNACCGCCGGTCGAACCGGGGNCCGGAGGCNCTGGTNCGGATCGGCGAGCTCGAGGATTCCGGCGTCGAAGACGAACTGCTCCTGCGGCGGCTCGACGCCATCGACGACCGCCTTCCCGCCGATCCGCGGGCGCCGCTCCGNGTCGACGCCGATCTCGTCCGGATCGAACTCCTGCTCGGNCTGGATCGCGTGAGCTCGGCGGCGAAGATCGCCGCGAAGTGGACCACGCCGGGCCCGTTGCCGAAGGACGAACGAACCCGGATCCGGCTCGCGACCCTCGCGATCGACGCCCTGCGCCGCGACGGCCGCGAATCCGACGCCTCCGGAATCCTCGCGCGGCTCGAGCGCGACGATCCGACCCTCGCCCGCCGCCTGCTCGCGACCGCACGACGAGACGCGTACCGATCGGTGCTGGANGCGCTCGATGCCGACGATCGACGTGCCGCCANGACGACCGCCGATGCGGTCCTCGCCGTCGGGAGCCGCACCGATCTCGNCGACGACCAGGCTCGCGCCGATCTCGACGACACCACTCGACTGGAATGGGCGTGGATCGATGCCGCCGCCGGTGAGGCGACCCGGGCGTCGAGACGACTCACGCGGATCCTCGTCGACAATCCCGACGCGATCGAGCCGNTGGCGCTCCAGGCCGTCCTGCTGGGGGGCCGCCTCGACACCGCGGCCGATGCGACGCGCACCGCGCCGNCCGANGCCGATGCCGCCACGGCGATCCGCATCCTGACGAGGATCGTGCGTGGAACGACGCCGGCGGANCCGATCTGGTGGCGGTGCGAGATCGAACGGCTCGAACTGCTTCANCTGCTCGGTCGCAATCTCGATCGGATCGGCCCGCGCATCGACCGGCTCCGGGCCGAGCATCCCGAATTCGGTTCGGAGGCGTTCCGGCGCCGTTTCGAACGCCTTCGCGGACTCGTNCCGGTGCAGGCGCCATGATCTTGATTGATCTTGATTGACCTCGATTGATCTCGATTGATCCGCCGCGCTCGACGTCCGCCGTGCGGACGACCCGCCACCCGAATCACATCTGACGAAGCTCATCCCGCAGGATCGCGGCGAGTTCGTAGTTCTCCGATTCGATCGCCGCGAGCAGTCGTTGTTCGAGATCGTTCCGCTGACTCGAAGGCAGCTGCGGCTGGAGAACGTCACGCATGCCNTCGAGCATCGCGATCTCCGGTGGCGGCTCCGCATCGTCGGGCAGTCCGCGACGGATGTCGTTGATCGCCGCCTCGAGGATGTTCCGCGCCTCGCTCGACGCCTGATCGCGAATCGCGACCAGCGAGGCGGCGCGGGCCCGCGTCGCGAGCACCTGCGGCCTGAACTGCTCGAGCACGCTGCGATCCTCCTCCCTGCTCGCACGATCGCGGCACAGGTCGAACACCCGGAGGTTCCGAGTCGTGTCCCGCACCACCAGTTCNTAGGCCTCGAGCGTCGAGAAGGCGACGTAACGCTGGTGGACCTGCACCGCCTCGCTTCNCAGTTCACCGGCGAGCGTCTCGTCGATCGCGAACTCCGGATCCTCGGCCACCCGTGCCTCGACCGATGCCAGCCGGTCCTCGCCGCCGTCGGGTCGCCCGTCCATCTCCATCTGGAGCATCCCGAGTTCGACCCGCACCTGGAGCACCTCCCGGTCCTCCGCCAGCGAGATGATCCTCGCCTGAAGGCGGTCGCCTTCAAAGGGCCATTCACGCATGAGTCCGGTCAAATCGTGCTTCAAGGCACCTCCAGCGGGGTTGCTCACGAGTGGGTCGACCCTGTGGATCGTACCGGTCATCCCCCCCACGCCGAGTCTTCCGGATGCTCCCGTCCGCAAGAAACCGATCCTCGNCGAAAAAATTTGCTCCCGTGAAGATCCGTGATCGATCGAACCGAAACCCCNTTCAGGGAGAAGAAATGGTGTTCGTCGGATCATTCGACGGGGCCTCGGGAGGAGATCACCACCAGTTCGGAACCAACCTGTGAAGTCGACCCTTGTTTCGACGACCGCGCTTCATACAATCGAAGTGGCTGGTCTGGGAGGGCCGGCCGATCCCNNGGGTGCTCCCCCTCGGGATTCGCAAGGAGGTTCCGAGCCCGGAGTGAGCTCGGAAAGAAGANGAGGTAAAGGGATCATGGCTCGAAACGCTGTTCACACAGAGCTCCAGTTGTATTTGCGCGAAATCAACGGGATCAACCTGCTCTCCGCCCAGGAGGAGAAGGATCTCGGCTGGTTGATCGTCAA
>NYVS01000152.1 GCA_002684755.1 Phycisphaerae bacterium
CGTGGTACCGTCCCCGCCTCCAGTCCCCGAACCGAACCGGATCGAGCCCCGCATGATCGACCTCAAGAACCTTCGAGAAGACCCCGACCGGTACCGGGAGGGCGTCGCGGCCAAGAACGCGAACGTGGACATCGACCGCGTGCTGAGTCTGGACGGCGAGCGTCGCCGCCTGCAGACGGAGCAGGAGGAGGCACGGGCCGAACAGAAGCGTCTCGGCAAGGAGACCGGACCGCAGATCGGTCGATTGAAGGGATCGCTCAAGTCCGCCGAGGGCGAGGAGCGAGCGAGGATCGAGGCCGAGGTCGTCGAACTCGAGAAGCGACCGATCGCCCTGAAGGACCGGATCCAGATGTTGGAAGCCGAGATCCAGGCGATCGATCCGAAGTTCCACGAACTGCTGCTCGCGATCCCCCAGCCTCCGGCGGCCGACGTGCCGCGCGGCCGAGGCAGCGAGGACAACGTCGAGATCCGGCAGTGGCATCCCGATGGATTCGATCCCAACGCCTCCTTCGCCGACCAGCGGGGTTTCGTGCCGAAGACGCACCTCGACCTCGTCCACGACCTGGGACTCGTCGACTTCGAACGAGGCGTGAAGATGGGTGGCAGCCGTCACTACGTCCTGACCGGCGCGGGCATGCGACTTCATCAGGCGATCCTTCGGTACGCGTTCGACTTCATGACCGTCGAGCAGGGATTCACCGCGATGTCGGTCCCGGTCGTGGTCAAGGAGGACTGCATGGAGGGCACGGGGTTCTTCCCCGGCGGCCGCGACCAGGCGTACCACATCGAGGAATCGAAGCGGGGATCGGGACACGACCTCTACCTCACCGGGACCGGCGAAGTCGGACTCATGGGACTCCACGCCGACGAGATCGTCGACGCGGCCGATCTTCCGATCACCTACACCACGGTCTCGACCTGCTTTCGACGCGAAGCCGGTGCCGCGGGCAAGGACACCGCGGGGCTCTACCGGATCCACCAGTTCGACAAGGTCGAACAGGTCGTGGTCTGCAAGGCCGACGTCGCGGAACAGAAGGAGTGGCACGGTCGGATGATCGGATTCGTCGAATCGATCCTGCAGTCGCTCGCACTCCCCTATCGCCTGCTGCAGTGCTGCACCGGTGATCTCGGCGCGAAGAACGAGGACATGATCGACGTCGAGTGCTGGATGCCGGGCCGCGGGGCGGACGGTCCCGACGGCCGGCCGGTCGGGGACTGGGGCGAGACCCACTCCGCGAGCCGACTCGGCGACTACCAGTGCCGGCGGCTCAATCTCCGGTACCGCGATCCCGAGACGAAGAAGACCCGTTTCGCCTATTCGCTCAACAACACCGTCGCGGCGAGCCCCCGGATCCTCATCCCGATCCTCGAGATGCACCAGCAGGCCGATGGCAGCGTGCTGGTGCCCGAGGCGCTGCGGCCCTACATGGGCGGCCTCGAGCGGATCACCGCCGACGCCTGATCGGTACTCACGGCCCCGACGCCGCAACGGCTTCCAGAACGACCCGCACCGGCCAATGGTCGGAGATCGGACGCCCCTCGGCGGTGAGCGGACGTTCGATGTCCGCCGACCGGACGGCGAGCCCCCGAGCGAACACGTAGTCGATGCGCGACCCCGTTTCGACGACCTCGAAGCCGTTCCACGTGGCGTCTTCGACCGTCGTCGGGTTCAGGCCGGCCCAGCAGTCGATCAGTCCGGGCGCGGTCGATGTTCCGCGATCGAGGTGCAGGATCGGGGGCTCCCCGGGACGGGCGTTCAAGTCCCCCATCAGCACGACCGGCTCGTCGGGATCGCACCAGTCGAGGATCCGCTCGACCAGCAGCGACGCCGATTCGAACCGGGCCGCCTTGCCCCGATGATCGAAGTGGGCGTTGAAGATCCAGAAGGGACGTCGTTCGTCCTGATGCGGATGCGTGGACGTCGGGAGGAGTCGTGCCCAGGTCACGATTCTCGGGAGACTCGAATCCCACGACTTCGAACCGGGCACGTCGGGCGTCTCGCTCAACCAGAACGTCCCGTGGGCGTCGGGGTCGAGTCGCCACGCCGAGGTCCGCCAGAGGATCGGAACGGCCTCGCCACGACCGGCGGTTCGTTCACGCGACCGCACCAGCATCTCGAATCCCGGCAGGTCGTCGGCGATCCGATCCGCCTGACCCGGCAGAACCTCCTGAAGACCGATCACATCCGCGTCGAAGCCGTCNAGCGCCGCGACGAGTNCGTCGGCGCGACGTGGCCACGCATCCGGCCCGTCGCCGGGATTGTCGTGCCGGATGTTCAGGGTGACGACCGTCAGGGTCGTCGGGGCCGCGGAGGACCCCGNGGGCCNCGGCGAGACGCTGCAACCCGGCGACATCGGCNCGGCGATCGACACGATCAGGATCAGGATCGCNCGGGTCGCCGCGGTCCNGNGAATGATCGTCATCCGGTGTTCGTTTCGCATCATGGACACATCAGACTCCAAATCGGCGTTCGCCGCCGGGCGGCCGAAGTCGGTTCGGGGGTTGACGAGCGACGTTCGTTCCGTCGACGATGNNCCGCATGACCCACGATCCCAGCCTCGCGCCCGCCGGACAGCCCGGTGGCCTCGCCACCTCGCAGGATCTCGTCGATCTCGACGCCCTGCTCGCCGCCTATCACGATCGACGCCCCGATCCGNNCATCGCCGCCCAGCAGGTCGCCTTCGGAACGAGCGGGCATCGCGGNTCGGCGCTCGACACCACCTTCAACGACGATCACATCGCCGCCATCACCCAGGCGATCGTGGANTTCCGGTCCGATCAGGGGATCGACGGCCCCGTCCTCCTCGGCAAGGACACCCANGCCCTGAGCGGNCCCGCGGAACGCACCGCCGTCGAGGTGCTTTCGGCCAACGGGGTGGCGGTCCGGATCCAGGGCGGCGACGGCATCACCGCGACACCGATCATCTCGCGGGCGATCCTCGCCTGGAACCAGTCGAAGACCACCGACGACTCCGGCCGCGCCGACGGCATCATCATCACGCCCAGCCACAATCCCCCCCGGGACGGCGGCTTCAAGTACAACCCGCCCGACGGCGGTCCCGCGGGTGGCGACATCACCGGTCGGGTGGAACGCCGTGCGAACGAGATCCTCGCGGGCGGGCTCGATGCGGTCCGGCGCACTTCGAGTGGCGACCGCCCGCTCACCACGCTCGACCACGTCGAAGCGGTCGACTTCATCCGCCCCTACGTCGAGGCGCTCGCGGAGGTCATCGATCTCGAGCCGATCCGCGACGCCGGACTCCGGCTCGCGACGCATCCGCTCGGCGGCGCCTCGTTCCCCGTCTGGCCGGTGCTCGCCGAGGTCCATGGCATCGACGTNACGATCGTCGACGACACCATCGATCCGCGGTTCGCCTTCATGACGCTCGACAAGGACGGCCTGATCCGCATGGACTGTTCGAGTCCGCAGGCGATGGCCCCGCTCGTGGCCCGGATGTCCGGTGGTGAGTACGACCTCGCCTTCGGCAACGACCCCGACAGCGACCGCCACGGGATCGTCTGCCGATCCANNGGACTCATGAATCCGAACCGGTNCCTCGCGGTCGCGATCCGNCACCTGCTTGCGACGCGAACCGACTGGAAACCGTCGAGCCGCATCGGAAAGACGCTCGTCTCGAGCATCCTGATCGATCGAGTGGTCGCGGATGCGGGCCGAACGCTGTGCGAGGTCCCGGTGGGATTCAAGTGGTTCGCCCCCGGCCTCTTCGACGGCTCGATCGCCTTCGGCGGCGAGGAAAGCGCCGGCGCCTCCTTCCTGACCCGGNACGGCAGACCGTGGACGACCGACAAGGACGGCATCGTGATGGACCTGCTGGCCGCCGAGATCCTCGCGACGACCGGACGTGATCCCGGTGAGCACGAAGCGGAGATCGTCGCCCGATTCGGCGATTCGACCTATCGGCGGATCTCCGCCCCCGCCGATGCCGCGACCCGGTCNGCGCTCAAGGCGCTCGACGCCTCGGCGGTCACCGCGACCGAGCTCGCCGGNGATCCGATCACGGCGACCCTCACTCGCGCACCTGGAAACGATGCCGCGATCGGGGGTCTCAAGGTCACGACCGAACANGGCTGGTTCGCGGCCCGTCCGTCGGGAACCGAGCCGATCTCGAAGATCTACGCGGAAAGCCTCAAGGGACCCGAGCACGTGGAACGGATCCTCGACGAGGCGCAGTCCATCGTCGCCGCCGCGACCTGATCCCAGCCTGGACGACTTCACGCGTCGCTCATNCCCGATTGCGGNATTCGACGCAAGAATCGCCACCGCTTCCGCGTTTTCACCCCGACCGCCGCCGCGACCGGCCGCGATCATCCCTCTTTCAGCATTCGCACATTTCCCAATCCCCGTCCCGTCTCTGGAGCTCCCGATGCCGATCCGCACCCTTGCCACCATTGGTTTGTTCACCCTCCTGCTCTCGAGCCCCGCAACGGCCCAGAACGGCGAGGGCGACCGACCCGGNCGGAGTGGTGACNCCGCCGGTCAGCAGGCNCCGGGCCAGGACCCCCGCGGAGAACGCCCCGGTGCAGGCCGTGGAGGCCGCGGCGGAAACCCGGAGATGATCACGAAGCGCATGATGCGCGCCGATACCGACAAGGANGGNCGNATCTCCAAGGAGGAAGCGACGACCGGCAACGGCAACGGGCGTTTCTTCACCCAGGCCGACGCCGACGGGGACGGCTACGTCACCCGGATCGAGGTCATCGCGTTCGTCGAGNGCAGAGCGGGGAATCGGCCGACCGGCCGCGGCGGCGAGATGCAGCGGACGCCGCAGGACGCGCCGGCCACCACGAAACCCGTCGATCCCCGTGAAGCCTTCCACGACGCCATGGAAGTCTCGGGTCGATCGCTNCGAAGCATCCGTCGCGCGAAGTTCGACGACATCTCCATGGAGAACGATCTCAAGGCGATCCGNACGCTTCAGATGTCGCTGATGACCGCGAAGCAGCACAGTGCGGCGGTCCCGATGAGCGATGCGGCGAAGGTGAAGTTCGGGAGCGATGAGAAGGCCTACCGAGCCGCCTTCCAGATCGACATGATCAAGGCCATCCTGGCGACCCTGCAGGTCGAGCAGGCGGCCCTCGAGGGCGATGCCGCGAAGGCGAAGGCCGCGGTCAAGACGATCGTCGCNGTCCGTTCGGACAGCCACGATCTCTTCGAGAACTGAGCCCGGCCCCGACGCCGGATCGACTCACCGCNCGCCCGCCGACGTGCTCGTCCGCGGGCGGGCGTCTTTCAAGGCACTCATCGACGCGATCAAGGCTCGCTCCGAGGCTGGAATCGGCGACCCAGAAACACGCTGGTGGAAGATCGATTCGTGCGAAGCGGCCTGACACCAGACCGCAACGGGGCTGCGGGGACCAAACGGCCTCTTCGAGGCCCGCTCGCGGCCCAAAATCAGGCTGCGAAGACCTGATTCGGCGTGACCCGGACACGAATCGTGCCGATATCACTCTCGTCGATCTCGGACACCGGCGGGAGTCGACCGAGATGCCTCCGTCCCCTCGAAGGATCAGGAAACGTGCCCAGCGTCGTCATTCCAGCACATAACGAAGAGAATCTCATCGACAAGACTCTTCGAGGCGTGGTCACAGATGGCCTTGAGGGTCTCGAGGTCGTCGTGGTCGTGAACGGAAGTTCCGATGCGACCGCCGAACGCGCGAGGGAATTCGGGCACGGCATCAAGGTCATCGAGACCTCGACTCCCGGAAAGTGCAACGCACTCAACCTCGGCGAGGCGGAACTGACTCGATTCCCGAGGGTGTTCCTCGACGCGGACATCGAACTACGACCCGGAACCCTTCGCGCGATCGTGGAGGCCGCTGGGCTGGAGGATGTCCATATCGTCGCACCGACACCGCGCTTCGATCTCACCGGCGCTTCGCTCGCGGTCAGGCTCTACAAGCGAGCCGAGCGATTCAACCCCTACTTCGGCAGCGGCGCGCCGAATGGAAGCGGTTGTTTCGTGCTCACCGAGCGGGGAAGAGGACGTTGGGCGAAATTCCCCGACATCGTCGCCGATGATGGATTCGTCCAGGGTCACTTCAAGACCGAGGAACGAGAATCCGTTCCGGGCACCACGGCGATCGTCCAGCAGCCGAGAGACCTGAAGTCACTTCTCGCCGTGATGACCAGAGCACGACGAGGCGGGTTCGAACTTCAGACCAAGTTTCCCGATCTCATGCAGAACCATCAAAGCCATGTCGGCGGAATGGTGAAACGACTGCTTGTCCGCCCCTGGGAATGGCCGGCCATGTTCATGTACGGCTACGTACGAATCGTCGAGCGATTGATCGCGAAACGCCAGATCGCTCGAGGCGAGACGGGATGGGGCCGGGATGAAACCGGTCGATCCTTGTAGCCTTGAGACTCATTCAGCCTTGCGAGGCGACGGGGCCGCGGGTCGCGGTGCCCCACCCGGCGTTGCGGCGGGCAGCGGCCTGATCTCCACCGACTTGAACTCGACCGGATGACTC
>NYVS01000153.1 GCA_002684755.1 Phycisphaerae bacterium
GATGCGGACCACGAACCACTGGGATCACCACCGGAAGATGCCCGACGCCTTCTACGACGGCACCACGGGAATCGAGCCGGTCGACGACGTGATCCGTCGAGTGCTCGACACCGGCTACTGCCACCACATCGAACGCCTGATGGTGCTCGGTGGGTTCATGTTCCTCTGCGAGATCCACCCCGACGAGATCTACCGGTGGTTCATGGAGATGTTCGTGGACAGCTACGACTGGGTGATGGTGCCCAACGTCTACGCGATGAGTCAGAACGCCGATGGCGGACTGATCACCACCAAGCCGTACTTCTCCGGATCGGCCTACGTCAAGAAGATGAGCAACCATCGCAACGGCGACTGGAACGCGGTCTGGGACGGCCTGTACTGGCGATGGATCCTCGACCATGCCGACGAACTCGGGAAGAATCCCCGCTGGGCGATGATGTGCGCCACGGGNCGCCGNATGGCGCCGGAGAAGCAGGCGGCGCACCGGGAGAACGCCGAGGCGTTCCTCGCCGGTCTGGAATGAACCGAAGTCGCGATCGGCACCCGACGCCTGCCGGGACTTCCGGAGCGGATCGCGTCATCCGGGTCCCACCATTCCGGGTCGTGGCCGAGGTCGCTCCGATTACCATGTGACTCCCGATCCGCCACGATGACGNCTCCCGATTCCCATCCTCCCGCCGAGACCGACGCGTCCGGCGACGAGTCGCCGCCNCCGGGCGGCGCTGCGCGCCGACCTCGTCGGAAACGCCGACGAANACCTCGGTCGGGCGACCGCGATGGATCGGAGCCGAGGAAGCCTGCGTCCACCACGCCCGCCCCGCCGGCGGAAGTCGCCCGGCTGAAGGACATCGAGCGTCGCACGGGCGATCTGCCCGCGGTGCAGGCCGGAATCATCCGNCGCCGGCTCTCGGGCGCCCGNCGTCTCCTGGATGAAGGACGATCCGCCGCGCGGCCGCTGGCCGCGATCGAACGTGACCTCNCCCGGATGCTCGAGGCCCGGGCCGCCCGACTCGGACGCCCGCTCGAGGTCACCTATCCCGCGGAGCTTCCGGTGTCGCTCGCCCGGGAGGAGATCGCCGCGGCGATCCGGGACCATCAGGTGGTCGTGGTCTGCGGCGAAACGGGATCCGGCAAGACCACGCAGCTGCCGAAGATCTGTCTCGAACTCGGCCGGGGGGTCGACGGCCTGATCGGACACACCCAGCCTCGACGGGTGGCGGCGCGAAGCGTCGCGGCCCGGATCGCGGAGGAACTCGAGACGCCGCTCGGTGAAGGCGTCGGCTACGCGGTCCGGTTCAACGACCGGACGCGACCGGGCACCCGCGTGAAGCTCATGACCGACGGAATCCTGCTCGCGGAGACCCAGCGGGACCGGGATCTCGTCGCCTACGACACCCTGATCATCGACGAGGCCCATGAGCGCAGCCTCAACATNGACTTCCTGCTGGGCTATCTCAAGCGACTGCTCTCCCGACGGCCCGATCTCAAGGTGGTGATCACCAGCGCGACGATCGATCCCGAGCGATTCAGCCGTCACTTCGGAAACGCCCCGATCGTGCAGGTGGGCGGCCGGATGCATCCGGTCGAGATCCGCCACCGACCGATCGCGACCGACGGCGCCGATCAGGACNTCGACGAGGCGACGGTCGCCGGCGTGCTCGACGCGATCACCGAGATCGATGCNAGCGGCATGGGGGAGACGTCGCCGTCCGGACGACCCGACATCCTGGTCTTCCTTCCCGGCGAGCGGGAGATCAACGACGTCGCGGCGGCGATCGAGCGCACGAATCCGGCCTCGACCGAGGTCCTGCCGCTCTACGCGCGGCTTTCCAACGACCGACAGGACCGGGTCTTCAAGCCGGGGCCGGATCGCCGGATCGTGCTCGCCACGAACGTCGCCGAGACCTCGCTCACCGTCCCCCGCATCCGGGGGGTGATCGATGTGGGAACCGCCCGGATCTCGCGGTACTCGCCCCGAAGCCGCGTCCAGCGACTGCCGGTGGAGCCGGTGGCTCGTTCCTCGGCGAATCAACGAAGCGGTCGCTGTGGACGAGTCGCGTCCGGCGTCTGCATCCGACTCTACGACGAGACGGAGTTCGCGAAGCGACCGGAATTCACCCAGCCCGAGATCCTCCGGTCGAATCTCGCCAGCGTGATCCTGCAGATGGCGTCTCTGGGACTGGGCGGGCCGGACGCGTTCCCGTTCCTCGAACGGCCCTCCGCGAAACTGATCCGCGACGGNTACGAGACCCTGCGGGAGATCGGTGCNGTCGACCGTGCCGGCGAACTGACCACCATCGGACGCAGGCTCGCGGNGATGCCGGTCGATCCGCGGATCGGGCGGATCGTGCTGGCGTCGATCGACGAGGGATGCCTGCCCGAGATCGTGGTGATCGCCGCGGCGCTCTCGGTGCAGGATCCGAAGAACCGTCCTGCGGGGAGCGAAGGCATCGCCGACCTCGCCCACGCACCGTTCCGCGATCCCGGCAGCGACTTCCTGTCGTTCGTCCGGCTCTGGCGGGCGTGGCGTCGGGCCCGCGAGGAGAAGGGGAGTTCGGCGATTCGAAGCTGGTGTCGTCGCAATCACCTCTCGTACCTCCGGATGATCGAATGGGAGGACGTGCATCGCCAGCTCGAGGAGATCGCGGGCCGCTGCCTCGAAGGTGGGAAGCGGAAGTCGGATCGCGCGTCGAACGGCGCGCCNGGCCGCAAGGGACCCGGACGACGCGTCCGCCTCCCGGAGGTCCGGGACGATCCGCCGACCGGTGCGGTGCACCGATCGATCCTCGCGGGCCTGGTCTCGAACATCGGCCACCGAACCGAGGAAGGCGATTACCGAGGCATCGCGGGTGCGACGTTCTCGATCTTCCCGGGAAGCGTGCTGCGGCGGCAGGACGCCCCGTGGATCGTGGCGGCGGAGATCGTCGAGACCAGCCGGCGCTGGGCCCGCACCGTGGCCCGGATCCGCGGCGACTGGGTCGAACGCGTGGCCCCGCATCTCGTGCGCCGGAATCACTTCGAACCCCACTTCGATCCCGACACCGGTTTCGTCGCGGCGTACGAGAACGTCTCCTTCGGCGACCTCGACGTGGTCGAACGCCGGACGGTGCCCTATGCGCCGATCGACGTCGCGGGGGCCCGCGAGGTCTTCATCCAGCAGGCGCTGGTCTCGGAACGACTCGCGGGCGACGCGCCGTTCCTCGCCCGGAACCGCGAACTCTTCGAGCGACTCGACCGACTCGGTGATCGCGGCCGCGAACTGGGGCCGATCGCCGAGGACGAGGAGCGATTCGCGTTCTACGACGCCCGGCTTCCGTCCGAGATCCACAACGCGGCCGCCCTGACCGCGTGGCGTCGCAAGGCCGAACGCCGGAACCCGGGGATTCTCGTGATGCGAGAGCAGGACCTCGTCACCGACGTCCGGGCGGGGATCGACGAGGCCGAGTACCCGGACCGNCTTCGCATGGGCGGGATGGACATCCGGCTCCGNTACCGACACGAGCCGGGGGTCGAGGACGANGGCGTGACCGCGATGATCCCGATCGAGCTGCTGGGGCGGCTGGAGGCGGCTCGATTCGAGTGGCTGGTGCCGGGGCTGCTGGTCGACAAGATCGAAGCGCTCATCCGCAGTCTGCCCCGGCGGGTGCGCACGCGGTTCATGCCGATCCGCGAGACCGCGATCGGCGCCGCCGAACANCTGCCGTTCGCGGAGTCGTCGCTGCTCGAGGCCCTCGCCGGCTATCTCGGTGCGGTGGGCGGCGCGACCGTCCGGATCGGCGACTACCGGCTCGACATGCTCGAAGCCCATCACTTCATGCGGTTCGAACTGACCGACGTCGACGGTCGGCTGCTCTCGANGACCCGCAACTTCGCGACGCTGGTTTCGACGCACCGGGACCAGGCCCGGGTCGCGTTCGAGACGTCGATGGCCTCGTTGGAGTCGGGCGACGACGAGGCCGCCCGGCTGGCGGCGATCCGGGATCGACGGGACTGGGACTTCGGCGAGATGCCCGAGACCGTCGAGGTCGATCGTGGGGATCACCGACTGGTCGCGTATCCCGCCCTCGCCGACGAAGGCCGGTCGGTGCGGATCCGGGTGACCGACGACGCGGTGACCGCGGCGGCGATGCATCTCGGCGGGGTTCGACGACTGCTCGCGCTGCAGGTCGCGGATGCCCTTCGTCACCACTTCGAACATCTGCCCGGCCTCGATCGGCTCGCGATGCTTCACGCACCGCTGGGCTCGGGCGACGGCTTCACCGCCGATCTCGGCGACCTCGCGGTGGCGGTCGCGATGGAGCGGGGCGGTGGGGCGGCCGCGGCGTCCCGGACCCGGGACCGGTTCGCGTTCCTCGAACTGGACGAGACGGTCCGCCGGGATCTCTGGCCGTCGCTCGAACGCGCCTGCGACCTCGCGGAACCGATCCTCCTGGCACGACAGTCGACGCTCGAATCCCTCGACCGGCCGACGCCCGCGGCGTGGCGGGGGGTCGCGGAGGATGAGCGGGCCCATCTGGATCGACTGGTGGGCGCCGGTTTCCTCGGGCGCGTTCCACCTGCGCGGCTCGCGGAGATCCCCCGATACCTCGAAGCGGGACGCCGTCGGCTCGATCGCCTTCGGGGCGACGGACTCGAGCGTGATCGTGGACGACGCGAGGAACTCGAAGGTTGGATCAGACTCTGGGAGGGCCGTCGGCGCCAGCTCGACGGACTCGGGCGGGTCGATCCGAAGGTCGACGAGTTCGGTTGGTTGCTCGAGGACTACCGGGTGTCGCTCTTCGCCCAGGAACTCCGGGGGAACGCGAAGGCGTCGCCCGCGATCCTCAAGGCCGCCTGGCGCTCGATCGTCGATTGATCGACGAGCGATCGATCGGTGCGGTCCTCGAACCGCGAGGATCGTGAACGGGGCGACCCCTCCGGGTCAGGCGTCTCGTTTCGCCATGGCGCGTCCCGCGGCGGCGATGAACGCCTCGCTCGGCAGGCCCCAGGGGCGGAACTTCTCGATCGTGCCCTTCTCCTCGCTGAAGAGGAGTCCTCGGTTCCCGCCGAGATTGCTCGCGGCGGGTGAGTCGATGAGGGTGCTGGAGTCGGCCGAACCGACCTGGAACATCGCCCGCTGATCGAACCCCCGCATCGCCTGTCGGTCGACGCAGCGTTCGAGGGTCGAGACGGTGTCGGCCCAGGCGAACACGAAGATCCCGTGNTCGGGCCCGTCCTTGAGCAGCGAACCGAAGACCTTGTCGGGCGTCGGCGGCGCGTCGTCGTCCATGGAGAATCCGAAGTCGTCCTCGGCCCGTCGCAGGGATCGGAATCGCTGGAGTCCGTGGACGAGCAGGAGGATGGGGGATGCGTCCGTCCGGTCCGCCTCGATCCGCCGGGCGAGTTCGCCTCCGAGCTCGATCACCGCGTCACTGCTGTCCCGGAATCCGGGAAGTCGGATCTCGTGGGGCAGATGACCCGCGACCATCTCGAGGTAGCCGGCGTTGGGATCGTCCGCCGCGGTGCCGTCGAGCACGACCGCCGAGAAGTCGTCGGTGCGGTGGGCGGCGGCGGCCGCGACGAGCGNNGCCGCGGAGATCGCGGTCGCGGACTCGTCCTGCTGGCCGACCAGNACCACGTTCGAGCCGGACTGCCGCCGGAGCAGGCCGGCGGTGGGATCCTTGATCGCGACGGCATCGCCGAGCCAGAGGGGGATCGCGGCGGGGCGCGACTCGGGAACGGTCTCGATCGCCGCACGCAGCGGGGCGTTGGCGGGAAGCGACGCGGGGGCGTTGCCCTCGAAGACGATGCACGGCCGTCGGGTGTCGGCGGGCCGGTCTTCGGCGAGTCGGGCGACCTGTTCGAGGTAGCCCTCCCGGATCTCGTCCGGAAGCCAGCAGACCTGGAACGGACTGTTCCCGTCCACGAGACCGCCCTGGTCGTTGTAGATCGCTTCGCCCGGGCGGGCGAGCAGTCGGGCCGCGACGTTGTCGTCCGAGAGGATCATCATCGAGTCCTGCTCGTTGCACTGCAGGGCGATCCGCACGCCCATCTGGCCCATGGTCGACCGGTGCAGGGAGAATGCGCCGCCGAGCGTCTGGGAACCCAGCAGCACGTGCATGCCGAAGGCCCGGCCCTGCCGCACCAGACGGTCGAGCAGGGTGCCCGACTCCTGGCTCACGCGATCGTCGTCGACGAAGAGTTCCTGGAACTCGTCGATGACCAGCAGCACCCGCGGCATCGGGACGTCCGGTCGCTTCGCCCGCCAGCCGGCGAGATCCTGCACGCCTTCGGCGCGATAGGCCTCGCCGCGATCCTTGAGTTCCTTGTCGAGCCCCTGCAGGACCGAGAGGCCGAACTCGCGGTCGCTCTCCACCGCGACGGCGCGGGCGTGCGGAAGCTTGTGGGTCGCGTAGGTCTTGAACTCGACGCCCTTCTTGAAGTCGACGAGATAGAACTCGACCTCGTCCGGCGAGTACCAGCAGGCGAGGTTGGTGATGAAGGCGTGGAGCAGCGTCGACTTGCCCGAACCGGTCTTGCCCGCGACCAGGGCGTGCTGGGCGGTGCCGACGCCGAGTTCGATCGTCTGGAGCCTGGTCGCACCCGCCCGTCCGAGGGCCACCGAGACCTTCTTCTCCGTCGAGCCCGTCCAGAACTTCTCCCGGGGCGGGGCGATGGTCTCGAAGGGGACCTCGACCTTGCCGGCATCGAGGGCGGCGCGGCCGACGCGGTGGGCCATCTCGATGAGGAGATCGTCGGGCGGACCGGTCGCGGGTTCGAAGTCCAGGTCCTCGAGACCCTCCGCCTCGAACCGCATGCCGTTCCGGGTGGAGCGGATCGTGACCGTCTCGCGATCGATGTCGGCGACGTCGAACTTCTCCGGCACCTCGCCCCGTCGATCGCGGAGGATCAGGGTGAACACACCGCAGCGCGGTCCGCTCTGGAGGATGCTCGCGAGTCGTCGAGCGGATTCGTCGTTGAAGTTCGCGGGGAAGTCCGAGATGACGAGGAATCGATACGGCTCCGCGATCTCGCCCGCGGCGAGGTTGTACGCGTCGATCGATTCGAACTCGTTCCGCAGGTACTTCTGGATCACCGTCTCCATGTGTTCGGTGATGTCGGTGAGCTTCTGTTCGATCTGGCGCGGTTCGGTCCAGATGCGTTCGCCCACCAGGCCCGGCAGTTCGTCCTCGAGGTGCATGAAGCCCGCGAAGTTCTGGCCGAGGCCGACCGGATCGAGGATCGTGAAACGGGCCTTGCCCGGGGGCACCGTGGCGAGGATGCGGAGCATCGCGGCGCGGAGGAGTTCGAGCCCCTCGGTGCGGTGGTCGGGGTCGACGTCGATCTGCAGGCTCGCCCGGGAAGGAAGGGAGATCATCGACGGCAGATCGAAGGTGGTCGGATGATCGGTGGCGAGTCGGGGATCCGCCGGCGGCCCGCCTTCGACGGCGGTGCGATCGAACCGGAGCCGGCCCAGGGTGATCGCGGGCGGGGCGACGCCGGGGGGCGACCAGGTCTTCCAACCCGGGTCCGTGAAGTCGGGGAACCGGCCGGCGAGATCGTCGCGGATCTCGGTCAGTCGACCGACGTGCCGATCGAGGCCTTCGAACCAGCCGCGTTCGAGCGCGGTCCAGCGATCCTCGGCGGCGACCTTCAACGTCTCGACGGCGGCGCGATGACGATCGTGTTCGGCGGCCAGCGCGGCGGCGTGGGCTTCGACGGCGTCGCGCTCCATCGCGTCGGCTTCGGATTCCGCGGTGGCCGTCGCGGTCTCCAGCGTCGCGTCCGCCTCGGCCTTCTGGATCGGCACGCGTCGCTCGAGTTCCGCGACGCGTTCCTTGGCCTTCGCGAGATTCTCCGCGATGATCGGCTGGTACTTCGCCTCGGCCTCCGCGGTCTCCCGGTCCCGGGTGGCGATCAGCCGGGCCTCGAGCCGGGCCATCTCCTCGCGGGCCTCGGTCTTCGATCGTTCGGTCGCCTTGCGCACCAGGGCCGAAGATCGGGCGAAGGGACGCCACGCCCGGACCACCGTCCGTCGGGCGAACACGTAGAGGATCGCGAGGACCGGCACGAAGGCGAGGAGTCCGTAGAGCCCGCCTTCGACGAGCGGTCCGCGTTCCGTCGCGCCGGTCGCGGCGGCGACGCCCACGCCCGCGCCGAAGAAGGCGGCGAGCGGCAGCACCATGATCGGGCCGCGAAAGAGGCGGGGCAACGCGAGCCGGCGGAACGTGTCCGTCGACTGGGCGGCGGCGCCGAGCTCGAGCTTCATCACGACCTGGGGCTTCGACTCGACCTCCCGAAGATCGGCGGCGTCGAGTTCGGCGGCCCGCGGCACGGGCTGCTTGTAGCGGCGCGTCTCCCGCATCATTCTCGACTCGAGTTCCTCGAGCCGGGTGACGTCCTCGTCGATCTCCACCGCCCGTTCCTCGAACTCCCGTGCCGGCCGCTTCTCGTTCGCCTCGTACACCGTGTCGGCGAGCCAGACCGCCTCTTCGAGGGCCTCCTTCGCCTTGCGTTCGTTCTCGTGGGCCTTGCGTCGGATCCGCACCGACATCGCCTCGGCCTCCTGATCGATCTCGAGATGTCGTTCCTCGTGGGTCCGCCGTGCGGACGCGATGCCTTCGGTCCGGCGGCGACGGGCGGCATCGACGGCGTCGGTCCGCGTCGTCTCGACGGTCTCGAGCGCCTCGGCGTGGTCCCGGTCCTCGGTCTTCGCGTCCCGGGCGGCATCCGCGGTCGCGGCGAGGCTCTCCGCCGCGCTGTCGCGGGTGAGCTCGTCGAGGCGACGTCGCGACGAACCGAGGTCTCCCAGAAGATCGGGAGGTCCGGTCGCGGGGATGTCGGCATCGGCCTTGAGATCACTCATCGATCAATCGTCTCCACAGTCTCGTCGTGCCTTGGCGAGTTCGCCTTCGAGGTGTTCCATCGCGGTCGCCGCGGACTTGATCCGCCGGTCGAGGGGGCGGAGTCGACGTTCCTCGAAGGCCCGGCTCACCGGGTCCCGCCAGACCTCGTTGACCTGCATCCACGCGACCATCAGGTCCTTGTACTCGCTCTGGATCCGACGCCGGGCGCTGGTGACGCTCATGCCGATTCCTCCCCTTCATCCCGTTCGTGCCGTTCGTCGAGCGTTTCCGGTCGCGTTGGCGTCGCTCGCTCATCCGCATCCGGCCCGCGGTCGGTTCCGGCCCGCCGCATCGACGGGGTGGCGTCCACCGGCTCGTCGGGGGTGAGGAGTTTCTGGAGATCCGGTGGCGCGAGCGCGAGGTAGGACTCGAGATTCTCGGTCATCTTCTTCAGGAGTCCGATCGCATGGGGGAGATCGTGATCCACCGCCACGCCGAACCCGGACATCGCCGACTTGAAGTTGATCCGCTCCTGCTCGAGGCGCCGAAGCCAGGCCTTCGTCGCGTGGAGCTTGGCCTGTGCCTCCTCGAGTCGTCGATTGGCCCGCTGCAGGGCGACCTTCTCGTCGACGACGCTCGCCCGTCCGTCCTTCGCGCCGGACTGGGTCTGCTTGCGGTAGAGATCGCTCTTCGCCCGGGTGACCAGCTCCTGTCGCTTCCGGATCTGTCGCGTCCAGTGGGGGACCCGGTCCCGCTCGAGCCAGATCAGATTGCGGTCGAGGTCGCTGTCGGCCTCCGACACGGAGATTCGTCCCGCGTCGACGAACTCGACGAGCGCGACGCGAAAGCGGTCGATGGCGTCGATGGACCTGACATCCGCGCTCTCGCTGCTCATGGGTCGATCTCTTGGGCGGGGTGGTCGCCGGTCATCGCTGCTGGAGGTAGTCCTCGATCCGCTGGGCCTTCCGGAGCAGGAACGGGATGTGGACGTCGGAGGACTTCACGAAGCGGTGAAGCGTCTTGACGGTGGCATCGAACTCCTCCTCGAACTTCGCCTGTTCCTGATCCCGCCAACTCTGCGAAAGCGTGCCCATGCGTGCCTGCATGGTCTGCATGTTCGCCTGCAGTTCGTTGGTGAATCGCTTGAGATCGTTGGCGAATCGGCGGAGTTCGGCCGGATCGGCGACGGCCTTGGCCATGGTGCGTCTCCTCTGGGGGATCGTTCGGTCAGACGAGTGTAGCGGGATGATCGCGGGTACCCTCCCGAAGGCGGTCGCTCCGCGGGGAGCCCGCCGGATTCCGGAGGATCGACCGATGCGGCAAGCCAACCTGATCGATGGAAAATGGGTCGAGGCGGATTCGGGTCGGACGTTCGAGGTCCTGGATCCGGCGACCGATGCACGGGTGGGGAGCGTTCCCGTGATGGGGGCCGCGGAGACCCGTCGCGCGGTCGACGCGGCGGCCGAGGCGTTCCCGGCGTGGGCCGCCCGGCCGGTCGAGGCGCGGGCGGCGACGCTGCTCGACCTCTCGGCCCGGATGGCCGCGAAGCGGGCCGGACTGGCGGCGCTGATGACCGCGGAGCAGGGGAAGCCGCTCGCCGAGGCGGAGGCGGAGGTGGACTACGCCCGGAGCTTCTTCGAGGTCGCGGCGGACGCGGTCCACACGCTCGAGGACGAGCACCCCGAGGTGCCCGGCAAGTCCATCCGCGTCCACCGGCGACCGGTCGGCGTCGCGGTCGCCATCACGCCGTGGAACTTCCCGCTCGCGATGCTCGCGAAGAAGGTCGCGCCGGCCCTCGCGGTCGGCTGCACGCAGATCGTGAAGCCCGCCGAACAGACGCCGCTGTCCGCCATCGCGTTCGCGGAGATCGCGGTCGAGGCCGGGGTGCCTGCGGGCGTGCTCAACCTGCTCACGGGGGCGCCGGCGCCGATCGCCGAGACCCTGCTGGAGGATCCCCGGGTTCGGAAACTGTCCTTCACCGGGAGCACGGAGGTCGGTCGCCTCCTGATGCGGGGCGGGGCGACGAACCTGCTCCGACTCTCGCTCGAGCTCGGGGGCCATGCCCCGATGCTGATCTTCGAGGATGCCGACATCGAGTCGGCGGTCCGGATCGCGATGGCCGCGAAGTATCGAAACGGCGGCCAGACCTGCATCTGTCCGAATCGATTCCTGGTCCACGCATCGATCCACGATGCGTTCGTGGCCGCGCTGGCGGAGGCCTCCGCGGCCCTCGTCTCCGGCATCGGGACGCAGCCGGGCGTGGCGCTCGGGCCCATGATCGACGATGCCGCGATCGAGAAGGTCGAGGCGCACGTCACGGATGCGCTCCGGCGCGGCGCGACGGTGGTCACAGGCGGCGGTCGTCGGAAGGTCGAGGGGGCGGCGGACCGCTTCCACGAACCGACGGTCCTCACCGGCTGCACCGTTGAAATGAAGTGCTGGCGGGAGGAGACCTTCGGTCCGGTCTGCCCGGTGCGGGCCTTTCGGGACGACGACGAGGCCATCGCCCTCGCGAACGACTCGGAGTACGGGCTCGCCGCCTACGCGATCACCTCGAATCCACGGCGAATCGAACGCCTCGGGCTCGAACTTCGGACCGGCGTCGTCGGCATCAACGATCCGGGGCCCGCGGTGGCCGCGGTCCCGTTCGGAGGCGTCCGTCATTCCGGATTCGGTCGCGAGGGTGGCCGCTGGGGACTGGAGGAGTACCTGGAGATCGTGACCGTCTCGCAGGCCGACGGCTGAACGTCCTTCGTGAGGAATCTCGACCACGGAACGACGCGAGGCCGCGAGCGGTTCGCTCGCGGCCTCGTCGCCGTTTCATCCGGTGACCGGGTCGTCCCGATCATCCGATCGTCAGACCACCGGTTCGATCACTCGTCCTCGCCGTTGAGGAAGTTCGAGAGCCGCTGGCGGCGGATCGGATGCTGCAGCTTCCGGATCGCCTTGCTCTCGACCTGTCGCACGCGTTCGCGGGTGACCTTGAAGATCCGGCCGACCTCCTCGAGGGTGTAGGTGTAGCCGTCACCGATGCCGTAGCGGAGCTTGAGGATCTCGCGTTCGCGATAGGTCAGCGTCCGCAGCACGTCGTTGATCCGCTGCCGCAGCATGTCGCTGGTGGCGGAATCCGAC
>NYVS01000154.1 GCA_002684755.1 Phycisphaerae bacterium
GGATCGCGGCGTGGAGGACGGTCGGGTCCGTCGGACGGACGGCTCGCCAACCTGGTCAGGGCTTGACGGCAGCAGCCATACGCGTCGTCGTTCGGGCCGNNGATCGCCTGGCCGTCCTCCACGNCGCCATCCCGCGTCGNCCGTCGCNTCCTTTCGCCGTTCCGACGGCGTCTTTCCTCGGCCCCNCGACNNCCGGNGCTCGATGCCCGAAACCGCCACCGAAACCGTTCCCGGCTANCAGGTCCTCGCNCGACGCTATCGNTCCNGGANCTTCGGCGANGTNGTCGGNCAGGANTCGATCGCNGAGACNCTNGAACGNGCNATCGANCGGGATCGNACCGCCCACGCNTATCTNTTCTGCGGNACCCGNGGCGTCGGCAAGACCTCGATGGCGNGGATCTTCGCCCGGGCCCTCAACNCCACCGNNTCNNNGGGNGANGGCNAGGCNGTCGAGGACGCGATCCTNCGNGGNGAGGACATGGACGTNGTGGAGATCGACGGTGCGAGCAACAACGGCGTCCAGGACGCNCGCGACCTNATCGCCAANGCGAGCATCCGNCCGGCNCGNTCNCCGTTCAAGATCTACATCATCGACGANGTCCACATGCTCTCGAACGCGGCGTTCAACGCCCTGCTCAAGACCATGGAGGAACCGCCGTCGCACGTGAAGTTCATCCTGTGCACGACCGAACCGCACAAGGTCCTGCCGACCATCCAGAGCCGCTGTCAGCGATTCGACTTCCGGCCGATCTCGATCCCGAGGATCGCGGCGCACCTCGCCGACGTCCTCGCCCGGGAGTCGATCGAAGCCGACGAGGCGGTCGTGCTTCGCGTCGCGAGGCTCGCCAACGGATCGATGCGGGACGGACTCAGCATCCTGGAGCGGATCGTCGCGGCGGCGGACGGCCGGCTCGACGCCGAACTGCTGGAACGGGTGCTCGGCGTGCCGCCGGAGGACATCGTCCGGGACGTGGTGGCGGCGATCGGCGGGGGCGACCTCGCGGGCACGCTTCGCGCCATGGCCACGTTGCTGGGAGAGGGACTCGCCCCCGAGCGGGCCCTCGACGGCATCGCCGAGCGGTTCCGACTCCTGCTGTCCGCGGGGGTCTGTGGCGCNGATCCCGAGATCCTCGGCACCGGTCCCGACGAGGCCGCCNCCCTCGTCGAAGAGGCCGCGAACTTCGAGCCGGAACAACTGGTGCACATGATCGCGTTGTGCGATGCCGCGAGCGCCCGGGTCCGGGTGAGCGCNTCGCCGCGTGCGATCCTCGATGCGGCCGTCGCCCGCATGGCGATGTCGGAACGATTCGCTCGGGCCGCCTCGTTGCTGGCCGGGGACGCCATCGCATCGACGCCGACGAAAAAAAAAAGGCTGACCGCCACTGACGCACCCCCGNCCGCGAAGGCGTCGACCGGGTTGACGCCCGCGACGACGCCGGCTTCCGGTCGCGCGGCGGAAGACGCCGGGAAGACCGCGAATTCCNGAGCGGCTGAAACGGTTCGAAAGACCGAGTCGCCCGCGACGANCGAGACGTCTCAGAAANNCGAGACGTCTCAGAAAGCCGAGACGGCCCAGAAAGCCAGGAAGCCGAGCAAGACCACCGAGCCTGCGGCAGCCCCTGAGGCAACGCCTGAGACGGCCGTGGCGANACCGGTTGCGCCCGATTCGGACGCGTCCGCGGGGACGCCGGTGGACCTCGGCGGCGAGTCGGCGGGCCCGTGGGCTCGACTGGAGGCCGCCGCGACCACGCCCCGGCACCGTGCCATGCTCGCGGACTTCGAGTTCGACCGACTGGAAGGCGGCCATCTCCGACTCCGCCGCCGGGACGACGCCTCGCCGGGGGTCGACTGGACGGTGTCCCATCCGGAACCGCTGGAGCGGCTGGCCTCGGAGGCGCTCGGTCGGCGGATCCGGGTCGAGTTCGTCAACGCCGCGGCGTCGAGTNCCGCGCCGTCGTCGGTCGTCGACGAGGACGTCGAGTCGCACCCGCTGGTCGTGGACGCGATGGAACTGTTCGACGCCCACGTCGTGCAGGTCAGGAGGATCGAGGGTTCCCCGAAGGTCGAGGAACCGGTCACCAAGCCAGTGAAGGAAGACTGATGTTCGATGCACTCAAGGGAATGGCCGGACTCGGCGGGATCATGAAGGACCTGCCCCGGATCAAGGAACGGTTCGAGCAGGTCCGCGCCGAGCTCGCCGACATGACGGTCGAAGCGCAGGTCGGTGGGGGCGCGGTCACCGCGGTCGCCGACGGCAAGATGCGGATCCGTTCGGTCGACGTCGATCCGGTGATGCTCGCGATCCTCGTCAAGGAGGGCGACGAGGCCGATCGAGGCATGGCCGAGGACCTCATCGCCAGTGCGGTGAATGCGGCGCTCGAACGCGCCCAGGAGATGATCGCGGATCATCTCAAGGCGGCGGCGTCCGAGATGAACATCCCNCTCCCCCCCGGTGGCCTGCCGGGGCTCATGTGATCCACGGTTCGCGAGGAGGTCGGTGCCCATGACCGCGTACCCCGAAAGCGTCTCGAATCTCATCGATGAATTCGCGCGGCTCCCCGGCATCGGCCGGCGGAGCGCGGAGAGGCTCGCGTTCTTCGTGCTGAAGAGTTCGAGCGACGAGGCGCTCGGGCTCGCCCGGTCGATCGCCCGGGTGAAGGAATCGGTCCGGCACTGCTCGATCTGCTGGAATCTCGCCGACATCGACCCGTGTCCGATCTGCAGCGATCCCGAGCGGGACGCATCGGTGGTGCTGGTCGTCGAGCAGCCGCGCGATCTGATCAGTCTNGAGCAGACCGGCATGCATGCCGGCGTGTACCACGTCCTGCTCGGACGGCTCGATCCGCTCGACGGCGTGGGACCGGACGGTCTGACCGTCGACGATCTGATCACCCGGCTCCGGACGCCGGAGCGGAACGCCCGCGGAATCCCGGTCCGGGAGATCGTCCTCGGGCTCAATCCCGACATGGAGGGGGACACCACCTCGCTCCACGTCGCGGAGGAGGCGAGGCGACTCGGGATCTCGACCACCCGGCTCGCCCGGGGGCTGCCGTCGGGGTCCCAGATCGAATACGCCAGCCGGGCGGTGCTCGCGGATGCGATCACCGAGCGGCGGCCGATCGACTGATTCCAACCCCGAATCCGGGCCGAGGAGGCGGATCCCGAAACGGATCCCCTTCGCCGGGGTTCTCGTTCGGAGATCGTTCTCTCCGCCGGCGATACCATGAACGCGGATGGATCAACCCGGAGCGGCCCGCGATGGTCGGGCGTCGAAGGATCGACGCCCCGCGGCGCCAACAGGCACGACGCCGAGGGAGCGCGTCTCCGTTCCGGAAGACCCCGCCATGACCACGATGCGATTCGACACGCGTCAGCAGATGAAGCTCGGTCAGCAGATGAAGCTGGCCCCGAGGATGATCCAGTCGATGGAGATCCTCCAGTTGCCGCTTGCGGCGCTGCAGGAGCGCATCGAACAGGAACTCGAGAAGAACGTCGCGCTCGAACTCGTCGAGCCGGGTGACGGCGCCGCCGCCGATCGCGAACCCGGCGGNGACGTCGCGGAGACGGAACGCGAGTTCATCGCCGGCGAGGCGGGCGAGGACTTCGGGCGNCTCGCGGATCTCGAGAACCGATACCGGGAGGTCTGGGACGGCGACGACTACGGTGCGCGACGGGCCGCCACCACCGGCGATCGCGATCGCAAGATGGACGCGATGGCGAACACCGCGGGACGCGGGCTCGGACTCGCCGCACAGCTCGAGGCGCAGTGGCGGTTCGTGGATGCGGTCGAGAACGTCGCGGCCGCGGGCCGACGACTCATCGAGTACGTCGACGACGACGGACTTCTGGAGACCGATCTCGACACGATCCTCGAACAGGGGACCGAGCTCGGCATCGAGGACTGGTCGGTCGAACTGCTCGACCGCACGCTCGACCGGATGCAGCGGATCCTCGATCCACCGGGTCTGATGGCGAGGTCGAAGCAGGAGTCGTTGCTTCTCCAGATCGATGCGATCGTCGAGCAGGAAGGCGACGAGGACGGCGCGTGGACCGACGCGGCGGTGCTGGTGGGCGAGCACTTCGAGGATCTGGTGGAGAACCGGCTGCCGAAGATCGCCAAGGATGCGGAGATGCCGCTCGAACGCGTGCAGACCGCGAAGGAACTGATGCGACGACTGACGCTCTGGCCGGGGCGGGAGCTGGTCAACCCCGACGCGGGCATCGTCGTGCCGGACGTCCTCGTCGAGTACGAGCCCGAATCCGACACCTACGTCGCGGCGCTCGCCGACGGCGTGGTGCCGCCGCTGCGGATCAATCCCCAGGTCGAGGGGATGAAGGGCGACCGGAAACTCGAGAAGAAGGACCGCGGCTTCATCGACGACGCGATTCGCGACGCGACCTGGCTCATCGACGCGGTCAACCAGCGGACGAACACGCTGCTCCGCGTGGTGCGGGTGGTCCTCTCGNGGCAGCGGGACTTCTTCGATCACGGTCCGCAGTTCCTGAAGCCGCTGCCGATGACCGAGGTGGCGGACCAGCTCGGGGTGCACGTCGCGACGGTGAGTCGCGCGGTCAGCGAGAAGTGGATGCAGACGCCGCGGGGGATGTTCCCGCTTCGTCGCTTCTTCTCCGGCGGCCGGGAATCGGACGCGGGTGACGATCGCAGCTGGGAGGCGATCAAGGAGATGCTTCGCGAGATCGTCGACGCCGAGGACAAGGCGAAGCCGTTGAGCGATCAGAAACTCGCCGACGCACTGGCGGAACGAGGCGTCGAGATCGCNCGGCGGACCGTGGTCAAGTACCGCGAACAGCTCGGCATTCCGCCCGCTCGACGACGCAAGATCCACGCCTGAATCCTCCGCATGGCACCCGTCCGAGGGGTCTGCGGGGGCTTTTCGTCTTCGGACGCGTGGTTTCTTCGACCGGCGTGACCCCGGACGTAGACTGGAGACATGTCGACGCCACCGACATCGATCGAACGATCCACCCTTCGCGANCGCCTTCGAGGCATGGCGATGATCTGGCTCGTCCTGTTCGCCGGCGTCGTGCCGGTCGCGGAGGCGGTGACCGCGGGCGATGCCGGCGACGACGCGCCCGGAACGGACTTCGTGTTCTGGGGCACGCCGTACTACGCATCCGATCCCTGTGTTCGCGGCACCATCGTCCAGTTGTCGATGGGGATCCTGCACGCCGCGGCGGTCCTCGACGGCGGCGACGTCGTCTGCTGGGGAGGCAACTTCTTCGGCGAATCGAACGTCCCGTCGGACGTCGGTTCAGGGCCGTCCCGGATCCCGGCGGTCCAGGTGTCGGCGGGTGAAGGTCACACCGCGGCGGTGCTTGCGGACGGCTCGGTGCGATGCTGGGGCGAGAACGAGTACGGCGAGTGCNCCGTCCCGCCGTGGTTGGGTTCCCCCGGACATCCCGTGCGATCGGTTCATGCCGCGGTCTACAGCACCACGGCGTTGATGATGGACGGGTCGGTCGTCTGCTGGGGCAATCCGGCGGCCGCGGACTGCGATCCCGCCTCGGTGATCCCCGAGACCGGTGTTCAGCGACTGAGCGTCGGCAACACCCACACCATCGGCCTGATGGACGATGGATCGATCCGCTGCTGGGGCGACGACTTCCACGGTCAGTGCGACGTCCCGAAGGGGATCGGCGATCGCGGCCATCGGGTCATCGCCATCGCCACCGGTTTCTCGCACTCGGTCGTCGTCCTCGAAGACGGATCGGTCCGCTGCTGGGGCGACGACACGTTCGGACAGATCTCCATTCCATCCGGCACCGGGACACCAACGCGTCCGGCGGTCGCGGTGGCCGCCGGCCAGGCGCACACCGTGCTCCTTCACGAGGACGGAAGCGTCGCCTGCTGGGGAATGAACTCCGCCGGGCAGACCGACGTTCCGCCTTCGATCGCGGATCCCNGNCGGAANCCGGTTCGTCCGCTGATCGACGTGGTGGCGCGGGGACTCGGCTCGGGTGCGATCCGGACACCCGGTGTCCCGTGCACCGGCGACCTCGATCGGGACGCCCGGGTCGACGGCGTCGATCTCGGACTGATCCTGCTCGACTGGGGGGGCGACGGATGCCGTTCGGATCTCGACGAGGACGGTCTGGTCGGCCCCGGGGATCTCGGCCTCCTGTTGTCCTACTGGGGGNGGTGCGGTTCCTGAANCCCGCCCCGAGGGCGATCAACGGGCCCGCGAACGGGTCGTAATCGGTAGAATGTCCGCCCATGTCTTACATCTGGCACGACGGAAAAATGGTTCCGAAGGACGAGGCGATGATCTCGGTCTTCGATCACGGCCTGCTCTACGGCGACGGCTGCTTCGAGGGGATCCGCGCCTACGGCGGCAGGATCCTCAAGTTGAAGACGCACCTTGCGCGGATGTTCGAGTCCGCCGCCCTCATCCACCTGAAACCCGCCTACGACCTCGAGGAGATCGAGGACGCGATCCGCGCGACCGTGGACGCCAACGGCATCCAGGACGGGTACATCCGGCTGGTCTTCACCCGCGGCGTCGGCACGCTGGGACTGCATCCCTTCCGCTGCCCGACACCGGGCACGTTCATCATCGCCGACCGGATCCAGCTCTATCCCGAGGAACTCTACGAGGAGGGGATGAAGGTGGTCGTCGCCAAGCGCCCCCGCATCCCGATCGAGTGCCTCGACCCTCGGATCAAGAGCCTGAACTACCTCAACAACATCCTCGCGAAGGTCGAGGCGATCGAGGCGGGCGTGCTCGAGGCGATCATGCTGAACACCGATGGGCAGGTCGCGGAGTGCACCGGCGACAACATCTTCGCGGTGAAGGGTGATCGCATCTTCACGCCGTCGACCAGCACCGGGATCCTTCACGGGGTCACGCGTCGNTTCGTGATGCGGGAGATCGCACCGGCCTGCGGCTTCNAGGTCGAAGAAGACGTCTTCGGAATCGAGACGCTGCTGGAGGCCGANGAAGTGTTCCTGACCGGGACCGCGGCCGAGGTGATCGGCGTCTCGCGGATCGATGATTCGGTGATCGGAACCGGCCGCATGGGTGAAGTCACCCGGCGACTGGTGGCGGAGTTCCGACGACGCATCGCCGAGGGGTGTCCCGAGGACTGAGCCCGGCGACGGTGGCTCGCCTTCCGCTCGGGGTCATGGTCCGGGTCTGCCGTGGGCAGGTCGCGCAGACAGATCCGCCCGCTGATGGAGGTGCCCCATGCGTTGCAAGAAATGCGACTACCCGCTCTGGAACCTGTCGCCCGGCGCCTGTCCCGAATGCGGGGACGCGTTCCGTCCGGGAGACTTCGAGTTCAAGATCGGCGAGGTCCGCTTCTGTTGTCCGCACTGCGACCAGGCCTACTACGGCGATACCGACGAGGGCCTGCTCGATCCGGCGTCGTTCGAGTGTGTCGGTTGCAAGGCCTCGATCGAGCAGGACGAGTGCATCATCCGGCCGCTCGAGGGCGACGATGCGATCGAGTCGACGGTGGCGCCGTGGTTCGA
>NYVS01000155.1 GCA_002684755.1 Phycisphaerae bacterium
CATCGAACCGGCCAACGTGCGGATCCGCATCGTCATGGGCAATGCCCTGGCGGAGTGCGGGCGACTCGCCGACGCGGCGACGGTCTTCCGATCCGCCGCNGAAGTCGCNNGCGATCCGGCCCTNCGGGCGAGCGCNCGATTCAACGAGGGGAACATGNACTTCATCCNGAATCGGATGGCCGATGCGNTGNTCGCCTATGNGGCCGCANTGGCGGCCGATTCCTCCCATTCACNGGCCGCGCAGGGGCTGNAGGAGGCGAGGCGACGTGAAGAATGAAGTGACCGCCNTCATTCCCGCTCGNGATGCGGCAGCCACCCTCGAGGCNTGTCTCGACTCGCTGCTCGTGATTCTGTCGCGACCGGATTCCAGACTNGTNCGGGTCNTGCTGGTCGACGATGGATCGCGTGACGAGACNGCGGCCATCGCACGAGTGCGCGACGTCGAAGTCCTCCAGTCCGGCGGNCGTGGCGCCGGNGCGGCCCGCAATGCGGGNATCGCNGCGGNGGAGACCCCNNTGGTCTGGTTCGTCGATGCGGACTGNGTGGCGTTCCCCGACGCCCTNGANCATCTCCTGCCGCATCTCGAGGATCCCGAGGTCGCGGCCGCGGGTGGCACGTATGCGATCGCGCCGGACGCGACGCTNCTCGAGCGACTGATCCACGAGGAGATTCAGGTGCGACATGANCGGATGCCCGAGGAGGTCGATTTTCTCGCGACCTTCGACGTGGTCTATCGGCGAGGCGTGCTCGATGCGGTCGGAGGATTCGACGAGCGTTATCTCAAGGGCCAGGATGCCGATCTCGCCTTCCGGGTCGTGGAGGCTGGGCATCGTCTTCGATTCGATCGTCGTTCCCGGGTGCGTCATCATCATGCCGATCGGATCCTCCGGTACCTGAAGGTGCAGCGACAGCAGGGGTACTGGCGGGTCGCCCTGCATCTCGAGCATCGAGGGCGGGGTGGAAACGCCTACAGCGGACCGCTTGATCATCTCCAGCCTTTCGTCGCGGCCGCACTGCCGCCGAGTCTTCTGGCGCTCGCCTGGCCGCCCCTGGGGCCCGCCGTGCCCGCGACGATCCTGCTGCTCCTGATCCTGATGCAGGTGCCGATGGCCCACGCGATGGTGCGGCGTGTCGGATGGGCGATGGGCTGGTTCGTGTTGCTCGGCACGATCCGCGCGATCTGGCGGGCGGCGGGTCTCGTCCAGGGCGTGCTCGATCGACTGCTTCGACGGGGCGCGATCGCGCCGAGGCACATCTCGACATGACGCTGCTTCCACTCCTGTTCTGGACCCTGTTCCTTCTTCCGGGGTATTCGATCGCGCGACGTTTCCTCGCCGATGAACTGGAAGGCGGGCTCCTTCCCGGCATCGCCGTCTCGTGGACGTGCGCATTCGCGGTGCTNNCNCCGCTGGTGGCGATCGGATACCTCGTCGAAGCCCCGATGNCGGTCGCGATGGTCCTGNTCGNCGGNTTCATCNCCTGGGGNNTNGTCGACGTCCTNCGAAGCNNCNCGTGGCGGGGGGTCGGTCGCCTGCTGCTNGCTGCNCTCACCATCGAGGCGGTGCTCGTCGCGATCGANCTGGTCTTCTCGGCCCGTCATGGNTCCATTCTCGCCGCCGACGCCCGGGTCCATCTCGCTCGCATCAGATTTCTCTACGACCACGGGCTGACGAATCTCGANCCCTTCGTNCAGGGCGGGAATCCGTANCCGATNTACCACACGAATCTNCACCACGCGATCTTCGCCANCGGATCGCGACTCGTGGGNACGGACCCCGTNACGTTCTGGTTCGGCTCGCTGGCNGCCGCGAAGCTGATGATCGCNAGCGGCGTCGCCTATCTCGCNTGGGCGGTGCTCGGCGGCCGGTGGGCCGCATGGATCGCGGCGNTCATGGTGCTGGCCAATCGTGGTCCGGTGACNTTCTCGGTCTATCCGAACCAGNTGGCGCCNTGGTTCCTGCTGCCGGTCTTCGCCGGCGTCCTGNTTCGNACGCTCGCGNNCGCTTGGAGGGATCCGGGGAGACCNTGGTGGTCGAACCTTCCGAAACTCGCCGGGGTCNNGATGGTNATCGGGATGTTCCATCCGCTCTACGCGGGGTTCGCGGCGGTCGTGGCATGCCCCATCCTGGTCGGGGTCGGGGCCTGGCGGTTGTTGCGACGGCGTGGGGGCGGAACGACGGCCTTGGCGGGCTTGCTCGTGATCATGGTGTTCGCGATGCCGTTTCCGATCGCGGGCAAGATGATGACGGTTGGAGATCGCGACGTCGCAGTGCAGGCGAAGGAGGTCCGTCGTCAGATCTCCGGCGGCGCCGCGGGAACGGAGATCGATGATCGGCGCGGGATCGAGGAAGGCGTCGCGAGTTCGGTGGGCGCCGGAAACTCGGAGGCGCCGACGAGGGGAGCCCGGGCCGCGAGGTTGTTGAAGGCGCCCGATGGCTGGATGAACACCACGTGGGGGGAGACCATCTGGATNTCCCGGACACCGGGCCGCGGATTCACCGGCGCCTACCAGCGGGGAAGCATCAAGGCGTGGCGAGTGCTGGTGGTGCTGATCTGCGGNGGGCTCGCGCTGGCGTTGGCCGGTCGCCGGGAGGTCTTGTACCTGATNGCCGCGATCGGGGTCGTNCAGGCGGTGGTACTCNTTCCNCCGGTCGCCACGGCTGCGGTCCGNTTCCTTGGGGCCCACTGGATGCTCGAGCGATTCGAGACGCTCGCGTTCGTGTTCTTCNTNCCGCTCTCCGTGCCGGCNNTNGCNGCGGCGNTCGAGCCGGCGTGCCGACGTTGNTTCGAGAAGCGACGTTTCGGAGGCGTGTTCGACCGTGGNGTCCTGNCCGNGTTGACCGTNGCNGGACTGCTGGTCGGCATGNCCCACGCGACGCACCGNCGTCCCTACGACTGGGAGTACTACTGGAACCGGGTGTCNGCGCCGTTGNANTACCGNCACGGCCGNGAGTANCNGGGCCTGNTCCGTCTNCAGNNGTTCCTCGAGTCNAACATCCCCGCGGGATCCGTGGTGGCNGTNGAGACGTTCACGGGAACCCGNCTCAAGATGCTCCACGACATCGTGCTCGTCGCNAGCGAGCGGAGCAGCACCGGCGTCGCGGATGGTGGGCGGCGNCGNATCGATCTGCAGCTCATGTTCGACTTCGACGACGGANGAGNAGACCCGGGCNGCGNTGTTCGAGAAGTACGGNGTCACCCACGTGGTNTCGAGGGGATCGCCGAGGCCCTGGGTCGNCTGGTGGGAGGCNGAGAGTGTCCGCAAGCGTGGCTATGTGGTCACGCGACTNGCGGANGAGATCGACNTCGAAGNNCTCTGGCGNCGNGAGCTCAAGCNGGGNATCCGATTGATCAGGGCGNAGCGATACGACGAGGCGGNGGAGAAGCTCCGNNAGGTCGTNGCGGACGACCCTCGGCTGGAGAAGGCGTGGCACCANCTGGGAATCGCGTTGCGGAACAATCGGGACTCGGTCCTCTCGGCGGAGGCGTTCGCCCGGGCGGGTGAGCTTGATCCGGACGACCTTCGCTATCCGTTCCTGGAGGGTCTCGCGGACTTCGATGCCGAGCGATACGCGAGGGCGCTCGGAGCCTTCGATCGAGCGCATCGGCTTGCCCTGTCGCAAGACGACACCGGGCAGGCGGCGTCGACCATGCTCAANATCGGCAACACCTGGTACATGCTGGGAAACGAACTCGACGCGCTGGCGGCGTACGACGTCGCGATCGAGCTCGATCCGGAATACGAGAAGGCGATCGAATACCGGGCGGCCGTCGCGGAGCTCATCGCAGAGGAGGCGGCCGCGGAAGCCGACACTCCGCCCTCGAATCAGGATCAATCCGAATCGGAGGACGGCCGGCCCGCTCGGGAAGACATCAGCACTCCTTCCGAGAGACCGACGCCATAGGCGAACCAGCTCCGACCCCGGACCCGCCAGGCCTTGCCCCCGCCGACGCTGCCGGCGATCATCGTGGCCGCGCCGATCAGCATCCAGACCGGCGACTTCGCCAGGGTCGCGAGCACCGCACGGAGGGGGCCGTCGATGTCTCGTCGCAGCGGAGCGACGCAGCGGCCGACGGTCCGCATTCGTCGGATGAGCCAGCCCGCCGTCGTCCTCGAAGGCGGTACGAAATCCACCACCGGTGCGTCCGCGGCCCACACGATGCGGGCACCGGTGGCCGCAAGTCGCTGGAAGAAGTGTCGATCCTCGCTCAGCCTGAGGAAGCCTTCGTCGAACCAGGTGTCGAGTCGGTGNGGGAGTTNGGCATCGAAGATCACGTTGTTGGTGAACGCCCAGGGCCGCACCGNTCCGGTNGCGTGGGCCGCCTTGTCGAAGAATCCTCCTTCGACCACCCAGGNNGGGGGCTCNGCCTCGAATCGAGGGATGACCGGTCCGGTGACGATCTGGGCGGCGTGTTCCTGTTTCACCCGCAGCATCTCGGCCAGCCACTCCGGCGTGGCTTCCTCGTCATCGTCGAGGAACCCGATCAGTCCAGCTTCTCCGGCCAGTTCGGTGGCTCGACCGAGTCCTCGGTTCCGGGGTGGCGCCACGCCACGACGGGCTTCAAGCAGGACCTCGATGGCGAGACCGGTGGCCTGTCGGATCTCCTCCGCGACCGACGTCGGTCGCGGATCGTCGGGGTCGTTGTTCACGACCACCACCCGCAGATCGATGGAATCCTGAGCCCGCATCGTCTGGGCGGCGAGGCTCCGGAGGATTCGGGCCAGGCCTTCGGGACGATGGAGGGTCGAGATGCAGATCACTACGTTGGTCACGATGGACAAGGCCTCCGGTACGGTTCAGAAAGATTCGTGACGTACTGCATATTCTTCGTATCGNCGGCCGGCNAGGCCGGCCACCAATCCGGCGGTCCGACCGAGATCCCACGCCGCCCTCGCGAGGGCGACCCGGGGGCGAGGGGCCGCTGCGAGCAGGCGGAACACGCCTCGGGCGGCGAACCGAGCGGCGCGGAGGAGGATGCCTGCCCCCATCAGAATGCCCGAGGTTCCTTCGGCGCGGCGGGTGTTGGTCCCCAGTCGATAGGACCGGCGGAACACCCAGCCGAGACGAATGCGTTCGATCGGGTACCACTCCCAGGTCACGGCGTCCTCGGTCCAGATGATCATGTGCCCGGCTTCCCGCACTCGGCGGAAGAAGTCCTTGTCGCTCCCTCCTTCGTGTCGCATCGTCTCGTCAAACCGGAATTCACCGGTTCGGACCACGTCGGCATCGATCATTGCGTTGTGCGTGAAGGCCCATGGTCGCGAGGTTCCGGTGGGGTAGGCGGGCGGTTGGAAGACGCCGCTCGCCGCCGCCCAGGAGGGGGCCTCGAGGGGAAAACGAGGATTCGCCGGACCTGTCACCACGGCCGCCCCCGTCTGGTGTCGCATCCGGCAGAGTGCGGTCAGCCAATCCGGATCGACCGTCTCGTCGTCGTCGAGGAAGGCGATCGCATCGATTCCGGGATCCGCGAGGGCGATCTCGAGGGTCCGATTCCGGGCGGCGGGAATGCCTGGTTCGGGTTCGAAGGCATGTTGAAGGCTGAGACTGGTTCGGGGAGGCGTTTTTTTGCTCGGCTCGTCGTTTTCGACCAAGACCACCTCCACTTTGACGCCATCGGGAACCGATATCGACTCCAGCGATTGCAGGAGCCGGGCGAGACCGTCGGGACGACGGCGCGTGATGATGCAGATCGCGATCCGCATGGAGGACTCCGTTGACGACCGTTCTTGAGGCTACCACGATCTCCGCTCCCCACGAGACCCCACGGGTCTCGGTGGTGGTCGCGATGTTCGAGCGACTCGAACGTTCGGTGGCTTGTGCGAGAAGCCTGGCGGCGCAGACCATCGACCTGGCCGAGATCATCTTCGTGGACGATGGATCCGAAGATGGCACGCCGGAGGCGGTGGAAGCGGTCGCCGCTGCATCGAAGATACCGATGCGAGTCGTCCGAAATCCGCGGAATCTCGGTGCCAATGCCAGTCGCAACCGCGGTGTCTCGCTCGCCTCGGCGCCGCTGATCGCATTCCTTGATTCCGATTGTGAAGCGGCACCGGACTGGCTCGAAAGACTGGTGGAGCCCTTCGAGTCCGATCCGCGGCTCGGGGCCGGATCCGGTCTCGTGGAGGATGCCTGCGTCGGGAACATCTGGGAATTGGCGTTCAGCGGGACCCATCGACTCCCGCGCCCGGGGCCCTGCTCGAGAATCACGTCGTGCAATCTCTGCGTTCGACGGTCGCTGATGCCGTCCGGCGCCTGGGACGAGACCCGTCCCACGCGAAGCGACGGCGGGCGACCCGACATCGCGATATCCGCCCGTTGCGACGAAGAGGGGCTGAATCTGGCGATTCGTGCCGCCGGCTGGGGCGTGGAGGCGATCCCGACCGCCCGGGTTCGCCACTTTCATCCCTATTCACGGCGGAGTCTGTTGCGGCAGGCGTGGTTCGGGGGGTGTTCCGCGGCCGAGATCGTATATCGGTACCGCCTCGGACCGAGACGCGATCTGGGACCGATCGCACTGGCCTGGTTGTTTGTCGGCCTGGTACTGGTGCTCGGGCCGTTCACGACCTGGTGGCTCGCGTTGCTTCCGGTCGCCATGGCGGCACTCGCGGTCACGGCCATTGCGGGGAATGAACTGTTGAACAAGGGGAAGACGGTCGGTCGGTTGATCCGGGCATCGCCCGCGCTCGTCGTCTATTACCACGTCCGGCTCGCTGGATTCCTGTTCCGTCGATGGCAGCTCCGCCTCGGCGGTGCGGGCCTCGACCGGGTCGACCCCACTCGACTCGCGATCGGACTTCCCTCGCCACCGGAGCCCGGCCCGTGACGCAGGGGATCTCCGGCGATCTTCCCGGTCGAACTGCCCGGGGTGCGGCGATCATGCTGCTCGCCCGAGGATTCGGGACGGTACTCGCGGTCGCCGCCACTGCGGTGATTGCGCGTTTCGTGTCGCCCGAGGAGTTCGGCATCGTGGCGATGGTGATCGCGATCCTCGGCATCGCGCGGGTGCTGGAAGAATTCGGCCTCGGTGATGCGGCGATCCAGGCCGAGCGGATCACGCAAGGCGAAGTCACCTCTCTCGCGATCGTCAACGTGGTCGCCGGGCTGGTACTTACCGCCGGGTTCATGGCGTGCGGACCGCTGGTGGCGGACTTCTATGATCGCCCGGAGCTCGTCGCGATCTGCCTGGCCCTGGCGCCGCTGTTCATCTTCGCCGCGATCGGGGCCCAGCCCCGGGCGATGATGCGACGCGGTTTTCAATTCCGGTCGCTCGCGATCGCACAGACGGTCTCGCTCGTCTGCGCCGCGATCACCGGCATGGTCGCCGCGATCGCGGGTCTTGGCGCGTGGGCGATCGTCCTGCAGCATCTTGCCGGAGGTGGAGCCCTGGCCGTCGCGAGCTGCATCGCCTCGGGCTGGCGGCCGTGCCGGCCGGCCCCGCTGTCCGACATCCGGCCGATGCTTGGTTACGGGTTGAACCTGGGGGCGAGCCAGTTCCTCAACGCCCTGACGCGGAACGTCGACAACATCGTCATCGGGCGATGGGTCGGGCCCGCGGCGCTCGGGGCGTACGGTCGGGCGTTCCAGTTGATGACCCTTCCATCCACGCAGTTGAATCAGCCGCTGAGCAGTGCGGTCGTGCCGGCGCTGAGTCGGTTGCAGCGGGACCCCGCTCGTTATCGACGGCTCTACCGATCCAGCGTGGAGGTCATCGCCAGCCTTGCCCTGCCGCTCGCGGTGTTCACCGGCGTCGCCGCGCCCGCGATGGTCGGCACCCTGCTCGGTCCGGATTGGAGCGAGTCCGTGCCGCTCCTGCGGGCGCTCGCGCCGGCGGGACTCATGGTCTCGCTGAACGTCGCGACCGGCTGGGTGTATCTCTCGCTGGGAAGGACTGATCGACAACTTCGATGGCGTCTGGTCGGTTCCACGGCGGCGATCACGGGGATGATCGCGGGACTTCCCTGGGGAGCCCTGGGGGTCGCGATCGGGTTGAGCACCGCCCGGGTCGTGATGCGGCTGCCCGCGATGATCTACTGCTTTCACGGCACACCGCTGCGGCTCCTCGACGTCGGCGAGGTGATCTGGCGGCCGGTTCTGGCGTCGGTGGCGGCGGGACTGGTGGCATGGTGGCTCGACCCGGCTACGCTGATGGATGGATTCAGGCTGCTGCTTCAGCTCGTGATTTTCACCGCCGTCTGGTTGATCGGCATGCTGGCGATCCCCGGAGGAATCGGTCGACTGAGGGAGGGAGTCCGAATGGTTCGAGGATTGCGAGGAGGGGAGGTCGTCGATGTCGCGTGAACCGTTGCTCCGGATCCGTTCCGGGATCGAGAAGCGCCTGCAGCGGTACGGCGTCCTGCGGCCGCGGACCCTTCCCGCGTTTCTGGGAATCGGGGCGCAGAAGTCGGGCACGACGTGGTTGCACGCCCGCCTGCAGGAACATCCGTCGCTCTTCCTTCCGGAAGCGAAGGAGCTGCACTATTTCGACTGGAACTTCCATCGACCGCTCGCTGCGTATGCCCGGGAGTTTCGAACTGCGGGCGATCGGATCGCGGGGGAGATCACCCCGGGATATGCGATCCTTCCTGATGATCGGATCGATTTCATCGCCCGTGTGATGCCCGATCTCCGGATCGTCTACCTCATGCGTGATCCGGTCGAACGTGCCTGGAGCCAGGTGGTGATGAACGCCGTCGAGATCGATGGCGAGGATCCCGCCGCGATGGACGATGCATCCTGGCTCCGTCGACTCGGCGAAGACCGGGTTCGTCACCGGGGTGATCATGCCGCCGTGATCGATGCGTGGTCGCGTCGGATCCCTCGGGATCGGATGTTGCTGTGCTGGTTCGAGGAGATCACGGATGCTCCGGGGGAACTGCTGGCCCGGATCCACGACTTTCTCGGCGTGGAGCAACGCCGTTCCGAGAGCTCCGGAGTGGTGCGACCGGGAGTCCGCGTTCCCATGCCTCCCGGCGTTCGCGAAGGCCTGGTGGAGATGCTCCGGCCGGAACTGTCGGCGCTGGCGGACCGGTACGAGGGCCGATGTCGAGACTGGGTCGAAAGGTGGTGCCGATGACCTCGTTGCATGAACAAGGGCGCCGGTCCGCCTACGAGATTTCTCGCTGGTTGCGTGAGGAACGCCTGGCCCGCAAAGTCGTGATTCATCCGGATCCGGGTTTCATCCTCGGCATGCAGAAGAGCGGCACATCGGCGGTGGCGGGGCTTCTCGCGCTTCGGACCGGCACGCCCGTCGCGAGCGATCTCGCCCGCGAATGGAGAAGATGCACCCTCGTACGGGCCTCGAAGAGCGAGCGTGCCTTCGCCCGCTACGTTCGTCGCAATGCGGTGGACTTCTCCCGCAAGATCGTGAAGGAGCCCGGGCTGACCTTCGTGTTCGACCGGCTCGCGGCCCGATGGCCGGAGGCGCGATCCCTGATCGTGGTCCGCGAACCGGTCGCGACGATCAGGAGCATCGTCGATCGTCTCGGGCTTCCAGGGGATGTGGATGCGCGAGCGGTCGACATGCTGGAGAAGATTCCGCAGGCGTGGCATGCGGTGCTCGACAATCGGTGGCTGGATGTCGACTCGGAACACTACATCGACCAGCTCGCGGATCGCTGGTGCATCGCCGCCGAGATGGCCGTCGAAGCCCGGGAGCATCGAATGACGATCCGATACGAGGACTTCGTCGTCGACAAGGTCGGGGTCCTCGACGAGATTGCCGGTCACTTCGAACTCCCGGTGGTGGCGGACATCGACGCGTTTCTTGACGTACCTTTCCAACCGCCCGGTCGGCGGGATGATCCGAAGACCGTCTTCGGTCCAAATCTTGATCGAATCGAGCGGCGAACAGCTCGGCTTTCGCAACGACTCGGATACCAGGCATGAAATCGAATCCACGAATCCTGCTCGTTGCCGGCGGCTTCCCCCTCGCTTCCGAGACCTTCGTGCGCGAGCAATGCCTCCAACTCGTCGAACGCGGTGTGGATCTCGAGATCCTCGCCCTTCGGCCCGGCGACGGAACCTGGTCCGAGCGCGAGCGAGCCGCCGGGATCCCTGACCGGATCCTCCCGGCGAACATCGATCGTCCGACCTGGGCGCGGCTTTCGATGATTCCTCACCGATTCGTCTCACGCGTGCTACGAGACCCTGCCTCCGCCTTCGGGGCGCTGCATCCCGCTCGCGGGTGGCGCGGAGTCAGCGGCCAGCTTCTGGAGATCGCCGCCGCCGTGGGGCGAGGGGGCCGGTACGACGCGATTCACTGTGAATTCGGTCCGATGGGCCGGATCATGCTGGAGGTGATCGACGCAGGCATCGTCGCCGGTCCGATGTCGGTCGCGTTCTACGGCTACGACATCACGCGGGAGATCCAGAAGCATGGTGACCAGGTGTACGAGAAGCTCTTCGAACGCGCATCGATTCTTCTCCCCAATTCCGAGTACCTCGCGACGAGACTCCGCGATGCCGGAGCGCCGCCGGAGCGGGTCCGGGTGCATCGCCTCGGCATCCGCCTCGAGGACTTTCCATTCGTCGATCGGCG
>NYVS01000031.1 GCA_002684755.1 Phycisphaerae bacterium
CACGTAGTGGAAGTGAGCCACCACGAAGTAGGTGTCGTGAAGATGGATGTCGGTGTTCAGCGTTCCGAGGTGGAGCCCGGTGAGACCGCCGATCGTGAACAGGAAGATGAAGCCGAGGCCGTACAGCATCGGGGTGTTGATGCTGATCGAGCCGCGGTAGAGCGTGGCCATCCAGTTGAAGACCTTGATCGCCGACGGAATCGCGACCGAGAAGGTGATCAGCGAGAACACCACGTTCATCAGCGGGCTCTGGCCCGAGGTGAACATGTGGTGACCCCACACCAGGAACGAGAAGATCGCGATCGCGACCGAACTGAACGCGATGAAGCGGTAGCCGAAGATGTGCCGGTGGGCGTGGACGGAGATGATCTCCGAGATGATGCCCATGGCCGGGAGGATCATGATGTACACGGCGGGGTGCGAGTAGAACCAGAAGAAGTGCTGGAAGAGCACCGGGTCGCCGCCCATCGCCGGGTCGAAGAGACCGATCTGGAAGACCCGCTCGACGATCAGCATCAGCAGGGTGATGCCGAGCACCGGGGTCGCGAGGACCTGGATCAGCGCGGTGGCGTAGAGGGCCCAGAGCAGCAGCGGCATCCGGAACCAGGTCATGCCGGGAGGCCGGAGCTTGTGGATCGTCACCACGAAGTTGAGGCCGGTGAAGATCGAACTGAAGCCGAGGATGAAGACACCGGTCACCACCGGGATCACGCCGCCGGTGGTGGTCGTCGTCGAGTACGGCGTGTAGAAGGTCCAGCCGGTGTCGAAGCCGCCGTAGGCGAGCGAAACCACCGCGAGGACCGCACCGATGATCCAGAGGTAGAAGCTGCCGAGGTTCAGCCTCGGGAACGCCACGTCCTTCGCACCGAGCATGATCGGCAGCACGAAGTTGCCGAGGGCCGCCGGGATCGAGGGGATGATCACGAGGAACACCATGATCGCGCCGTGAAGCGTGAAGAACTGGTTGTAGACCTCCGCGTCGACGCCGGGGATGGTCGCCCCGGGCGTGAGCAGTTCGGTCCGGACCAGCAGGGCGAAGATCCCGCCCACCAGGAACGAACCCAGCACCGCGACGAGGTACATGAGGCCGATCCGCTTGTGGTCGAGCGTCAACGCCCAGGAGAGGAAGCCTCTCGTGTACGTGAGGTAGTTGTCGACCGGCGGGACCGGGGTGTTGGACGGGTTCGGTGAGGTTGCGTCGAGCGTGGTCATGACGAGTCTCTGCTGCGAGTGAGGCGATCAGATGATCGCGTTGCTTGCCTCGAAAGTCGAGGGGGTGCCTGGATCGGGTTCGACGTACGTCGGAGGAACCCGAAGCGATGTGTGCCGGCCACCCCGACCGGCGGGTCTGCGAATCGATCAGTTCGGCGTGTTGCCGATGTACCGGCCCTTGGGGTCGAACTGGTCGATGTTCTTGATCATTCCGATGAGCGCATCGACTGCACGATCGCTCAGCTGGCCTCGGAAGTGAGGCATGTTCGGTCCGTACCCGGAGATCAGGAGCGCCCCGGGGTTGTAGATGGATTCACGGATGTAGTCCTCGGGGGTCTCGTACAGCTTGCCGGGGCCGATGTAGTCGCCCAGCTTGCCGCCGCCGTTGTCCCGGGTNCCGCCGTCGATCGGCGAGACNCCCGANGTGACGCGCTCCCAGAGGGTGCCGAGTCCGGCGATCGANCCGGAGGTCTGATCGCCCCAGGANGGNCCGGTGCCCGCGGTGCCGTCGATCGAGTGGCAGTTNGANCANCGAAGGTAGAGCTTGGGACCGGCGATCGANTAGAGCTCCTCGTCCGGNACNTCGTCGAGCCAGCGNGCCTGGGTCTCCTCCCACTCCTTGAANTCGGTCTCGTTNAGNACGAAGACCTTGCGGTTCATGTTGGAGTGGTCCTTGCCGCAGTACTCGGTGCAGAAGAGNTAGTGACCGANCNNNGTGTNNGNGGACTGGTCCTCCGGAACCATCCCGGTCGGCTCGTCGGCCTGGAACCAGAGATAGGAGTAGCGGCCCGGGACGACGTCCTTCTTCACGCGGAAGTCCGGGATGTAGAGGCTGTGCAGCACGTCGTTCGACCGCATCACCAGCTTCACCGGCTGACCCGCGGGAACGACGAGGTCGTTGCTGGTCGCGCCGTTGGGATACTTGAAGTTCCAGTTCCACTGGGCCGCGGTCACGTTGATCTCATAGGCGTCCTTGGGCGGCGTCGAGAGATCGAGGAAGCCCTTGAAGCCCATGAAGAAGATCGCGATCACCAGCAGCAGCGGAATCACGGTCCAACCCACCTCGAGCGGCGTGTTGTGGACCGGGGCCCCCGCGTCGTACTGCACGTCCGTCCCCTTCTGGCGGAACTTCACGGTGAGGTAGATGAGGGCGAAGGTGATCCCGAAGAAGAACACGTAGGAGAGCCAGGTGATGGCCTGGAACGCGAAGTCGGTGGCGGGCGCGAGGGTGCTCGCGGCGGGCGGCATCCAGAAGTCGCCTCCGAGCTCGCGGACCTCCGCCGCGGGTGCGGCGGTGGTGGAGGCGGTGGTGGCCGCATCCTGCATCGCGGGCGCGGCGGTGTTGGCCGCGTCCTGCATGGCGAGCATGGTGCTGGAGAGGATGTCCACGACGGTCGAAGTGAGATCGATCATGACTTGCTCGAAACGGTCCCGGGTCGTCGACGCTGGTCGCGGACGCGGGCGGAGGAGGCCGGTCGGAAGGACCGGCGGAACGAAACGGTGGGACAGGTCATCGACCCGCCCCCGGTGAGGCGATCTGATCGCGAGATTCAATGCCGGACGTTCTTCGCCGATCGCGAAGCCACAGAAGCCCGACACCCACCACCATGACGAACACCGTCGCGAGTCCACCCAGCTGCATCACGCGAAAGGCGAGGAGATGGTAGGACCCGGAATCGGGGTCGTAGACGTGACACCACAAAATGAATCGTTCGAGGGTCGACCCGATCCGGCCTTCGGCCCCTTCCATGAGGGCGAAGCGGAGCGTGGCCGGTTCGTATCGGACCCCGTAGAGGTATCGGGAGATCCGGCCGTCCGGGGTGATGACGAAGAGGGCCGCCGCATGGGCGTACTCGCCGTCGTCCTGGAGTCGGTACTGGAAGCCGACCGCGTCCGCGAGGGCCTTGGTGTTCTCGGCGGAGCCGGTCAGGAAGTGGAATCCCCTGGAGGCGCCGGGGCGGGCGTACTCGAGGAGGTATCCCTCCTTCTTCACGCGGGCGAGCTCGTGCCCCTCGTTGGGATTGATGCTGACCGCGACGAGGTCGAAATCGGTGCCCGCGCTCAGGTCGTCGACGCCCGCGAGTCCGTCCATCGCCTCGTTGAGCACGAGGTTGCAGAGCATCGGACACTTGAAGTACCCGATCTGGAGGATGGTCGGTCGTTCGCCGTCGATGATGTCGCCGAGCTTGATCCGCTCGCCGTCCTCGTCGGTGAAGACGAGATCGAGGGGAAGCGTCTCGTCGAGATGCTCCACGATGTCGACGCCCACCAGTTCTTCGGGCAGATCTTCGGTGAACTCACCGGATCCGGCGTCCTGCGCCAGCACCTGATTCGCCGAAACGGCCGAGAAAACCAGCAGAAGAAGCCCCATGCCGAAGCGCGACACGACACCGGCGCGGTGTGCGACGGTGGATCGGTCGAGTCGGGTTGGGGAGACCGTGCTGATCATCGTCGAGCGACCGCTCCTTCTTCGTCGGTGTCGGCGGAGGCGCGGCTGTCCGCGACCACCAGCTCCATGGCCCGGGTGACCGGGATCCGGATCCGTTCGACCTTGTTGCCTTCCGCGTCCTCGATCTCGTATCGCTGGTACTCGGTGAGCTGCTCCTGCTGCGAGAGCCTGAGCTTCTGGAGTTCCACCGTGGGTCGATCGACGATCTTGCGGTCGATCTCGCCTTCGGCGAACCCGAAGTACATCGCGACCGCGGCCAGGACCACCACCACCATCAGCACGAGGCTGACGAGCGAGAGGAACCAGGTCGCCCCGGGTTCGGGGTCGTCCATCTGGACACGGTAGTCGGGATTTTCCTGCTGATCACTCATGATTGCCTTTCCGGGCCTGGGCCCGGCTCCCTGCTCACTGGTTTTCGAACGCGAGCCCTTCGTGGAGTCGCGGATCCCGAATTGCGAGCAGGGTCGTGTTCCGCATGCGCCGGATGGTCAGCCAGAGGAAACACCCTCCGACGCCCGCGAGCATGGTGAAGTTGAGGGGATTGAAGAGGTGGGTCGGCTCGTCGGCGTTCGCCTCGACGACCTCCATGTACGTCTTCGCGGACATGGCCTCCTCGGGGATCACCGGCATCACCAGCCAGTAGAGGTCGAACCAGCCGAAGAAGAGCATCCAGACCGCCGCGCCCATCAGGTACCACGACATCCGCTTGGTCCACTTCGAGATCAGGGCCACGAAGGGCACCACGAAGTGGCCGAAGAGCAGCACGAAGGACANCGTCCCCCATCCGCCGATCTGACGGGCNAGGAACCAGCCGGTCTCCTCGGGGATGTTGGCGTACCAGATCAGCATGTACTGACTGAAGCCGATGTAGGCCCAGAAGATCATGCCGAAGGCGAAGAGCAGCTTGCCGAGGTCCTGATAATGCTCGCGGTTCACCACGCCCTGCAGTCGACCGAACGACTGGACCCGGAGGATCGCGATGATCATCGTGGCGAATCCGCAGGTGCAGCANCCGCAGAAGAAGTAGACGCCGAACATCGTGCTGAACCACGCCGGGCTCAGGGACATGATCCAGTCGAAGGCCGCGAAGGTGATCGTGAGGNCGAAGAGGATCGCGGTGGGCGCCGCCATCTTCTGCATCCGCTGGGTGATCCGGANGTCGCCGGTCGCGTCCTGNGCCAGGCTGGTTCGAAGGAACCAGGTGGAGGCGACGCCCCAGAACGTGACGTAGATCACGGCCCGGATCCAGAAGAAGGTGGAGTTCAGGTAGGCGGACTTCGCGGCGACGATCTTGTACTCGTCGGGGTGGTGCGCCTTCATCGCGTCGAGGTCGGCCCACGGGAAGAGNGCGCCGGGCCCCCACGCGCCGTGTGAATGGTCACCGCCTTCGACATGGCCGCCGCCGGANAGCCAGAGGGCCGCGAACGGGATCAGCCCGACCCACGCCCACTTGAGGTTCGCGGCGATGACCTCCGCCGGACGGCGGACGGTCGTGCTCCAGCCGGCCCGGGTGAGATGCTGGATGAACACGAAGAACAGCGCCCCGAGCGAGATCGACAGGACGAAGAGGTAGTTCTGCGTGTAGCTCTTCATGAAGAACGTCGGCGTGACGCCGAACATCCCTCCGAGCCCGATGACCGCGCTGGCCACCAGNCCNAGGAGGCCGACGAGNCCGGCGCCCTGCTGCACCGTCAGGCCCGCGTCGCCGAGGCGGGTGTTGCCCTCGGACAGGTCGGGGCGGGCGACGTGAATGCTGCTCATCGATTCAGCTCCGATCGCTGGTCGGTCGGGACGTCCTGAAGCGTCGCGTTCTGGCTGCGCTGCAGGGCCTTGACGTAGAGGGCGATCGCCCAGCGGTCGGCGACCACGACCTGCGAGCCGTAGCCCGCCATCGAGTTCTTCCCGTTGGTGATCGTGTTGTAGATCTGCCCGATCGGCTGCTCGCTCCAGCCCGGATCATGGAGATTGCGGGCCTGCGTCCAGCTGGTGCCGTCCGGCGGTCCGTCCGCGTTGTTCATCAGCTCGAGGGCCCGCTGGTTGACCGGACCGTTGCCGGCGCCGTTCCAGCCGTGGCACGGTGCGCAGTAGATGTTGTATCGCTGCCGACCGCGTTCCACGGTCTCGAGATCCCTGGCCAGCACGTCGGGGAGCGAGGTCGCCCATCCGCCGTCGACCACGCCGTTCTCGAGGTGGGTGTCGAGGAAGGTCTCNCCCCGCGCCACCGCACCGACGACCTCGGGCCGCATCGCACGCTGGTCGGCGTAGATCGGGTTGAGGGTCTGCGGCTTGAACTTCGCCTGGATGTCCATGTCNTGGATGATGTGGATCGGACGGTTCGGCGACGGCGAGGCGCGGACCCGTGCGGCGACCACCGGCGGGATGAGCGCCAGCATCAGGAGGACCATCACGCTGTAGATGATGATTCGTGGCATCAGTCCTGGACCTCCTCGACCGCGACCGCACCGATGGACCCGAGGAACGCCTCGGTCCGCGAGCGGAAGAACTTGGGATCACGAGCCTCGATCACGATGTAGAACCGGTCGTCGGTGACCCTTCGGAAGCGGTCGTTCGCGAGCAGCGGATGATGCAGTCGCGGAAGGCCGTTCATTCCGAACATCCCGAACACGCAGGTGAGCGCGGCGAAGAGGATGGTCAGCTCGAACATCACCGGAATGAACGCCGGAATCGAGAGCAGCGGCTTGCCGGAGATGAGATACGGGTAGCCCGTCACCCAGACCAGCGCCCAGATGGACATCCCGGTGGAGTTCGTGAACGCCTGCAGGACGAAGGCGCTGATCAGGCCGGCGAGTCCCGCGAAGAAGACCATGACCGGGAGGATCGTGGGCTTGATGCCCATCGCACCGTCCATGCCATGGACGGGGAACGGCGTGCAGCAGTCCCACCAGCGGTAGCCCGCCTCACGGACCTTCTCGGCCGCCTTCAGAACTTCGCCGGGCGTCTCGAACTCCGCGATGAGCGCGTGCAGCTTCGGGGTCTCGGTGGTCTCCGCCGGATCGACGGTCGGGGTCGGTGTCTCGAACGTGGTCACGACTGGTCTCCGGTCGCGGTGGCCGCGGTGCCGTGGTCGTGCCCGTGCGCGTCGTCACCGTGGTGCGGGTCGGCGGCGGGCATGACCATCTTCACTTCAGCCATGGCGATCATGGGAAGGAAGCGGCAGAACAGCAGGAACATGGTGAAGAACAGGCCGAAGGCGCCGGCCATGGTTCCGATGTCGACCCAGGTCGGGGTGAAGAACTCCCACGAGCTGGGAAGGAAGTCGTTCGCGAGCGAACTGACGATGATNACGAAGCGTTCGAACCACATGCCCACGTTCACNACGAGGCTGAGGAAGAACATCAGCGGGATGCTGGTGCGGATCGCCTTGAACCAGAAGAGCTGCGGGGTGATCACGTTGCAGCTCACCATCANCAGGTACGCCCACCAGTACTGGCCGAAGGCCCGGTTGACGAAGGCGAACTTCTCGTAGATCGCCCCCGAGTACCACGCGATGAAGAACTCCATCGCGTAGGCGTATCCGACCATGCTGCCGGTCAGCAGGATCACCTTGTTCATGTTGTCGAGGTGACGGAGCGTGATGAGGTTCTTCAGGCCGAACATCTCGCGGGCCGGGACCGCGAGGGTCACCACCATCGCGAAGCCCGAGAAGATCGCACCCGCCACGAAGTACGGCGGGAAGATCGTGGTGTGCCAGCCCGGAAGCTGACTGACCGCGAAGTCGAACGACACCACGGAGTGCACGGAGAGCACCAGCGGGGTCGAGAGGGCCGCGAGCAGGAGGTAGGCCCGCTCGTAGCGGTGCCAGTGGCGGTTGCTCCCCCGCCAGCCGAGGGCGAAGAGCCCGTAGCCGATCTGCTGGAGACGGCCCTTGGCCCGGTCGCGAAGCGTCGCGAGGTCGGGGATCAGGCCCGTGTACCAGAAGAGGAGTGANACGGTGAAGTAGGTGCTGACCGCGAACACGTCCCAGAGCANCGGGCTGCGGAACTGCGGCCACATCTCCATCTGGTTCGGCAGCGGGAAGAGCCAGTAGACGACCCAGACCCGGCCCACGTGGATGCCCGGGAAGATGCCCGCGCACATGACGGCGAAGATCGTCATCGCCTCCGCGAACCGGTTGATGCCCGTCCGCCACTTCTGCCGGAACAGGAAGAGGATCGCGGAGATCAGCGTTCCGGCATGGCCGATGCCGACCCAGAACACGAAGTTCGTGATGTCGTAGGCCCAGGCGATCGGGGTGTTGAGGCCCCAGACGCCGACGCCCGTGAAGATCAGGTAGAGCACGCAGAAGCCGAGGACGCCGAGCAGGCCCAGCGCTCCGGCGAANCCGATGTACCAGGCGATCGGCGCCCCGCCCGCCTCGCTCACCTTGGAGACCGCGTTGGTCACCTGGCCGAACGTGTCCATGTTCAACACGAGGGGGGCGCGGGTTCCCGGGACCTCCTCGGTGTTGTCGACGATGCGTCCGCCGACCTGATCTGATCTGATCGAACTCATGATCGCACTTCCTCGGCGAGGGTGGTCGCGGCGGCGTGGCCGCCGTCATCCGCGTGGTGGTGATCGTCGTGGGAGGCCTTCCGCGGCGTCCCGGGGTTCGACACCTTCGCGAGATAACGAACCCTCGTCTTGGTGTTGAGCTCCTCGAGGAGCTGATAGGAGACCTGCTTCTTCTGGAGGCGGGNGACCTCGCTCTTCGGATCGTTGAGATCGCCGAAGACGATGCTGCCGGTCGANCAGGCCTGCTGACAGGAGGTCTGGATGACGCCGTCGGGAATGCTCCAGTCGGGGCTTTCCGCGGCGCCGCCTTCCTTCGCCCACTCGTTCTTGTATTCGATCTTCGCGGCGTTGATCCGCTGCACGCAGAACGAACACTTCTCCATCACGCCGCGGTTGCGGACGGTGACTTCGGGGTTCATCTGCATGCGACGCCATTCGTCCGGGCCGCCCGAGGTGTAGTACTCGGGCTTGACCGCGAAGAGGCCTTCCTGCTCGCGGATCGGATCCCGTCGCCAGTAGTCGAACCAGTTGAACCGCCGCACCTTGTACGGGCAGTTGTTGCTGCAGTAGCGGGTGCCGATGCAGCGGTTGTAGACCATCACGTTGAGGCCGTCCTTGTCATGGACGGTCGCCGCGACGGGGCACACCTGCTCGCAGGGTGCGTTCTCGCACTGCATGCAGGTGACCGGCTGGACGAACACCGCTTCCGGGGCCGACGGGTCGTCGCCCTTGAAGTAGCGGTCGATCCGGATCCAGTGCATCTCGCGACCACGGGCGATCTGGTCCTTGCCCACGATCGGAATGTTGTTCTCGGCCTGGCACGCGGTGACGCAGGAACCGCACCCGGTGCAGGTGTTGAGATCGACCGACATCGCCCAGCGGAACTTCGCGCCGTCGAGGTTGGTCTCCTCCCACAGGCTGAGCCGGTGGGCGACATGGACCCGGTGCTTCGCGAAATCGGGATGAGTGCGATAGTCCTCGAGGTTCGTCTCGCGGACCAGGGTCGGAAGCCGTTCCTGNATGCCGCCCAGCGGNACCGCGGGGATCAACGCGTCCATCGCGCCGTGATCCTGGGTCTGGGCGAACGCGTAGGTGCCGCCGGTNGACGACATCGTCGCACCATCGGCGATCCACGAGGCGGTGGTCGTCCGGACCGGGTAGGCGTCGAAACCGGCGTTCTCCGCGATCGGNCCGGCGTCGGCGCCCTGTCCCCAGCCCAGCGCGATCGCGAGGGTGTTGGCGGCCATTCCCGGAACGGGGAAGACCGCGGCTTCGATCTCGCGTCCGTCGACCTTCACCGAGACGACGTCGCCGGTCTTCAGTCCACGGGCCTTGTAGAGCGAGGGGCTGATCAGGAGGGCGTTGTCCCAGGTGATCTTGGTCACCGCNTCGGGAAGCTCCTGNAGCCAGCCGAGGTTGGCGAAGCGACCGTCGTAGACCCGNGCGTCCGTGGTGAAGACGAGTTCGAGATCGTCGGCGGCGACCTTGGACCTCGCCGCGGCGAGGCTCGAAACGCCACCGGCGACCCGACCCGCGTCGAGGCTCGGCGTGGCGATCGGCCAGGCGGTGTCCGCGATCATTCCGGCATCGAGGATCTCGCGCCAGTGCGATTCGAACGTGGTGCCGGTCGTGCGTGATCGCGCCGACTCCGTGGCCCGCACGATGGAGTAACCCTCCTTCGGCTCGGCTCCGGACAGCTGGGCGAGCAGCTCGATCGGACTCCAGCCCTTCTGCTCGAGCGGCATCATGGGCTGGATGGTGGGCTGCACCACCGAGATGGTGCCGTCGTAGCCGCGGACATCGCCCCAGCTCTCGAGGAAGTGCGTTCGCGGCAGGTGCCAGGTCGAGACCGCGGAGGTCGCGTTGGCCCGCAACGAGAGATGGACGGTCTCCTTCGCCCGACCCATCGCGGTGGCGAAGTCGAGATCGGCCGGTGCGTCATAGACCGGGTTTCCGCCGATGACCACCAGCGTCTCCACGGTTCCGGCGCCGAGCGAATCGGCCAGCGAGCGGATGCTCGCGGTCCGGGACGGCGCGGAATCGGCGGTGTAGGTCACCGTCTTGCCCGTGTTCCCGAGGGCGTCGTTGATCGCGGCGGCCATCGCGTGCACCGCGGGGGGCTGGCCTCCACCGGCGGTCACCACGGACTTGCCGGGATTCGCCTTCAGGTCGCGGATCATCGCGGCCAGGATCTCGGCGTTCCGGCCCTCGAAGGTCGCGGTGCCCGCGAGGTCCTCGAGCCCGTTCATCGAGACACCGAGGCCGAGGGCGATCGAGGCCGCCACCGCGGCGACATCGCCGTTGCGGACCGCCATCCGATCGTCGGCGTTCATGCCGGTGATCGAGAGCACGCCTTCGACGGCGTAGACGCGACTGAGCTGCTGGTCCGCGGGGTCCGCCGCATCGAGCCGTCGAGTCGACGCCCAGTCGCGGGCGAGCCGGTTCGCGTTCGGATGCGTCGACAGCAGATCCGCGTCGAGGCAGACCACGACGTCCGCCTCGTCGAGCATCGGGTGCGCACGATACGAAGCGCCGAACGCGAGTTCGGTGCCTGCACGTTCCGCATCACCGGTGATCGGCTCCCATTCATGCCAGGTCGCCTTGGGGAACGCGGCGACGAAGTCGGCCCGCATGCGGTCCATGCTCGGACTTCCCGTGGCCTCCGCGAGGATCGCGAGCCCGGCGCCGCCGGACTTTCGAAGCTCGATGCCGAATCGCTGGTCCGACCAGGTCGTGAACGCCGAGGCGTCGGAGGGTTCACCGTCGCGATGCACGGAACGGCTTCGGTGCGGGTCGTACGCTTCGAGGATCCCACTCTGGGTGATCGAGTCGCAGGCGCCGACGGAGGTCGCGTGGTCGGGGTTTCCCTCGAGCTTGATGGGCCGACCGTCGATGCTCTTGATCAGCACCCCCTTCGCCACGCCGCCGCGTTCGCACGCGGAGGCGAAGTACACCGGGTTCCCGGGCACGCGACCCGCGGGACGCGCGGAATAGGGAACGATGTGCGACTCGGGGATCCGGCGACACGCCGCGACGCCCAGTCCGGCGAGGGCGAACGAGGCGCCCATCACCTTCATGAACTGCCGACGGTCCTCGCCGGCGAGCAGGTCGGCGTCCGAGGGGAATTCCCGGTGCATCCACGCCCGGAAGTCTTCGGTGTCCTGAAGGTCGTCGAGACTTCGCCAGTACGCGCGACGAGCCGGCGCCGCAGGGACGTCGTCTCGTTCGCAGCCGGTGGCCTCGGGACGTTCCTCGCCTTGGTTCAGCGATGACATGTGGAGCAGTTTTCCGAGGGGTTGATGTGGTAGAGGTCCTTCAGCGCGACACGTTCCTCGTAGGAGAGTTCGGTCCGCTGGTCGTAGGCGAGGTTGGTCACTTCGGAGACCGGCCGAAGTCGGTCCACCGGGTCGCGGTGGCATTCGAGGCACCAGCCCATGGAGAGGGGCTCGTGGCGGACCACGACCTCCATCTGATCGATCCGTCCGTGGCACTCGACGCAACCGACGCCGCGGTTCACGTGCGCCGCGTGGTTGAAGTAGGCGTAGTCGGCGATGCGGTTGACCCACACCCACTCGATCGCCTCGCCGGTCTCGTAGCTGTTGATCACCTTCTCGAGTTTGCGGCTCTCCGGCCTGACGCCGGCGTGGCAGTTCATGCAGGTCTGGGTCGGCGGCACCGCGGCGTGCGCCGCGGATTCCACCGTGTTGTGGCAGTAGCGACAGTCCATGCCGAGTTCACCGGCATGCAGCGCATGGCTGAACGGAACCGGTTGGGTCGGTTGGTAGCCGACTTCGAGCGTCTTCGGGCTGAACCCGTACGCCACGAACATGACGACGTAGAGAGGAAGGAGCGCACCGACCACCGCGAGGGTGGGAAGGAGGGCGTTGCTCCAACGAGGGAAAAGAAATCTGCTCATCGCGAGTGGGTCCGTGACATCGGCCTGGACGGGTGCCGCCGGGGTGACGTGGCGGCGGCGAACTTCGTTCCTTTTTTCACGAAGTTGAACATTCCATTTTATCCCCACTTGATGATGGGGGTCAATGACCGACTCGCTTCCAACAAAGAAACGGGTGAGCGAATCAGCCGTTCTTGAACCGAGTGCGGGTGTCAGGATATCGACCGAGCCACCGTTCAACCGCGAATGAAGACAATTCCATCGTCATATTTGAGATTGGTCCCTTTCGACCGGAACCACCCCCGGGGGCCTCGACCAATCGCTCGCGGAACCCGGGCCGGTGCGATCTCAAGCCGACCTCTGACTTCCGGCCTGGCCCGAGACCCCCATCCGAGGCCGTTGAAAACCGCTTTTTATCGGCTCAAATCACGCTGACGGTGCCGCCGGCGGCTCGGGCAGGTAGGTCGTCTTCAGGGTCGCGATGGCCTCCTCGTCGCCGATGACCGTCAACCGGTCGTCGGACTCCAGCTGAAGATTCCCGGTCGGCACGAGGGTTCGGCTTCCGCGGCGAACCAGGGCGACGAGCGATCCCGCCGGAAATTCGACTTCGCGAATTTTGAGACCGGCGATCGCCTCCGCCGGTGATCCGGGCTCGAGGACCAGCGAGAGGTACCGATCGTCCCGCAGGAGGACCTCCCGAAGGGCCTGATGACTTCGGGCCGACGTCCAGGCGTCCTGGAATCCCTCCTGTTCGACGCAGCCGGCGAGCTGCGCGAGGATCCGAAGGTGCAGCGCGGGGTCGCCCGCGGGACTCACCAGGAAGAAGATCGCACGCACGTCCTGATGGTTCGTGGTCGACGGCATCGACTCCCCGACGTCGATCGAGATGCCTCGCCTCGATCGCACGACGACGAGATACGGTCGGGAGATGTCGGGAAGTCGGAGATGCGGAAGCGCGACGCCGCGGGTGACNGGCGTCGCACCNACCCGCGTGCCTTCGAGGAACTGCGNNGCGATGCGGCCGGCNTCGANGCCGACCAGCGGCGCGAGGCGTTCGGCCGCCTTCGCCGTCATCTCGTCGAAGNCCATNNCCTCCCCCGCCTCCATGATCTCGGAGGTCGCGACGACCTCGTCGAATGGATCGTCGGCGCGAAGACCGCGTTCCTTCATGATCCCGCGGAGCTCGGTGTCGAGCCCGTCGAACCGGCGCTGGCCGAGTCGCGCGAAGACGTGNTAGATCGCACCACCGCGATCGATCCGCTTGCTCGCGTAGGCGAAGAACCAGATCACGCCGAGCACCACCATGCCGACCGCGAAGAGCGTGGGGCCGGTGCCCATCTGCGTGATCAACCAGCAGGGACCGAGGATTCCCGCGAGCGGCACCCACGGATAGAGCGGTGTCCGGAAGCTCGGGTCGTACGACTCGATGTTGCTCTCCCGCATCACGATCACCGCGAAGCAGATCAATGCGAAGAGNACGAGCTGGAANGCGCTCGCGAGCTTCGCGATCGACAGCACGTCGATGAACAGGATGCACGAGATCACCGCACCGACCGTCAACGCGAGCGAGACGATCGGAACCCCGTTCTTGTTGATGCTGCGAAACACCGAGGGGATGAGGTGATCCCGGCTCATCGCGAGGGGATATCGCGAGGAACTCATGATGCCCGCGTTCGCGACCGACATGAACGCGAAGAGCGCCGCGATGGTCACCAGCACCAGGCCGGTNGTCCCCGCGAAGGCCTTCGCCGCGTCGCCGACCGGCGTGAGGCTGTTCGCGAGCACGTCCGCCGGCGTGACGCCGACGATCACGATCAGTCCGACGAGATAGACCGCCACCGCGGTGCCCAGTCCGATGAAGATCCCCAACGGCAGGTTCCGCTGCGGGTTCTCGACCTCTTCGGCGACGCTCGCGACCTTGGTCACGCCCACGTAGCTGATGAACACCAGGCCCGCGGTCGCGAACACGCTCGAACCACCCTTGTCGAAGAATCCCTCGAAACGCGTGGTGTCGATCGCGAACGTCCCCTGCAGCATGAACCAGCTGAGCAGGGTGAGAAGTCCGATCACCATCACGATCTGAAAGCGGGTGGTCGCCTTTGCGCCCATGAAGTTNACCCCNCCGAAGAGCAGGGCGAGCGCCACCGCGATCCCCTCGATCGGCGCGTCCGCGAAGAACAGCGTGATGTAGGCGCCCATGCCGACCAGCGCGAACGACGCCTTCAACAACAGCGCGAGCCAGGTGCCGAGGCCACCGATCGTGCCCGCGATGGGCCCGAGACTTCGATCGAGGAAGAAGTAGGTCCCGCCCGCCTTCGGCATCGCGGTCGCGAGTTCGACCTTGCAGAGCATCGGTGCGACCATCATGGCCGCCGCCACCAGATAGGCGACGATCACCGCCGGCCCCGCCTCCTGGAAGGCGAGCCCGGGCAGGAGGAAGAACCCGGCGCTCAGCGTCGTGCCGGTCGCGACGGCGAAGACGCCGAAGAGGTTCAGTTCCTTCTTGAGGGTCGGGTTCTTCGATTCGCTCTCTTCGGCGGCCATGGTGTGAAGTCCTGTTGGTCCCGGTCGTCGAAGCGGCACGTGCCGCGTCCGCAGAATGGTACTCGCCCGCGACCCGACGTCACGCGGTCGGGAGACGTATCCTCATCACGTGTTCGACACCCACTGCCATCTCACCTTCGACTGCTTCGACGACCGGATCGACGCGGTGCTCGCCGACGCCCGGGCCGCCGGCGTCCGTGGCTGCATCTCGATCTCGACCACCACCGCGGACCTCCCGCGACTCACCGGTCTCGCCGATCTTCACGCCTCGGTCTGGTGCTCCTCGGGCGTCCATCCGCTCTACAGCGACCGCCCCATCGACTGGGCCGCCATGGANACCGCCGCCCGACACCCGAAGTGCGTCGCGTGGGGCGAACTCGGCCTCGACCACCACTATCCGGAGCCGGCCCGCGACCTGCAGCGTTCGGTGCTCGAGGAACAGCTCGCTCGGATCGAGGCCTGGACCGAAGCCGGCCTGGCGAAGCCCGTCGTCGTCCACTGCCGGAAGGCCTTCGAGGATCTCATTCCGATCCTCGACGCGTCGACCCTCCCCAACGACCGGTTCGTCTTCCACTGCTTCACGGGCGACGAATCCGATGCCCGGGCGGTGCTCGACTTCGGGGGATGGCTCTCGTTCACCGGAATCGTCACCTTNTCGAACGCCGCGGAAGTCGCCCGGGCGAGCGACCTGGTCCCGGACGACCGGATCATGGTCGAGACCGACGCCCCCTTCCTGACCCCGGAACCCCACCGGAACGTCCGTCCCAACGAGCCTCGGTACGTCGGCTGCACCGCCGCCTTTCTGGCGAAGCGACGCGGTCGCGATCCGGAGGCCTTCGAGCGGATCCTCGACGCGAACGCGGGCCGATTCTTCGGAATCGAGATCCCGGAGGGATGAACCGCCCCCGATCGGGCGTCGATTCGACCGAGGTGCACTAGAATCCCGGGTCCATGCCCCCGCGGAACGACATCAGCATCAGCGCCGGTCTCATGAGCTTCGGCGACCATCTCGAGGAGCTCCGCAAACGGCTCTTCCTCGCGATCGTCGTCCCGCTTCCGCTGTCGGTCATNCTCTTCTTCTTCGCCCCGATCATCCGCGGCGTGCTCGTCCTCCCGGCCCTNGCGGCGATGGAGGCCAACGGGCTCCCCGCGCGGCTGCAGGCGCTCGGCCCGGCCGAGGTCCTGACCACCGACCTNAAACTCAGCTTCATCGGCGCCGCCGTGATCTCCGCCCCCTGGATCCTGTGGCAGGCCTGGAAGTTCGTCGAGCCGGGTCTGTACACGCAGGAAAAACGCTTCGTCCACTTCCTGATCCCCGGCAGCGCCCTCCTCACCGCGTCCGGGCTCGCCCTCCTCTACTGGGTGATGCTTCCGTTGATGCTGCAGGTGCTGATCTCGTTCGGGGTGCCCGGCCCCGCGGACGCATTCGGTATTCCCGACTCCAGNGAACTGATCGCGGAACGGGCGGACGCCGGCCTCCCCGTGTTCCCGGTGCTCGCCGAACCACCGGCGAACCCCGCGCCGGGCCAGGCGTGGATCGAACCGGTCACCCGGTCCCTCATGGTNGTCGTTCCCGTGGCCGGCGACGGCGATCGCTACGAACTGCTCTCGATGCCGTTGAGTCGCGCCGGCACCATCGCGCAGGAATTCCGACTCGGCGAGTACATCGGNTTCGTTCTCACCCTCGCCCTCGCGGTCACCGTGGCGTTCCAGATGCCGCTGGTGATCCTGCTGCTCGGATGGGCGGGCATCGCCGACCGCAGTTTCCTGAAGAAGAACCGGCGGTACGCGGTGCTGGTCTGCGCCATCCTCGGGGCGATCCTGACGCCGGCGGACGTGATCAGCATGATCCTGCTCTTCATCCCGCTCTACCTTCTCTACGAGCTCGGAATCCTCCTGCTCACCCTCGCCCCCGCGGACCGCGTCGCCGGTGGNAATGTCATCTCCGGCGCCCTCGGCGGGCGGTCCGAGNCCGACGCCGATGATTACGGGACGTCGAACCCGACGCAGACCACCGATTCGGAACAGACCGACTCGNACGTGACCGACTCCGATGCGGATCCGCGATCCGATCGGGCGGACGACGATCCGGAGACCGATGACCAAGACGGATCCGGAAGGCCGGGGTCGTGAGACTCCGGCGGAGAGGATCCCGGCGCCACGGCGTCGTGATGAACGGATGTCGCGACGCCCGGTCCGCCGGCGTGAAGCGACGCATCGGAACTCGCCGGAGAAGATGGATGTCCAGGCTACGAATCGCAAGCGACAATCACCCGGGGGTCGACAGCGTCGATGCACGGATGATGGAGCGTGCGATCGAACTCGCCCGGGCGGCGGCCTCCGAAGGCGAGATCCCGGTCGGCGCCGTGGTGTTCCGCGGCGANGAGATCCTCGGCGAGGCGGCGAACAATCGCGAGGCGTGCTGCGATCCNACCGGACATGCGGAAATGGTCGCNTTGCGGGCCGCGGGCGAACGCCTCGGCAGCTGGCGACTCGAAGGCTGCAGCATGGTGGTGACCCTCGAACCGTGTCCGATGTGCGCGGGCGCCCTGGTCAACGCGAGACTGAAGCGNCTGGTCTTCGGCGCGTTCGATCCCAAGGCCGGGGCGTGCACCTCGCTCTTCGACATCCCCGGCGATCAACGACTGAATCATCGNGTCGAGATGATCGGCGGCTTCGAGGAATCGCGTTGCGCGGAACTGCTTCGCGCCTTCTTCCGTCGACGTCGCGCCGAAAAGCGACGCACCGGGTGACCCCGTGAACCGAGACCCGAAGATGCGGAACGACCACGGAATGCGATCATGGTGATCTGCTTCGATCTGGGCGGCGTCCTGGTCCGGATCTGTCGCGACTGGAACGAAGGATGCGCCGCCGCGGGAATCGATCCCCGGACGCACCAGCCGCGGCCCGGCCACGACGAGCGCGCCCGGGCGCTGATCGCCCGCTACCAGCGTGGAGAAGTCGAGTGCGTCGGCTTCCAACGCGAACTGAGCGAACTGTTCGACGGCCTCTGGACGCCCGACGAGGTCGCCCGCATCGATCGGGCGTGGATCCTCGGGTCCTATCGCGGGACGGTCGGACTGGTCGACGANCTGCAGGCGGCCGGACACCGGACCGCGTGTCTCTCGAACACCAGTCACTCCCACTGGGACATGCTCCTCGAGGATCCTGCGGTGAGCAGGCTCGACGTGCGTCACGCCTCCCACATCCTTCGACTGCACAAACCCGATTCACGCATCTACGAGGCGTTCGAAGCCGACCTCGGCGTCACGGGTTCGGAGATCGTCTTCTTCGACGATCTTCAACCGAACGTGGATGCGGCACTCGAACGCGGATGGGACGCGATCCGCATCGATCACGAGACCGAGACCGTTCCGCAGATGCGGGCGTCGCTGCGAACCCGTGGATTGCTCGAGTCGTCGGGATCAGCGGACTGAGGTTCGACGCCAGGCCGCGGCGAGACCGATCGCGGCCAGCGGCACCCATGCGAAGATCGCCGGCCACATCGTCCGCCAGGGCGGNACCGCGTCACCGACGACCACGTCGAAGACGACCGCCGCCGCGGGGCCCTCGCCGTCGGGATCCAACCGCATCGACCAGGCCCCCGGAATCGCGAGGTCGAGCAGCGCCCGATGTTCGTCGGCGAGGAGGCCGGGCTCGAACCCGGCGAGAACCTCGACACCGTCGACGTGCCGGGCCGTGACCGACGCCTCCGGATGTCGAACGCCGACCCAGGCGATCTCCATTCCGCCGATCCGCGGCGCGGGCGGAGAGACGATGACCGCGGACGGTCGATCGAGTCGAAGTCCGGTCCACACCACCACCCCGCCGTCCGCGAGCGCCGGAACCGTCGCGATCCACAACGGCATCGTCGCCAGCAGCGACATCCAGCGGAGGCGCCGGCGCGGGTGTCTCGTCCGTCGGTGATGGCCCGCTCGAATCGAACTCATGGCATGAACCCCGACGTGCCGCGCATCTCCATCGGCTGGAAGACGATCCAGGCGGTGATCGCCCACAGACCGACGATCACCACCGCCGACGGCAACCAGCGTCGCGTGACGACGTCGGGTGAGGTCGCGGATCCGACGTTCGCCGCGGCGGCACGCCATCCCCACCACGCGACGCCGAGACTGCCTGCGAGTCCGAGCGAGAGCACGAACAGTTCGGCGGGCAGCATCCAGTCCGGTGGCGGCACGCAGCAGCTCAGGATCCGGTCCGGCATCTGCGCCGTCGTCCCGAGGTCGTGTCCGACCCGGGTCAGCGCGGCCTCCGCGGTGGGCCAGCCCGTCACCAGATGGAAACCGAAGTGCACGATCCACATCGCGGTGCCGAGCGGCGTCACGGCGAGTCCGGCGCGGACCAGACGTTCGACCCGCGGCACGCCGGGATCGCCGATCGAGGCCACCGAGAGACCGAGCAGTCCGACGAGGATCGCGACGACCACGAAGACGCCTTCGACCAGCCAACGCGGCCCGACCGCGATCCGGTCCATCGCCTCGACGACCGGCGACGTCATGCCCGCCGCGTTCACGATGCCGCCGATCGCGATGACCGCCAGCAACACGCCCACGTCGAGTCGGCGGGCCAGCCGGCCGAAGCCGCTGCGGACATCCGCCATCGCGAGGTCCGCGCCGGGCACCTGCCGCACGATCCCCACGTTGTCGTGGGGACACGCGGTGACGCAGTCGAGGCAGAAGGTGCAGTCGAGATTCCCCGACTTCTTCGGAATCAGGAGGTCGAGGCCGCAGCCGGGACCACGTGGACCGCCGACCAGGCAGTCGCGGGTGGTGCAGGCGTCGCACCGTCGCGGATCGAGCGCCGACACCGTCCGGGACGACATCGTCGACGTCGCCATCTGGTACTGGCCCACCGGACAGACGTATCGACAGAAGGCGGATCCCTCGAAGAGGAGATCGACGCACGTGGCCGCACCGACCAGCCCCAGCAGGATCATGGCGGTGGCGAAGGGGCTGTCCCAGAGATCGAACGCCTCGTAGACGACGAGCCAGACGATCACCAACGCGACCGCGAGCCATTTCGATCGAAGACCGCGCGGCCATTTCCGCGTCGGACGGATCCAGCGACGAAGAACGCCGCGCGGGGCGACGAGCGGACAGGCGAAGCACGCCACGTTCCCGAGCAGCAGGGCGAGCAGGACCCCCCCGCCCCGCCAGTGCGTCCAGGGAAGCGTGCCGGCGAGGTTCATCGGCGATTCGTCCGGGCCGAAGACGCCGTCGATCGCGATCGCGAGCAGCACCGCGAGCGACGCCAGCCGGAGACCGAGACGAAACCGGGCGGACCCCAGCAGGCGGCCGAGCAACGGCGTCCGGAGGAGATCGCCCCGGTCCGGCACCNCGGGAAGCACCCGGAGCGCGACGCCGGCGGCGGTCGCGGTCGCGACCGGGGTGCGGTCGACCGCCGANCGTCCNAGCAGCCANCGCGCCGTGATGACCATCGCGGGCACGAGGAACGCGAGATTCCCGGGCACCCACATCAGGCCCGCGGCGAGTTGCTGGTCGCGGGTCGCGTCGACCCCGTGCGCCGCCGAGACCGTCGCGTACCACCCGTAGACGGGCCCGCTCGCGAACGCGAGCGCCGCGCTCACCACCGTGTTCACGATGTCCGCGGTGACCAGGTACGGGATCATCGCGATGCGAGGCCACGGCGACCGGATCGGGAACGGCTGGACCACCGGCAACCAGAAGAGGAGTCCCGCCCCGAGCATGGTGAGATGCTCGACGAGATGCCACGCGGGATCCTGGATCGCGAGTTCGTAGGCCGCCGGAACGTGCCAGCCCAGCGTCGCGGCCGCCATGGTCGTCCACCCCACCACGGGGTGCGTGATTCGCCGCATCGTGTTCCGCACCGGGCGTGCCGCCAGCAGCGGACCGACGAGCCCCGATCGGATCGATCGGGGGAGTCCCATCAGCATCGGCATCGCCGGAGCGCCGAACCACCACAGCGGGGGCACCACCAGCGCGAGCAGCATGTGCTGGATCATGTGCGCCGACAGCGTCCGCTCCGCGGCGGCGTCGAGCGGCGTCGCGATCGCCGTCAACAGTCCGATCCAACCGAACACGAACGCCGCGAGGCGCCACCCTGGGAAGCGCGTCGCGGTCCGTGGTCCCCCACGTCTCAGTCGACGTCGGCCCGTCACGTAGATGGAGATCGAGACCACGGCGGCGAACGCCGTCCACGGCGCCGTCCCCACCGTCGCCGCGAAGAGTTCACCCGGCGAGATCATGCCGAACGACGCGAGTGACATGGTCGGGGTCCGCTCCCGTCACCTTGATGCGACGGACGCATCGGTCTCGTCGAGCGGCGCGGTGGGCTCGACCGTCGGGGATTCATCCCGACCGGGCTGTCGCTCCATCGCGCCGGGAATCGTCGCGGGCAGGTCTCCGCCGTCGAGCGTCGACAGGAACGCGACCAGCGCCTGCGTCTCCGCGCTGCTCAGGTTCTTGCCGTACGCCGGCATGTTCCCGCCGCCCTGCTGGATCTGACGCACCAGCTGATCCCAGTTCAACCGGGTCGCGACGTCGTCGAGGGCCGGACCGCGCTTGCCGCCCTCCCCGCCGATCGAGTGGCAGTTGCGGCACTGGGCGTACTGCAGCTGGATCGCTCCCTGCAGTTCGAGGGGCGAGCGGTGCCGGACGTATTCGACGGGCGTGGGAATCGAGGTCCACGCCTTCATCACCGGACTCCAGGGAGAACCGATGCCGAGCCACGTGAGCACGAGAAGCGCGGTGACGATGATGCAGAGGATGATCACCGAGAGCGGGCGTCGCGACGGGGCCCGCTCGCCGGTCGGCGAGAGGAACGGCAGCGCGGCGAGCAGCGCGATCGCGACCGGTGGTCCGACCAGGATCAGGAACGTCTCGGTCTGCGGCGGCAGCAGGGCCAGCACCGCGAACAGCCAGAGGAACAGGGTGTCGGGACGCGGTGCGACCTCGATGCTCTGCGGATCGGGCAGCGGCCCGGGCCCGATGGGTCCGAACCAGGAGGCGATGCCGATCAGCGCGATCAGCGCAGCGCCGCAGAAGACCATGTCGCGTCGAGCCGCGTCGGGAAAGAACGGNACACCGGTCTTCTTGACCCGCTTCTCGTATTCCTCGCGGTAGGTCTCGGGCTCGATCGGCTGGCCGACCTTGGGCATCTCGCTGATCCCGCCCTTGAGGACGAGGATGAGGTGGACGCCGATCAGGCCGATGAGGGTCCCGGGAAGAACGAACACGTGCAGCGCGAAGAACCGGCTGAGCGTCGCACCGGAGATGTCGGGTCCGCCGAGAACCACCGAACGAAGCCAGTTGCCGGCGAACGGGACCCGGTCGACGATCGCGGCACCGATGCCGAGCCCCCAGTACGCGTTGGCGTCCCACCGCATGATCTGGCCGGTGAACGCGAGTCCGAGCGTGGTGAGACAGAGGAAGACCCCGGCGACCCAGGTCAGTTCCCGCGGGAACTTGTAGGTGCCGTGCAGGAACACCTGCGTCATGTGGATGAGCATCATCACGCACATCGCGTTCGAGCTCCACCCGTGAAGGGCCCGGAGCATCCAGCCCATGGGGATCCGCTGATCGATGTAGATGAGGCTCTGGTAGGCCTCCGCCGCGCTCGGAACGTAGATCGTGGTGAGGAGGATCCCCGTGACCAGCTGCACCATGAAGAACATCAGCGTGGCGCTGCCGAAGACGTACCACCACTTCGCGCTGCGCGGCACCTTGTGGAACATCGCATGCTCGGCGACCGAGACCAGTCCGGTCCGGTCGTCGACCCAGTCGAGACTCTTCCTGACGTTGCCTTCCTGCTTCATGTCAGGTCGTCTCCTGCAGGCCGGGCAGTCGCCCACCGAGGATCTCGAAGCTCTCGCCGTCGATCCGCCACTCGTACTCGAAGAGCCCGCGCGGCGGCGGGCCGGACGCCCGCGAGCCGTCCTCGTAGTAGACCCCGCCGTGACACGGGCACATGAAGAGTCGCGACTGGGCGAACCACTCCACGGGGCAGCCGAGGTGGGCGCAGTTGACCGCGAAGACCTGGAAGGTCTTGGGATCGATGCACCGGACGTAGCAGACGTTCTTGTTGGTCTCGCCGTCGGTCGGGGAGTCCCAGGGGTTCGTGAACTTCACCAGCACCGTCTCGCCGGGCTTGAAGCGGGTGGGCTTGCCGAGCGAGACCCATCGATTGGGATCGCTCGCCTCGGCCGGCGCGATCGCGACGCCGACGATGGGGATCGCGGCGAGCCCGCCGCCCACGGTGAGCAGCGTGGTGCCGGCGGCGAACAGGAAGCCGCGACGACCCTTCTTCGCGCCTTCGCAACCTTCGCACGGCGACGGGGCGTCGCCTCCGGTCTCGTCGGTCTCATGCGACTCGTGGTTCTCATTGGTCATGGGGCACCATCCTTCACTTCAGGACCGGAGGGCAGGCTGGAACGGCCCGCACCGAGATAGGCGACGAGGTCCGCGACGTCACCGGCGTCGAGCACCCCCTCGACCGTCTTTCCATCGGGCCCGCGGAAGGGACCGGCGGCACCGGGCATGCCGAGATCCGCACGGCCGAAGACGATGTTCGAATGCAGATGCTGGTCGCTGACCAGTCGCAGGTAGAAGGGGTCGGTCACGCTTCCCGCGACCAGCGGGTCGGGGCCGGGATCGACGGCGCGGTCCGCCGGTTCGTCCGACGGATGACAGGACGCGCAGTTCGCCGCGAAGAGACGGCCACCACGGGCCGGATCCCCGTCGGCGGCGTCCACCTTCCACGGGATCCCCCGCGACACGCCCTTGACGCCGGCGTCGCCCCATTCGGATCGCATGCCCTGGACGAAGGCCCGAATGACCTCGTCGTCGAGTCCGCCGATGGCGTCGCCGCCGAAGCCGGGCATCCGGCTGGACGGAATGCCGTCGCGGATGATCGAGAACATCGTGTCCTCCGGGACCGCCATGAGATAGTCGCCGTTCCGCATCGGAAGCCCGGCGCCGAGGCTGCCGTCCGCGCCGTGGCAACCGGAACACCGGTCGGTCCACGTCGCCTGGAATCCGGCGGGCGTCGAGGCCGACACCACCGGCGGCGGATACGGAGGCGGCTTGCCGGGAAGTCGGTCGCAGCCCGAGGGCGCGACACCGACCAGCGTCGTCAGCAGCGCCGAAGCGCCGATCGCCCTGGTGATTCGGCTCGTTCGACTCACGATTCGTCATCCTCCGTCCGCTCGACGCCCATCCGTCGCTCGAGGCTCCAGCCCACCTGGAGCGGCACCATCGTCGCACGGGAGATCACGAACCCGCAGGCCAGCCCGAACGCCACCTGGCTTCCGAGGAACCACGGCCACGAGATGTAGTCCTCGAGCGTCGGATTCACGACCCGGAGCGTCGCCCACGCGATTCCGGTCCAGATGACCGGCGCGATCAGGCCGCCGGCGAGCAACGGTCGCCGCGGCATCATGGGAAGCGACACCACGAAGACCATGCCCACGGAGAGGCTGAGGAAGGCGTGCAGACCGATCGACGTCGCGAACCAGGTCGCGTTGAACGCCTTGAGCTGGGCTTCCGTCGCCTCGCCGATGGAGGGGAGCACGGTGCCCGCGAGCAGGTTGATGGGCAGCCAGAGACTTCCGGCGTCGATCACGCCCCACGCGGCGGCGACGACCGCCATCGCGATCGCACCGGCGATCGCACCCTTCACGCCGCTTCGATACGGATGGATCCGCTCGGGGACGACGTTGCGGGGCGTCTTCTTCGGACGCGGCGCGAACTCGGGGGGCGGCAGCGGCATCTCGCAGTCCGCGACCGGGATCGCCTCGACGTTCTCGTGCGGGAAGACCTCGCGGAACCAACCGATCACGCCCACCAGCGCGAACACCGCCCCCACCACCACCACGAAGATGTTGGTGACGATCGCGGCGAACATGAAGGTCACCCCGAACGCGGTGATGATCGGCCACGGCGTCGGCCGCGGAATCGCCCGGAGGTACGGCATCTCCCGGGCCTCGCGGGGGGCGAGCGCCGCCCGTTCGTCTCGTTGCTCCGCTCGCTCCGTCATGATGCCGGCGCTCCCTGCGGCACCCGGCCGACGATGTAGACCAGGGTGAAGACGAGAATCCAGACCACGTCGACGAAGTGCCAGTACCAGGTCGCGATGTCGACCCGCTGGTGGTCGCGATCGGGCCGGATGCATCCGAAGATCGAGAGCAGCAGGATGACGACCAGCATCAGCATCCCGACGATCACGTGGAAGGCGTGAAGGCCGACGAGCGAATAGAAGTTCGTGCCGAACGCGTTCGACTGGATGGTGAGGCCCTTGTCCTCGATGAGCCCCCACCATTCGTAGCCGGTGCCGACGAGGAATTCGATCCCCAGCAGGATGGTCAGGGCGAGCCAGAACCGGAACGCACCCATCGCACCGCGGGCGAGGGCCCGGACCGCGATCACCACCGTGAAACTGGAGGAGATCAGGCACGCGCTGTTGATCAGCACCAGTCCGAGTTCGAGGCATTCCAGCGGCTGGGGACCGTCCGGGCTCTTCCCGATGTAGTAGAGATAGGTCACGAGGAACGCGCTGAAGATCGCGCTCTCCATGAAGATGAGGCAGGCCATCCCGACCTTGGCGCGGGACAGGGGTGACCGAAGCGTCACGCCGGCCTCCTGGTTGGCGGGGAGCGCGGTCATGCCCGCACCGCCCGTCCGGATCGACCCGCCGGACCACGCCGGTGATCACTCGTAATACGCATCGGGATCCTCCGGATTCTTCCGGTCCCAGAGGGGACGGGCGCTGGTGCAGGTCGGGATTCGATCGAAGTTCCATTCGGGCGGCGGACTGGTCGTCGACCACTCGAGGGTCCAGGCGTCCCACGGGTCATCGCCGGCGACCCGGCCGCGAAGCAGGGACTTGATCGCGTTCCACAGGAAGATCGCGACGCCGGCCATCTGCACCGGCACGCCGATCGAGCTGATCAGGTTCCAGATCTCCCAGCCGCGATCGGCTTCGTAGGTGTAGATCCGCCGCGGCATGCCGAGGGCGCCGGAGACGTGCATCGGCATGAAGGTCAGNGTGAAACCGATGAACAGCAGCCAGAAGGTCCACTTGCCGAGCCGCTCGTCGAGCATCCGTCCGGTCGCCTTCGGGAACCAGTAGAAGATCGCGCCGAAGATCCCGAACACCGTGCCGCCGAACAGGACGTAGTGGAAGTGCCCGACCACGAAGTAACTGTCGGAGAGCTGCCAGTCGAGCGGCACGGTCGCGAGCATGATCCCGGTCAGGCCGCCGATCACGAACATGGCGACGAAACCGGTCACGAAGAGCATCGGGGTCGTGAAGTGGAGTCGTCCGCCCCACATCGTGCCCAGCCAGTTGAAGATCTTGATCCCGGTGGGAACGGATATCAGGAAGGTCGTCGCGCCGAAGAACGAGTCGAGGACCGGCCCCAGGCCGACCACGAACATGTGGTGGGCCCAGACGCCGAGCGAGATGAATCCGATTCCGACCGTCGCGGCCACCATCAGCGGATAGCCGAAGAGGACCTTCCGACTGAACGTCGGCATGATCTCGCTCACGAATCCGAACGCGGGCAGGATCAGGATGTAGACCTCCGGATGCCCGAAGAACCAGAAGAGATGCTGCCAGAGAATGGCCGATCCCTGCGTCTCCGGATCGAAGAAGTGCGCTCCGAGCGTGCGGTCCAGAAGGAGCATGATCTGGGCGCCGGTGAGGATCGGGATCGCCACCAGCACCAGGAACGCGACCACCAGCATCATCCAGCCGATCATGGGCATCCGCATCAGCGTCATGCCCGGGCAACGCATGCAGAGGATCGTCGCGATGAAGTTGATCGCGGTGGTCATGCTGCCGAAACCGCTGACCATGATCCCGAGGATCCAGTAGTCGGTGCTGTTGCCGCGGCTGAAGGTGCGGCTGGTCAACGGGGCGTACGCGAACCAGCCGACGTCCGGCGCGGTGCCGGCACCGTACAGGCCGTCGGCCCCGAGGTAGCTGAAGTAGAGCAGCAGCCCGCCGAAGATGAAGAGCCAGAAACCGAACGCGTTCAACCGGGGGAACGCCATGTCCCGCGCGCCGACCATGAGCGGGATCAGGTAGTTGCCGAATCCCAGCAGGATGGGCATGCCGACGAGGAACACCATCGTGGTGCCGTGCATGGTGAAGAGCTGGTTGAACGTCTCCGGATCGATCACGTCGTTCTCGGCCCGCGCCAGCTGGAGCCGCATGAACGCCGCTTCGAGTCCCGCCACCAGGAAGAAGCAGAGTCCCGCCCCGATGTACATGAGGGCGAGCTTCTTGTGGTCGACCGAGATCGCCCACTGCATGACCGACTCCCAGAAGCGCCCACGACCACCATGGCTGGGCAGCGAGGCCGGTCCCGGATGTCGTGGTGCGGTGCTCATGGTCGACTTTCGGTCAGTTCAACGTCAGGAGGTAGTCGGTCACCGCGTCGAGTTCCGCGGCGTCGAGCTTGAGGGAGGGCATGTTGCAACCGATCTTCAACTGGGCCGGATCGTCGATCCAGGCCCGCAGGTTCGCGCGGTCGAGTGGAATGAACCCGGAACCGATCGTGTCGCGACTCGCGAGATGGGTGAGGTTCGGCCCGAACATGCCGTCGCTCGTCCCGTCGACCGTGTGGCAGTTGAGGCACGCGTATTCCGCGAACACCCGTCGCCCTTCGGCGACCGCCGGATCCTCGACCGCGGGCTTCCGCTGGTCGTCGAGCCAGGCGTCGAAGACCTCGGGTTCGTCCGCGTAGACGCGGATCAGCATGTGGGCGTGCTGCGTCCCGCAGTACTCGGCGCACTGTCCGAGGTAGATTCCGGCCCGTTCCGCCTCGAACCAGGTGTAGTTCGTGTGACCGGGCACCAGGTCCATCTTTCCGGCGAGTCGCGGGACCCAGAAACTGTGGATCACGTCCGCGGACTCGAGCCGGAGCCAGATCGGCCGCCCCGCGGGCACGTGCATCTCGTTCGCGGTCACCACTTCACCGGCCTCGTCGGGATAGCGGAACTCCCACCACCACTGATGGCCGATCGCGATCACTTCCACCGCATCCTCGGGCGGCGAGGTGATGTCGATGTCGCGAATGGTCCGGATCGTGACCATCGTGAGCACGAACACGATGATGGCCGGGATCACCGTCCAGGCCACCTCGATCGGGACGCTGCCGTAGACCTGCGTCGGCTCGGCGGAGACGCCTTCATCCCGGGCGGCCCGTCGGGACCGGATCCCGCGGACGATCGCGAGCACCAGGAATCCCTGGACCACCACGAAGATCCCGATGCAGATCGCGAAGACGAGGAATCCGAGTTCGCGGATCTCCCGGGACGGTGGGGACTCGGGCTCGAAGATGCTCGTCACGCCGCTGCCGGAGACCGGCGGCGCGTCGGGATCGCAGACCACCAGTTTCGCATCGAGGTCGGCGACCGAACCGTCGGGCTGTCGGACCGGCGCGGGGGCGGGCGGAACCGGCGGGCCGGCGGCGGAGGCGTTGGTGTCGTCCTGCAGACCGCCGGCGAACGCACCGATGGCCGTCACACCAAGGGCGATGCAGAAGACGATCGCGATCAGGGACCGGCATCCTCGCAAGACGAATCTTCCTTTCGACTTCGGACCTCCGGGCACACCCACCCTTCGGCGCGGCGAATATAGCACGTCCGGCCCGACGACAAACGCCGCCGAAAAAGAAACAATTCGCCGACGGCGACCGAACTGACCGTTTCAAACGGCCCGGTCCGGTCAGGCGTCCCTGGTCTCATCCTTCTTGAAGGCGTTCCGGTCACGCTTGTCACGACGGTGCGCCTCGACACCGTCGTCGCCGATGATCTCACGCAGCACGACCGTGGCGTAGGATCCACGCGGAAGATCGAAGGCGGTCCGAACGTACGGGCCGTGCTCGTCGAAGCCGGAGTCGAGTTCGAGATTCGTGATCCGGATCCGGTAGGGGCGGCGGGTTCCCTTGAAATCCAGTCCGTCTCCGGCGAAGGCCGTCGCATCCACGCCGGCATCGGCGAAGGCCGCCCGTTCGGAATCCAGGACCGCACCCGTGGCCTGCGGCATGCCCGGCCCGAGGATGGGCCCGCCGGGCGAGAGTTCGAAGGCGGCCGCCTGAGCCGCGAGATCCTCTCGTTCCAGCATGCCCGCGTCCGCGAGGAAACTTCGACGACTGTCGTGGCGGAAGGCCACGTCCCCTTCGAGGATCCGATCGATCGTTCCGGCCTTGATCCGCTCCTCGAGGAGATGGTTGAAGATCGACGACTGGAGCGCACTCACCCAGAAGTTGCGCATCTGCCTCGAGACCGTGGCGACCGCCTCCTCCGTGGATCGCCCCTTCGCGATCGCGTTGGCCATCCCCCGCTCCGCGACGTCGCGGCGACCCCAGCCCTTCGCGGCCTCGTCGAACCGGCCCGCTTCGAACGCCTCGCGCTGGCCTCGCTGGTGCGCCGGGAACCACGAGCCCGTGGTGCCGAGCATCTCGGCGGCGAGTCCGTCCCAGTCCCGGGCCAGGATCATCCGCCCGAGGCGATGGGTGTTGCGGCGATACCCGAATCGCTGGGTGCCGTAGTGATTCGGCACCCCCCGCTTTTCGAGCTCCTGCATCGCCCGCCAGACCGCGGGGGCCTGCAGCGGATCGAGATCTCGGATCCGGATCGAGAATCGATTGCCGGCGAGATGCCCCCGACGCAACTTGTTGGTGTGCCAGTCCGCCCAGACGATCTGCACCCGGGAATCCTCGATCGCGGTCGCGACCTCCGCGGGCGGGCCGTGCGTGCCGGGGAGATGGATCGAGATCGTCTGGCCGGTCATCGCGACGCGGTCCTTCATCCCCGCCGCCCCGATCGCCGACTCCTTCACCTTGAAGTGACGACGCAGGATGCCCAGCAGTTCGGTGTGGGCGAGCCCGCGTTTCTGGACACGGAGGTAGAGATGCTCACCTTCCCCACGCGGCTCGTACAGGGGCAGCTCGTCGACCATGAAGTCGTCGTCGCGAAGCTTGATCCTGCCCGCGAGAAGCGGTGTGTCGAGAATCCGGCCCTGCGGCATCGGATCGCCGAGCACGCCGGGTGCCGTCGGGGGCGCGATGTGAAGATCGTCGTCGGGGCGATTGCTCACGCGAATCCATCCTCGCCGTCCTCGGACTCGTCCTCGGCATCGTCGAAGTCGGGCATCCATCCGGGATGTTCCGGAGGCTGCTGATCGGTGGTCGGTTCGCTGGACGCCTCTTCGAGCACCGAATCCACCACGAAGATCGGCACGTCCGAGCGGACACCGAGGGCGATCGCGTCGGACGGCCGCGAATCGACCTCCACCATCTCGTCGCCCTGGCGGATCACGAGCTTCGCGAAGAAGGTCCCCTCTTCGAGGGCGTGGATGACGATCTGGACGAGCGTCCCGCCCAGGAGTTCGATCACGTTGCCGAGCAGATCGTGGGTCTGGGGACGGGGGATCGGGGTCTTTCGCAGGCGACGCTCGATCGCGAAGGCTTCGGGGAGACCGATCGCGATCGGGAACATGCGATCGCCGCCCTCCTCCTGGAGCGTGACGAACTGCGAATCCGCCATTTCGCGAATCAGCAGTCGGGCGAGCGTCACCTTCACGAGCATCCGAAGCACTCCTTTGACCGGTCGGTTCGCCGACGAGCATCGTCGCGAACATGGCCGATCGGTTGGGACATCCTATCGCCTTCGATGACGGCGAATCAGTCGAAAGACGCTCCGGCGTCCCGGTACCAGGCGGAATTCCCGGTCCGATGGAGTTCCTCGAAGTGCCGCTGGATCCGGGATGACCAGTCCGGCGTCTTCATGCCGTTGGCTCGATACCAGTCGCCGATGGTCCGGTCGTAGTCGTCCACGGCGGCGAGCACGGCGTCATCGTCGGGATAGGCATCATCGAAGAGCACGGCCTCGGGGGCGAGCCGTGGACGCACCGAGGTCTCCTGATCCGGCATCCCGATGCAGAGCCCGAAGAGCGGCCAGACGCCCTCGGGCGTGCGAAGGACCTCGTGCAGCGCCGGCAGATCGTTGCGAAGCCCGCCGATGTAGCACGTTCCGTACCCCATGGACTCGAACGCGACCACCATGTTCTGCGCGAACAGGGTCGCGTCGATCACCGCGAGCATGAATCCCTCGAGATTCGACGCGTGCGGCACGTCCGCGCGAGCCGCGAGCAGCCGATGTCGCCGGACATCCCCGCAGATCACGAGGAAGAGCGGGCAGGCGGCGACCTTCTCCTGCCCACCGGTGAGCGGGACCAGTCGATCTCGAACCGCCCGGTCGGTGATGCGGATCGCGGCATAGGCCTGGATGTTCGAACTCGTCGCCGCCTGCCGGCCGGCCCGGACGGCGGCCTGAAGATGTTCTTCGGGCACGGGATCGGGCTTGAAGCGGCGAACCGAGCGGTGTGCGGCGAGCAGGTCGACGACGTCGTTCATGGAACTGGATCCGAGGTGGTCTCGAGCGGCGTTCCCACCGGCCCTGCCTCGGGCCGGTTCGCCGCCGTGAGATCATCGCCGCGATCGTCGTCCGTCGCGAGACGGGGTGATCGCCGGGCTCAGCCGGTCCAGTCGACGAAGAGAAGTCCGAGGTCGAGCCCGTCGATCCGGCAGTCGCCGTTGAGATCGCCGACGCAGGTCTCCTCGCAGTCCGACGGACAGGGTCCCCAGCCCGTCAGCATGATTCCGAAGTCCTCGCCGTCGACGACGCCGTCCCGGTTGAGATCGCCCGGGGCGGGCGGCTGCGGATCGAGCGCGAGCAGCGAGGCTTCCACGTCGAGCCGACCGGTGCCGGTCAGATCATCGAAGCCCAGCGACTCGACGTCGTCCGCGTGGATCATCAGCATGACCTTCGCGGTGACGGGATCGAGATCGGGGGCGACGGTCTTCATCAGGGCGACCGCGCCGGTCACGAACGGTGCCGCCATGCTGGTGCCCGACTTGTAGCCGTAGGAGGACGAGCCGACGCAGGAGTAGATCCGCCAGCCCGGGGCGGCGAGATCGATCTCCGGACCGGCGCTCGAGAACGACTCGTGCCGGTCGCGGTTGTCGGTCGCCGCGACCGCGATCGTCTGCGGGAATCGGGCCGGTGCCTGCACGTCGTTCGCCTGACCGGTGTTTCCGGCAGCGGCGATCTGGATGACCCCGGCGGCGTCGGCGTAGGCGACCGCGTCGGCGAAGGCTTCGGTACCCGCTGAATACTGGAGGCTCATGTTGATGATGTCGGCGCCGTGGTCGACCGCCCAGACGATTCCCTCCGCCACCCAGCTCTCGAGACCCGTGCAGCCGTTGGTGACGACCACCGGCATGATCCGCGGCCGCCACGCGACGCCGGCGATGCCTTCGTCGTTGTCGCCGCGAGCGCCGAGGATGCCGGTCACGTGCGTTCCGTGGCTTCCGCATTCGTCGTCGAACTGGTCGTTCGCGTCCGGAACGTTCCAGCCGGGCAGGAGTCGGTCGTCGAATTCGACGTGGGAATCGACGCCGGAGTCGAGCACCGCGACGACCACGTCCTCGGATCCGACCGTCCAGTCCCATGCGGGAACCGCGTTGACGTCGGCGCCGACGATGCCGTCCTGGCCGGCGACGTTCTGTCCGGTGTTCAGGACGCCGTACTGGAAGCCGAACCACGGATCGTCGGGCGGCGCCGCGACGCCACCGGAAGCGTCGAGTTCGATCGCCTCGACGGGACCGCCGATCGCGGCGAGGTCACCCACCACGTGGATCGCGGCGTCGGCGGACGCGGCGTTCGGAAACTCGACGATGAAGTACCGGTCGAGGCGGTTCGCCCTCGCCAGCACGTCGTTCGCGGGTGGTGTCTGGAAGAGCGGACGAAGCTCGGTCGCCTGCATCTCGAACAGCTGATCCCGCATCAGTCGGGCGGCGATCAGGTCGGCGGTCGTGAGTCTTGCTCGGGCCGCATCGGGAACGAGCCAGAAACCGCCCTCCCGGTCTTCGTGGATCCGGACGTCCGGGGCCGTTCTGAGGATGACCCGGACGGGATCTCCGATGACGACCTCCGAGGCCATCGCCGACGAAGTGGTCAGCGTGCCGAGGGCGAGAATGGCCGGCATCAGTTTCGATCTGCTCATGTCTGCGGCGTCCGACGAGTCTGCATCACACGGCCCGAATCGTCCGGCCAGTGCGTGGGAATGAAGGGTAGCCCGCGATTCAAGCGGCGACGACCCAACACTCTCTTCTCCGCCGGACGACCTCCGGATCGGTTGCATTCGTGAGTTCCGTACCGATTCTCCCATCNACATCTGGTTATCGGNCGTNCATTTGANCAACGCTGATCCNCNGCTNGCCGGCCTCTCACGCACCGACCCGNACGTGCACGCCNGTTGCAATTCGGTCACAATTCGACCTCGCGTCGCNGGTCTANAGNAAGTACCCTCGGACCTCAGGAATATCCATTGATCCGNTCAATGGATCAATCGCTCGACACTANTTACCGATCAGGCNGAACCCATGACCAACCGCCCGCACTTCTTCACCTCCGAATCCGTCTCGATGGGCCATCCCGACAAGCTCGCGGACCAGATCTCGGATGCCGTGCTCGACGCCATGATCGCCGTCGACCCGAACTGCCGAGTCGCCTGCGAGACGATGGTCACGACCGGCATGGCGGTGGTCGCCGGCGAAGTCACCTGCGACGGCTACGTGGAGATCGCCGAGATCATCCGCAAGACCGCCGAGGAGATCGGCTACGACGATGCGGCGAAGGGACTCGACGGACGCAGCTGTGCGGTCCTCGTCTCGCTCGACCAGCAGAGCCCCGACATCAACCAGGGCGTGGATCGACACAAGGCGGGTGGCGATCCGTCCGAGCAGGGCGCCGGAGACCAGGGGCTGATGTTCGGCTTCGCGTGTCGCGAGACCGACTCGCTGATGCCGCTTCCCATCGACCTCTCCCACAAGCTGGTCGCCCGACAGGCCGAAGTCCGCCAGTCCGAGGCGATCCCCCATCTCCGTCCCGACGCGAAGAGCCAGGTCACCGTCGAATACGACGAAGGCCGCCCGACCGCGGTCCGGACCGTCGTGCTCTCGACGCAGCACGGTCCGGAGTGGAACGGCGAGGCGAAGCAGGCGGAACTGAAGGCCGCCATCATCGAACACGTCATCAAGCCGGTGCTCGGCACCTGGTGGAACGACGACATCGTGGTGCACGTCAATCCGACCGGCAAGTTCGAACTCGGCGGGCCCCACGGCGACTGCGGCCTCACCGGACGGAAGATCATCGTCGACACCTACGGCGGCCGAGGCCGTCACGGCGGCGGCGCGTTCAGCGGCAAGGATCCCTCGAAGGTCGACCGCTCCGCGGCGTACATGGCGCGTTACATCGCGAAGAACATCGTGGCCGCCGAACTCGCCGACGAGTGCGAGGTCCAGTTGAGCTACGCGATCGGCGTCGCGGAACCGACCTCCGTCCTCGTGGACACCAACGGCACCTCGACCATCGACGAAGCCGCCATCGAAGCGATCGTCCGCGAACACTTCGATCTCACCCCGGCCGGCATCATCCGTGATCTCGACCTGCTCAAGCCGATCTATCGCGCCACGGCCGCCCACGGTCACTTCGGCCGCGAACCCGGCGAGGGCGGCGAAGGCACGTTCACCTGGGAGCGGACCGACAAGGCCGCGGCCCTGAAGTCGGCGGCCGCCGCCGCGACGGTGACCTCCTGACCCCATGAACCAACGACGCCCCTACGGAAACCGCCCCTCCGGTCAGAACGGTGGACGAGGACGTCACCGGGAACATTCTCGAGACGAGCGATCCGCATCGCCTCCCGTCCGGGTCGACGGCCCGCGGGAACGCGTTCACGAGCGACTCGTCAAGCTCGTGCAGCGGTTCCCGGAACTGCCGCTCGGCAGCGTGGACACCCGCGGCCTCGAACCTCGTGACACGGCGTTCGCCCGGGCGCTCGAGTCCGCGGTGCTCGAACGCTGGATCACCCTCGAGACGATCGTCAGTTCGCAACTCGATCGCGGCTGGCCGACGCTTCAACCCGCGGTTCGCGCGGCCCTGCTGACCGGCGCCGCCGAGATCCTGCTGCTCGACGGCGTCCCGGATCACGCCGCGATCAACGAGGCGGTCGGCCGGGTCCGCCGCAACCTCCACCAGAAGGTGGCGGGACTCGTCAACGCCGTGCTTCGAAAGGTCGCGGCGCTGCGGCTCGAGACCCTCGCCGCGGATGATCCCGAAACCACCGAACTCCGGACCGCGAGGAACGGACTTCCCCTCGGCGATGGCCGGGTGATCCGACTGGCGGAACCCGTGTTCGCCGAGGAGGAGGTCAGCCGCCTCGGGGAGCAGACGAGCCATGGCGACGATCTGGTGATCCACTGGATCGCGGCCCACGGCTTCGCCATGACCCGCGAGTTCTGTCTCCATGATCTGGTTCGACCACCGATCTGCGTGACCGCGGACGACCCCGAGACGCTGCGATCGGACGCCGGTCCGGACGGTCCCCTCGTCGCACACGACCGCCCCGGATTCTTCGTGCTCGACCCCGGCAAGGTGAATGTCCGCGAGTTCCTCGCCGGACATCCCGGAAGTCGGATCCAGGATCCCGCGAGCGCGGAGCCGGTCGCCGGCGCGGCCGGGCTCGAACCGACCGTGATCCTCGACTACTGCGCGGGGCGTGGCACCAAGACGAAGCAACTCGCCGGCGCCTTCCCCGAGGCGAGAATCCTGGCCACCGAGGTCGATCCCCTTCGCTTCACCGATCTCGAGCGGGCCTTTGAAGGCCACCCGACCGTGGAAGTGGTCCGCCCCGAAGGACTGAAGGACGTGATCGGACGCGTGGATCTGCTCGCCCTCGACGTCCCCTGCACGAACACCGGCGTCCTTCCTCGGCGCCCGGAGGCGAAGTACCGCTTCAGCCGGGAGTCCCTCGCCTCGATCGCGACCCTGCAGCGGAAGATCGTCCGGGAGACCAAGCCGTTCCTCGCACCGGGCGGCGCGATCCTGTTCTCGACCTGCAGCCTCGAACCGACCGAGAACCGCCGCATGGTCGCGTGGATGGAGCGACGATTCGGCCTCGAGTCGAAGCACGCCGCCCAGCGATTCCCCGCCGGCCGGCCCGGTGACCCCCTCACCGCGATCCACGACGGCAGTTTCCACGCGGTCCTCGTGGACACCGAACGCCCGGAAAGCACCGACGCGGACGACATGACCGATGCCGAGCTGATGCCCGACGCGACCTGATCCTGAATCGGGCGTCCGTTTTCAGGACAAACGCGAAATCCGGACGGGAGGATGGTACGATCGTCGGATTCCCCCGCGTGGCGTCCGCCGCGCGAGCATCGACCCGGTGGAGTCCTGAACGTGGCCTTCGAACTCTCCTCGATCCTGAAGCCCCAGCTCATCAAGGTCCCGCTCGACGGGGACTCCAAGCGGTCGGCGATCGACGAACTGTGCGACCTCGTCTGCACGTCCTCGTCGGTGACCGATCCGGAGAACTTCCGCAAGGCGGTCTGGGAACGCGAAGGCCAGCGATCGACCGGCATCGGGGAAGGGCTCGCCATCCCTCACGGGAAGTGCCCGGGCGTCCGCGAGATCACGATGAGCATCGGCATCCCCGAGACGCCGCTGGAGTTCGAAGCGATCGACGGCGAGCCCGTTCGAATGATCGTGCTCCTCGCGAGCCCCGCGGATCGCATCGCCGATCACATCCAGGCCCTCGGCCGGATCAGCAAGTTCATGTCGGATCCCACCGTGCGAAGCCGCGCGTACTCGGCCGACTGCGGCGAGGACCTCTATCAGCTCCTCACCGGCCTCGACGCCGCCGCCCGCACCTGAGACGGGCGAACCCGCGACGTGCCGTTCGAACCACCGTCCTCTTCCGAGCGCCGTCAGGCCCCCGGCGGGCGCGATGGACCTTCGACCGGCGTCGGAAGCGCCGGACGGGGGCCGGCCTCCTCGCCACCGGCCGCCTCCCACAGACGAAGTGATTCGGCCAGCGCCGCCTCGGCGGCCGGCATCGAGCGGCGCTCGAACAGCAACAGGGCGAACTGGTGACGCAGCTGCCAGTCCGTCGGCACCAGCTCGACGGCCGCCCGCATGGCGACCTCCGCGCTCTCCAGGTCGCCCGACTTCGCCCGCGCCAGCGCGAGCGCGCGAAGCGCGTTGGGGTTCTCCGGTTCGATCAGCAGGGTGCGTTCGGTGATCTCCGCGCTCTCCCGCCACTCCTCGGGACCACCGTGATCCACCAGAAGGACCGCGAGTCGACGGAGCGGAAGAAGCTCGTCGGGCATCGCCTCGACGCCCGCCCGGGCCTCTTCGATCGCCGATTCCGTCGACAACTGCTCGTACCGCCACATCACGCGTTCATCGCGGAGTCGCATCCAGCTCGGATGCTCGTCGAGCACCTCGCCGTACCACCCGTCGACGACCCGGGGATCCTGGACGCGAAGCAGTCGGCTTCGTCCCATGGCGAGATCCTCGGTCATGCCGAGTCGGTCGACGGTGTCGTCGAGTTCCGCCGCCGCGTCGTCGAAGCGTCCCATCGCCGAGAGCAGCCACGCCTTTCGAACCGAGATCATCTCGCGATACGCGGGGATCGGCGACCAGCCGCCGTCGCCGACGAAGGCGGCGCGGTCGTACCACTCGAGGCTCGCCTCGGCATCGCTCATCATGTCGGACTCGGGCACCACGTAGCCCTCCGAGAAGACGATCGAGGGCGGGATGATGACGCGGTCGTCGTAGCGGAAGGCCATGGCGGCGGCGATGTTGGCGGTACCCAGCCAGCCGGAGAAGACCAGGAGCAGACCCGCGAACAGCAGCAGGCCCCCGCCCGCCGGCCGCAGTCGACCGTCCCGCTTGAGCGGCGTGCGATGCAGCGATGCATTCCGATCACGAAGCACTCGCCAGGCCTTCCAGACGATCCAGGTCCCGCAGGCCGCGGTGCCGCTCGCGAAGAGCAGCGGCAGCGAATACGCCCCGCGGATCGAGAGCAGAAGTCCCAGCGCGATGCAGGCGAACACGATCTCCTCGGGCCAGGTCATGTCGAATCGAGCGGTCGCGGGCTTCGCGGCACGCTCTTCGGCATCGACCGAGATCGCCGGACGACCCATCCCGACCGACAACGCGTCGTTCGGACAGACGCTGACGCAGTCGAGACACTTCATGCATCCCGGGTCCACCACCATGCCGAACNGNTCGACCTCCTCGTGCACCCGGACGTTGCTGGTGCAGACNGCNGTGCAGTGACCGCAATGCTCGCAGTCGTCGTTGACNCGGATCCGCATCGGCGCNACCTGTTCCGCGGGNGCGAAGAANCCGCCGTACGGACAGGCGTAGGTGCAGTACCCCTTCATNCCNAGCAGNTANACGGTGAGNAANCCNCAGACCAGCANGAAGGGAATCCCCATCAGCAGNCCNGGGAACGTCGCCCAGTAGTCCTNGGTGACCACCTGCCAGGACCAACCCGGCCACGGCGCGACGCCGCCGACCCAGGGGGCGATCAGGAATCGGTACGCCACCGGCCAGACGAAGAGATACAGGGCGAGTCCCAGCGGCATCCAGAGCAGGAGTCGGGATCGGAACGGCTTCGGCCGGAGCCCGATGCGGGCGAGCAGTCGGCCGCAGAAATCCTGCAGCAGAATGACGTGACAACCCCAGCCGCAGAAGAAACGCCCGAAGATCATCGTCGACCCGATCGCCAGCACGAAGAAGACGAAGCCGACGGTGATCACGCCGTCCCGGACCGTCTGGATCGATTCGCTCGGCTCGATCGGTGCGAGGGTGGTTCCGACCACGAGCCACTGGACGACGTGGACGATCATCAACGCCTGGATCACCAGCAGGACGAGGAACCGACGCCCTTCCATCCGACTCTTGCGAGGCCGGCCGTCACCAGCACCTCCTGAAACGTCGGGAGCCATCACCGTCAGGGACACGTCGCCGTTCTTTGCCATGCCCGGATGCTACCCCGACCGCACCGGCGGGGTCCCCGGGAGGGTCCATCGAGAATCGGCGAGCGACCCGTCCCGGGTCATCTATAATCGGCGACCGCCATGTCCGACCAACGCGACCATTACGACGTCCTCGGTGTGAAGCGAGGCGCGAGCCCGGAAGAGATCCGGAACGCGCACCGGTCACTCGCGCGGAAATACCACCCGGACATGAACAAGTCCGACGACGCCGCGGAGCGTTTCAACGAGGTCCAGCTCGCCTACGACGTGCTGTCCGACACCGAGAAACGGGCTCAGTACGACCGATTCGGCCATGCCGGCCCCAACACGCCCCCATCCGGCGCGGGTGGTGGCGGCAACTGGCAGGATCTCTCCCCCGACGACTTCGAGTCGATCTTCGGCGACTCGTTCGGGCGACGCGGACGCTCGGCCGGCGGTGGTGGTTCCGGATTCGGTGGTTTCGGCGGGTTCGGCGGCTTCGGTGGTGGCGAACCACGAGGCGGGCCGACCAAGGGCCGTGACATCGAACACGAGCTCGAAGTCGGGTTCGCGGCCTCGGTGTTCGGCGGCATGGAGACCATTCGAATGGGGAGCCCCGACGGCGAACCGGTCTCCATCGACGTCCGCATCCCACCCGGGGTCCAGTCCGGAAGCACACTGCGGGTTCGTGGCAAGGGGCTCGCCGGATCCCACGGCGGTCCGCAGGGCGACCTGCTCCTGCAGGTCAAGGTCGGCCGACATCCCTGGTTCACCCGGGACGGACTCGATCTCAGCGTCGTGGTGCCGGTCACCATCGTGGAAGCCGCCCTCGGCGGCGAGGTCACGGTGCCGTTGATGAAGGGCACCGCGACGCTCCGGATCCCCCCCGGCGTGCGAAGCGGCGCGAAGCTCCGCCTCAAGGGCAAGGGCATCGTCGACGCGAAGGAGAAGGCCGGCGATCTCTACGCGGTGCTGGAGATCGTCGCGCCCAAGGCCGACGACCTCGCCGAAGACGACCGCGAGACGCTCGCCTCGATCGGTGAACGGCTTCCGAATCCACGATCCCTCGTCGCCTGGGCGGGCGAGATCCCGAACGACTGAGTCACCGCCCCCGCGCGATCGCGGAATCACCTTCGTACCCCGCTGCAATCGATCTCATCGACCTCCGCTCACGCCCGCTCGCAAGGAATCGACCGATGCCAGACATCATTCCCGATCCCGGACCGGGAGCTCGCCGCCGTACGGCGAACAACACCGGTCGCCGAGGCGTCAACGACCTCAGCGGAAGCGTGGTCGACCGAGGCACGACCCGTGCCGACGATCCGGCCCGTGACGGGGTTCGACTCGCGGTCATCGCGTTCACCACCTTCGCCGCGGGACTCGGCATGCTGGTGCTCGGCTGGATGGCCGAACGCGCCGGGATCGAAGCATGGCTCGGGATGGGTGAATTCGAGCGACCGATCGGCGGCACGGTGGTGACCGGCGCCCGCATGCCGGGCACCATGATCCAGTCGCTCTACGAGGCCGGGGTCGTCGAACCGCTCTTCTTCGCGGCGGCGATGGCCCTCCTCATCCCACCCATCGCGGGCATCGTCGCGGCCCGCCCCCTGCGTCCGGGCGTCGCCGCGCCGGCCGCGGCCGCCCGGATCGCCGCGGGCATCGCCGCCGGCCTCGTGGTGGCCGCCGACGTCGCGATCGTCGCGGTGACCATGTCGACCGTCCGTCCGACCGTCGACGACGTGGTGATCGGCGAGGACGCATGGCTCGACGCGATCCGCAACGTCGCCGCCGCCGACACCGTCGCCGCGATCCTCGCGATCCTGCTCGCGGTGCTCGTGTTTCGAATGCCGCTCGATCGCTGGGCCCGTGGACTCGTCGGTGCGATCGCGATCACCGCCGCGGTCCTCGCGACCGGCACCGCCGCCGGAAGCGCCGGCACCCTCGACTTCCTGCAGTCCGAACGGCCCGTGGTGGTGCCCCGCGGCTGGACGGGTGGAACCTCGCTCGATCTGGGCCGGACGCCGGGGGGCGGCATGGCGACGATCGACCGGAGTCTCGACGCGAAGCCGGTCCTCTCGCGACGCATCTCCCCCGTCGAACGGATCACCGTCCCGGGCACGATGTCGATCGCGGAGCTCGTCGCCGCCCCGATTCCCGATTGATCAGACGCCGCCGGCTCCGCGGCCGTATCGATCGATCGCCTGCGTGACGGCCTGATGGACCGCGAACGGATCGTCGACCGCCTCCCAGAGGGCGTCGAGGGTCCCCGTGCCCGCGGTGGCGAACGCGATGGTTCCGAGACCGAACAGACGCTCGCGCACCAGTCGGAGCACCGACGTCTGCTGGATCCGGTCGAGTCGCGCCTCGAAGACGTCGACCTGGAAGATTCCGCGACGACGGATCACGCGACGATCGGTGAGCACGTACAGACGATTCATCCAGTCGAGGAACTGCCAGACCAGCCGGATGCCCGCGAGCAGCAGGCCGAGTCCGAAGGCCTGTGACTCCGTCCATCCGGTCCACTCGAACCGGGCCCCCCACGCCAGCGCGAAGACCATGCCGGCGATGACCCCGAGGGCGCCGATGGACCAGAGTCCGACCATCCAGAGGCTGGGGCGGACGACCATGAGCACCGTCTCGCCGTCGGAGAGCAGCGACGCGACCGGCGCGGGCGGCGCCTCGATCGAGATCGACGCCTCCGCCTCGCCCCCGAAGGGGATCCGGGCCGGTCGATCCGACGTCGGTCGGTCGACGCTCACTCGACCACCTCGGGCTTGAGGACGCCGATGAACGGAAGGTTCCGGTAGAG
>NYVS01000032.1 GCA_002684755.1 Phycisphaerae bacterium
AACGCCCATGAAGTCGATCGCGTTTTCCTTCGGGGAACGGACGGTGCGCGGCGAAGCCATGGTGAGTGAGACGGGCATCGAAGGTGGAGCCGTCTATGCGCTCTCGCCGGACCTGCGTGACGCCATCGATGCGACGGGGTCCGCCAGATTGCTCATCGACCTGAAACCGGACAACGACCTGGCACAACTTGCCGCCAGGCTCGAGGGTGGCCGGCAAGGGGACACCGTGACCAGTCGCCTGCGAAAGGTCGGCCTGCCACCGGTCTCGATCGCGGTGCTGAGAGAGGGTGTGCGTTCCCTGCCTCAGGATCCGGTCGCGCTGGCGAACGCCATCAAGGCAGTCCCGATCACGCTCACTGGAACCGGCGGCATGACCCGCGCCATCTCGACCGCCGGTGGGGTGCGGGCCGAGGCCATCGATGCGGCGCTCATGCTTCGTGCGAAACCGGGATGTTTCGTGGCGGGCGAAATGCTCGATTGGGAAGCGCCGACGGGCGGGTATCTGCTCCAGGCCTGCTTTGCATCAGGACGGGCGGCCGCCAAGGGGGCGCTCGATTGGTTGGTGGCGCCGAAGTCCTCGTGATCCGGGAAGACACCCCCGAACTCGGTCCGTCGGTCGCACATTCGGATCGATCCGCGCCGATCACAGAAAGCCCGACGGAAATCGACCTAGAGCGCGAGTGCCAGCAGCGGAACCGCCGCGATGCAGAAGACGGTTCGCACGTGATTCCATCGGGTCCATTCGCGGAGGTACCGCTTCCACAGGGCCCGGCCAGGCTCCGTGTCGATCGAGGCCTGATCGAGCCGATCGTTCAGCGGGACGTTTCGGACCGCCGTCACCCCGAATCCGCCCAGCAGGTAGCAGGCGGATCCGGCCACCGCGAACCCGAAGCCGGGCGTTCGAGCGATCACCGCGAGGATGATCACGGCCAGCGAAACCAGTGCCGTCCCCGCGAACAGGCCCAGGAACATCGGATTCAGGATCCGGCGGTTGATGATCTGCATGGCACGCATCCCCTCGCCGTCCGGCATCTCCTCGAACGAGCCCATCACGCAATTGGAGAAGATGAAGAACAGGCCGCCGTTCAGGCCGGACCCGACGAGCGCGACGATGATGAATGTCTCGAGCAGGGCCATGGTCATACCTCGGTCGGGAGGCTCGCCGCGATCGCGTCGATCTCGGCCATCGCCGCCTCCACTGACTCCTGGTGCCGGGCGTCCGCGAACTCCTCGTTACCGATTCGGATGAACCGGACCTCGGTCATGCCGATGAACCCGAGAACCGTCCGAAGGTGCGGCTCCATGTGGTTCAAGGAGGCCAGGGTCCCGCCGGGGTGCAGTTCGATGTCGCCGGCGGACACCAGCACCGTCACCGGCCGTTCTCCGGCAAGGGGGACGTAGGGATTCTCGCGACCGGGATCGATGTCGAAGGTGCGTCCCACGCGGACGATCTGATCGATCCAGGCCTTCAGCTGGGCCGGCATGCCGAAGTTGTAGATCGGGGCGCCGATGACCACGGCGTCCGCGGCGAGCAGCTCGTCGATCAGTTCATCGCTGACCGCGATCGCCTCGCGCATTCTGTCGTCATGCTTGTTCGGTTCGGAATACGCCGCCGCGATCCAGGGCTCGCTGACCGCGGGTGGCGACTCGATTCCGACGTCGCGATGCAACACCTCGCCGTCGGCGTGGGTCGTCTCCCAGCGTTCGACGAACCGCTGCACCATGCTTCGGGTGACCGACCGCGTGACGCGACCGCTTGCATTGACGGCGAGAAGCCTCTTCATGACTCGAGACTAGCACGTCGATCTTTCCCGGATGACGGCGGTGATGGTCGGTATCTTCCCCATATTTCGAACGGAGAATCGACGATGGCGTCTTCGGCGACGCGACCGCGCTTCTGGAGAGCATCGCGGCTCGGTTCCAAGGCGAAGTCCATCGATGCGGCGTCGGAGGCGGCCGCGAGGCCGTGGCCGGTCGAGTGGGGCGTCTCGTTCGGCTCACGATCGAACGGAGAGCAGGGGGATCCCCTCGATCGCCTGCCAGAAGAGCAACCCGCCCAGCAACGCGTATCCGACGGAGAAGGCGACGATCACCGCCAGCTGGCGTCGATCGTTCATTCGCGTCCGTCCCAGCAGGAAGGCGACGAAGGGGATCACCTGGATGCCGTGCAGGCCGATCAGATGCGCGACGCGGAGATCACCGGCGTTCGCATTCCAGTGAACCACCGGCAGTCCCGGGCCGCCGTCTTCGGCGCCCACGGAATGACCGCCGTTCGAGATCATGAACCCACCCACGCCGCTTCCGAGGAGCAGGATGAACAAGCCGATGCGGATGGACCAGATCCACGGCCGCGGGCCATCCGCCGCGCGGAACACGAAGAGGGCCGTCAGGACGACGAGCATCACCGTGTTGAGCAGGACGAGGATTCCCATCCAGCCGAAGATCGTGCCGTCCAGCGGTGTGTCGAAGTTGAAGTGGGATCGTGTTCCGCGGATCGCCTGCGTGAAGATCAACAGGTTCTCGAAGAACATCAGCACCGCGATCGTCCAGCCGATCGCGGAGGCCGGACCGCGGCCGATTCGCAGGGAGGGCAGGAACCAGGCGACGGTCCACAGATAGAGTCCGACGGAGAAGCCGAACTTCGCCGGCTTGATCCAGCGATCGATCCCGAGCACCGTGGTGTCGTCGATCAGCATCAGCACCAGGAACACGGCGGCCGCGGTCAGGTTCAAGAGGCCGACCGCCGCGAGGCCGCGATGTCTCGACCAGCGTCCGATCAGTGGGGCGGGCGGTTGCATCGTTCGCGATCGGGAGTCGGACCCCCGGAATTCCATGTCGTGTGAACTGCAGCGGGTGGTCGGTCGCCCGGATCGAGTGGTGAGCAGGATACGGAGATCGAACCACGGGTCAAGGATGCACCGTCGCGATCCCCTTCGGCATTCCTTCGACGATTCATCGGATAGGCTGCAAAGGCCGGGTGGGGGCGCTCGATGCGATCGGCGCGTCTGCTCGAGCCCGTTCGAACGACATTCCCAGTGATCGCGCGATCAGGAGATTCAACGTGATGCAGGATCCAGATGTCCGGATTACACGGCGGACCGCCCTCAAGGGTGCCGCGGTCGGCAGTGTCGGCGTCGTCGTCGGAAGTTCGCTCGCCGAACAGGTCGCGAAACAGGGCGGCGCCCTGCCGGAGATGACCATGACACCGAACGAGGAGTGGTTCGCCCAGCGGGCGTGGAGCGTCAGCGCCAACAAGGTCGTCCCGCGAGCGGATGGAACCACCACCGCCGTCACCACCCTGGCCACGCGGATCGAGCATCCATCCTCCGCCGAAGAGATCGCCGCCATCGTGAAGTCGCTTCCGGCGACCACCCCGATCGCCTGCGTCTGCGGCGGGCACGAAGCATCGGGTACCGCGCTCGTCGCGGCCCGCGGCGCGGTGATCCTCGACCTCGGCGGCCTCAAGTCGATCGAGTTCGAGTCGGCCGACGACGGAACGCTGGTCACGGTGGGATCGGGCGTGGTCTTTCGCGAACTCGTCGAGGCGGTCAAGGGCGAGGGTGGCGCGTTGCCCGTCGGAACCGGGCCCGGCGTCGGCGTGGCGGGGTACGCCCTCAACGGCGGGCTGAGCAGTTACTTCTCGAGACGGCTCGGTCTGCTGGGGCAGCGCGCCGTGAAGATGACCGTGGTGACCGCCGACGGCGAGATCCGCGTGCTGACGCCGGAGGACGAACTGTTCACGGCGATGCTCGGTGCGGGAAGCGCCCTGGCCATCGTCGTCGACATCACGTTCCGAGTGGCCGACGCCAGCACCATCAAGGGCGCCGAGCAGCGCGTCTTCGGATACGAGACGCGAGCCCAGGCGGTCGAGTTCTCGAAGAAGGCGATGCAGTTCATGAAGGAGCGGGTGATGCCGAACGACTCGGTCTCGCTCGAGATCGTCGTGACCGGCACCAAGGCGATCGTCGCGACGACGGTCTTCTACGACACCTTCGAAGGCGGTACCGCCGAGTTCGTCGAGCCGCTTGAGGCCATCGCATCGGAGATGGAGCTTCCGACGTTCGCGGAGGCCCACTGGGGCTCGTGGTACGAGGCCGCCGCGGCGCTGTGGCCGGTGATCGCCGAGCAGCAGGGCAGTCCGCTCGCGACGAGCTATCACTGTGCGGGGACGACCGGGATTCCCGAGGACGCGGTGCTCGACTTCGTGGGCGATGTTCTGGTCGGCGAAGCGCCGCTCGATGAAGCGGAGATGTCGATCGTCGAGATCCGGACGCTCGGCGGCCAGGCCCAGCAGGGGCGTCGGATTCCGAGCGGCAACTGCGATCACGCCTTCTTCGTGGATCTGGTCACGCTCTACGACGCGAGCACCAAGTCGCCGGCCCAGCGACAGGAGATCGTCGATCTCACGAACCGGGTCGTCGACAAGTCCCGTGCGGTCCCCGGGCTCGGGGTCGACTTCAGCGGCACCCATTCGCAACCGGACGACGTGGATCGATCCGCGGTCGCCGCCGAGATCTTCGGATCGGCCGAGATGGCTCGCGTCATCAAGACGCAGAAGAGCAAGGTGGATCCTGAGAACCGGTTCAGGTTCAATCCGTTCGCGAAGTTCGTGGGGTGAACGGGGGCCGGTCGCGGCGCTTCGCGGCTTTTCGTGGCTCTTGCCGCGGCCCGTGGTGGGCGTGGGTCCCGTCCGGGGCGCGAACGGGGAGGCGTCACCCCGGTGAAGTCATTTCGTTCGAAGGATCTTCTCCATCTTGCGGCCCTTCGCAAGTTCGTCGACCAGCTTGTCGAGGTATCGAGTCTGCCTGGTCAGCGGAGTCTCGATGTCCTCGATTCGGTAGCCACAGATCACGCCCTTGATCAACTCCGCGTTCGGATGGAGCGTCGCCCGCTCGAAGAACGTCTCGAAGGTCACCTCTTCGTCGACGAGCGCGGCGAGCGTCTTGTCGTCGAATCCGGTCAGCCACTCGATCACCTCGTGCAGCTCGGCCTCCGTCCGGCCTTTCTTCTCCACCTTGTCGATGTAGAGGGGATAGACCTTGGCGAAGCTCATCTTCGCGACGCGCGCGTCATGTTCGGGAGTGGTCTTCGGCATGTGGCGGGTTCCGATTCTGGGTCCGAATCTTGAGATCCGCTGATTCAAAGACAGAATAGGCCAATCTCCCGGTCGGCCACGGTGGGTCGGAGATTCGCCGCCTCGTTCTGGATCGGACGCCATGATCGGGTTCCGGAGGGGTAGGCTGTCGACGCGAGATCGTGTTCGACATCCCTCAGCCCACGCGATCGCATCCGATCGCTTCAGGAATCGCTCCCTACATGTGGAACAGGCCTCTCATCAGCCCCGGCAGGCATCTGGCGATGATGGAGTGGGCGGGGAAGTTCGACCGCAACCTGCCGTGGCTCTACCGTCGGATTCGCCGCTGGGAATATCCCGATCGGCACCTGCCGTCGACGGCGGATCGAGAGACTGCAGCGACTTCGCAGGCGACCTACTCCGAGGCTTGGCGGGCGAACATCGGGGCTGCCGGGCGCGAGTTCGACCGGCCGGCGCTTCCGGTGCACCTCAGCCACCATCCGATTGCGAAGAACATCCGGCAGATCGCGACGGGCGTTCACCTCGCGACGCGACTCGGTCGGCGTCTGGAGATCGCGGCGGGGAATCCCCGGGAGGAGTCGTTCTTCGCACGGGAGGGAAAGGGCGACTGGCACCCATGGCTCTGGGGACGGATCGAACGCGCTCGAGCATCGAATGCTCCGGCCGTCTCGGCCGGGAGCGGAGACGAGCCGTCCGATCTCTGGGGGCTCTACTTCCGGAACCAGCCCGGTGCCGGCATCGAGGTGAACGATGTGCTGGCGCGTGAAGACCGCCGCATCCCGCGATGGCAGCGGAAGGTGCTTGAGATGGCGATCTGCTGCACCGAGACCTTCCGTCTCAACGATCTCGTCGCGGAACGCGTCGATGCCTGGAGAAGGGCCATGGACTGGCCGGTGGACGCGCCGGTCCTAGGCCTCCATGTCCGGCGTGGTGATGCGGCGAGCGAAGATCTGGATCGGAGCACCCGCCGGAGTCAGACCCTCGAGGAGTATCTCGCGGCCGCCGACCGAATCTGTTCGAGGTACGACATCCGGACGATCTACCTGAGCACTGAATCACAGCAGGAAGTCGATCGAGCCCGGACGCTGCGACCGAACCACCGGATACTGGCCCTGCCGCACGACCGTTCGGTGTTCCCGACCATCGAGTCCGAATCGAGGTTCATCGAGGACGTCGCGCTGGACGATCCCGGACTCGTCGAGCCGCTCGTGGTGAGTGCGCTGGCCGATCTCCACCTGCTCGGTGAATCCAGCGCATTCATCGGCACCTTCAATTCCGAATTCAGCATGCTCGGGTGGCTGCTGTGCATCGGGCGGAGTCGCGAGGTGGTTCCGTACATCGATCTGACCACCCATCTCGGTCACCAGAGCTTTCAAGGGCGACTCGATTTCTGGATGGACCCGCCCTCAGACTGACGCGTCCCGCGTCGCTTCGCAGATCCGGAATCGCTCCGTCTCGCCCCGCCACCGGCGATAACGATGCACCCACCGTTGCGTTCCCCGCAGTGTTCCGACCAGCCAGCGACGATTGAGATGGGTGTTGACGTGTGGCAGTGAGGCGTTCGCGAGCAGCACCGATCGGGCGAGCCCGCTGCTGTTGTGGACGAGCAGATCGCAGCGGCCGAGCAGCAGATAGTCGATCACCGCCTCCTCCCCGTTTCGAGCCGCCGCCTCCCGGTCCGCGGCGATGTAGGCGGGCATCAGGCCGCCATCGGGTCCGAATCCCGCCGCCTGATCCCCATCGCGGTGGCGCAGGGCCTCGCAGGTCACGACTCGGTCTCCGAAGTTCGCCTTGAGGACGTCGACCGCCTTCTCGGTATCGGTGGCGAGGAAGATCCGGGCGTCGGAACGCGCCGCGAGGGCCGCACGCAGCGCCTTCAGATACTGCTTCCAGGACAGCGAGCCGATTCGATGGGCCCGTCGCTCGTGCATCGAGACCGCATCGGTGCCTCGGAGGTGCACGCCGATCACCGGGCGGCCTTCGAGGTGTTCCCTCCAGAAGCGGTTCACCTCGAGTCGGATGTGTTCGCGAGGACGGACGTGCTTCGCGATGATCACCGACGTCGTCCGCCGCAGTTCGTCGCTGGGATCATCCCAGAGGTAGGGGATGTGGAGTGACCGGCCCACGAGATCGGGATGATCGCCGAAATGAGCGGTGACGAACGCATCGCCGTGGATTCGCCCGAGATCATCCCAGGTCGGCCTTTCGCGATCGATCGCCTCGACGATCGCGGGATCGATTCGCTCGACCGGATGCCGGGGGTCGATCGGTTCGAAGTAGTACTCCCAGACGTTGTCGCGGTCTCGATATCCGTCGGCCACGTGATAGCAGCAACGATCCCTGAACATCGCCACCGGCACCCGGCCCTCCGCCTGGGCCCATGGGATGTTGGCGACGACCTGCTGCAGCAGCGAGAAAAGGCCGACGTCCCGCTCGCACATCACGTGCAGGGTCGGGCGGTGCTCGGGTTCGGGGCTGGAGTGGTCTCGTTCGGTCACCAGGTCTGCCTCGTGTGGGTCCGGCCGTATTTCTTCCTGAACGCCCGGACGGCCTCCGAATCGGGGTCTTCGTCGCCTTCATAGATTCCACCGAAGAACAACCGTCCATCCCGCACGGTCGCGTGCTCATAGGTCCAGTCGGTGAACTTGTGGATGCGTGATTTCGGGCAGAAGATCTGGACCGCTGCGGATTGGTACACCAGGTCGTTCCACCGATGCCGATAGGCTCCGCCGATTCGATCGAAGTGATGGAGAAATCGCTGGACGTCCGGCGACTTCCAGAATCCGACCCGCGTGATGTGGAAGTTGTTGTAGTAGCCCTTTCGATCGTAGATCGCGCGACGCAGTCTCCCGGGCGCGGACGGCCAGTTCCAGATGAGGTGAGGTCTGGTCGGTTCACGCCGGTTGATCCAGGTCTTCACCTTGTTCTTGAGCGCGTTGAGACTGCGATCGGACCAGTGTCGCAATCCGGGATTCCAGGTCATGTGTTCGTAGAAGGACTCCGGGTCGAGATCCTCGGCGATCAGGTACGCCAGTACCGACTCCCCGAAGCCGCGCGTCACGTCGACCCCGTCCTGCACGTCCACCCGGTAGCCGTACTCATGGCCGTTTCGTTCCATGAACTCGAAGAGGTCGTACCGGATCGGGGAATGCAGGAACGAATCGTCGTCCATCCGGAAATACCAGTCGATGCCCATCGAATCGAGAATGTCGAAGAGTTCGAGGCTGTAGAACCGGCACATGTGGCGATGGCCCATTCCGAACTGATGGAATCCCCGCCAGACTTCAGGTACGTCCTCCGTACGGAGGAAGTCCGGAACGTCGAATCGGATCGCCTCGAAGCGGATCTCGGAGCGACCGGCGGCGATCTCGGCCTGGTCTCGCGACGAAAAGTCCCCTTCGTGGAAGATGATGATCTGGTGCCCGAAGCGGTCGTTGTAGTTCTCGTACAACAGATCCAGGCTTCGCACCAGCATGGTGCGGGAGTCGCGGCCGTACTGGGAATCGCGTGGTGTGTTCTGTGCGAGATAGATGATCGCGGGATTCACGTCGCGCCGCCTTCGGAGATTCGATTGCCGATCAGCGTCCCCCGCACCAGGCGGAGTGCTCCGCAGAACAACTGCCATCGCCATTCACCCAGCACTCGGAGCAGGTCGGTCGGTCTTGCACGAGCCGTCGAGTGATCGCATTCCGAAGCCGTGCTTCCCTGAAGAGAATCCAGTGGATGATCGGCGAGCCCCCAGTCGGCGTCGTTCGGGGCGAACCGGGAGGGGCGGCGCCGGGGATTCTTGGTTCGTCGCGTCGACCCCAGACTCCGGGCTCCATGCGACAGGTGGAAGAAGTCGCACCCGATTCGCTTCGCGAGATCGATCACCTCGTGATCCATCTCGAGTCGAAGGGCCAGATCCGTCTCCATGAATCCCCAATATCGCAGTCGCTCGTCGTATCCGCGACACGCGTGCCAGAGTTCGCGTCGCATCAGGGCGATTCCGACCGGGGCGTCGTACCAGGGACGTTGCGCGATCCCCTCGGCGGGAAGCACTCGTCCGTACGTCTCGATGTACGTTCGAATCTCCGGCCGCGGGGGCCTCTGTTCGGTGAAGGAGAGTGGAATGCTGCGTCGGCCGACGAACAGGAGTCCGGCGTCGATCGAGCTCGAGGAATCTCCCGCCACGAGGTCGTGGAAGCGTGCGAAGAACCTCGGGCCCACCAGCGTGTCCTGATCGATCCGTCCCACGAATCGGCCCGCAGCGCGTCGGATCGCGGCATTGTTGGCATGTACCTCCGAGAAGACGCTGTCTCCCTGCCGGTCCTCGGCGACCGGTGGTGGAACTTCGAGGAACCGGGTGATCCTCCGGGCTTCCGGGGTGAGATCGATGGCCTTCCGGAGGGGGCGTCGACTGCCCCAGTCGCAGACGATGATCTCCACCGACTCGAGACCGATGGTGCGGACGACCGATTCGGCGGCGAAGTTCAGTGTCGTTTCAAGCCGCCAGACGGAGTCTCCTTCGTGCTGGTCGTTGCGAGCGCAGGCGACCAGAGTCAGCAGCGGGCCCGCCTCGCGGGGATGTTGCAGGTCCTCGGGGTGCATCACCATCCGATCAGATGAAGTTCAACTGTGCGGACCGGTCACCGACCATGAGATGGGACTCGAGCACTTCATTGACCAGGTGTTTCGCACAACCGACGCATCGGCTCGGTTTGATCGAATCGATGAGTTCGCGATGACGTGCACCACCCCAGAGCCGTGGGAGCTCCTGCCAGTCGTTCCGGGTGTAGTCATCCGTGAGCACGAAGATCCCACGGGCGTCGCAGCAGAGATGGAAGGTGTGGCTGGCATCGAAGACGCCGCCGAGCGGGGTGGCGTGGCATGTGGTGAAACGGTACTTGTCGGCGAAGTCGCGAGGATACGCGTTCTTGATGATGGCGCGGACTCCGAGATCCGCTGCGAGCTCCTTCACCCGCTCCACTTCGTGTGCGTTGTCGGCGTNGGTCGTCGCCGGCTCGATCACGGGAAGCAGGCCCTGGCCGAAGTCTTCCTTGCGGAGGTGCTCCGCGGCGGTCCATCGGAGGAACTTGATCGCCACGTCGAGCGCCGGAGCCATCGAACGGACGGCGGCGATGTTCGCGAGAATCTTGTCGAAATTCCCCGCGTCGCTCTTCTTCAGGCGACTCCAGGTCTCGCCCGTGCCGGCATCGAGGCTGATGCCCAACCAGTCGAGCTTCGCCAGCGATGCTGGCGTGAGACGGTCGAGGTACACCCCGTTGGTGATCAGCCCCATGTCGATTCCCGCTTCGGAACCGGAGGCGATCAGTGTGTTGATGCCCTTGTTCAGGAGTGGCTCGGAATCGCCGGCGATTCGCCACGACTTGACACCCCAGTCGCGTGAGAAAGGGCCAAGACGGATCATCGTCTCTTCGGCCATGAACTTCGTCGGCCGGCTCGACCGACTGGCGGCCTGGCAGCACCATTCACAGTCGAGATTGCAGACGCCGTCGACCGGATCGATGTCGATGAGGACCGGTGGTTCGAACACGCCGCGCTGGATTCCCAGGAGACGGTCTGGATGTGCAAGGAGCTTCAGTCGGATGTCGCCACTGGCGTTCTGGTCGGCTTGTTGCGTCGGCTTTGAAATCACAGAGCGATCTTTCTCTTTGGACGACGTCCAGATTGTCGGGGAGGTGTTGCCACCAATAATNCGTCTCTCGCGTCGGCGTGGCACATCGAGCTCGATCGGACTCCGGACCGACATCGTCACCCATCCGGGTGAANGGGCGTGTCGACTCACGGGGTTTCAATCCATCCAGATATACCCGACCNGACATTAGANCCTAAAGCGGTTCTGAAGCGAGTGANTTCCACAAGAGTCCGCCAATCTCCAGTCCGGACGTTCGCGGTGGACCATGGGTCGCCTCTGGTCGCGCGACTCGTGGTTGGAACGTCTCAAGGACCGTCGTTGAAGGGATGGGTGGATGGCATGGTCCGATTACCGTGACGTGAAATCACCGCCCATGCCGATCGGCCGCCAGCGTTCATCCGCGGCGTCGTCGTCCGCGGTTGGTGGAGGACTTCGGTGATCGACCGGCCGAGCGTCTTCGTTCGAGGCGTTCGGCCCGTTCCTCGCGTTCCAAGAGCGCCTTCGCATTCCGATCCTGCTCTTCGTTGAGCGTCTGGAAGTTGGTGAANCGTCGTCGGTCGAGTTCGCCGGATTCGAGGGCGGGGCCGATCGCGCACCCCGCCTCGCCGTCGTGGCGGCAGTTGCGGAANCGGCANCGNTCNGCGATCNGCACGACGTCGTCGAACAANTCGAGGATGCCCCGTTCGCAGTCCGCNAGCTGGCACTCCCGNACCCCGGGGTTGTCGACCAGCACGCCGCCGCTCGGAAGCAGATGGAGTGACCGGGCGGTCGTGGTGTGTCGGCCCTTGCCGTCCGCGTCTCGAATGCCTCCGGTCGCCAGATCGTCGGCGCCCAGCGCGTTGGCGAGCGTGGACTTGCCCACGCCGGAGGAGCCGAGCAACGCCACGGACTCGCCGGGACCGCACCATTTTTCCAGGCATTTCGCCTGATCCGGGTTCCGTGCGTCGAGTGATTCGACGATCAGGCCCGGATGAAGCCGTTCGGTGTCGCGGCGACACGTTTCCGCGGCATCGCTCAGGTCGACCTTGGTCAGGACCACGATCGGACGGATTCCCGCGTCGAGCGCCAGGGCGAGATAACGTTCGATGCGGGAGAGATTGAAATCCTCGTTGCACGACGTGGTGATGAAAAGCGTGTCGATGTTCGTGGCGATGATCTGCGGCTTGATCTCCTCGCCCGCCGCCTTTCGATACAGCACCGTCCTGCGATCCAGTNGNTGCAGCACGCGATCCGCATCCGCATCNAGCACGACCCAGTCNCCCACGGCGATGCCGCCGACCGCCTCCGCGGACTGGACCGGAATCCAGAATTCGCCCGTCTCACCAAGGAGCAGCACCCGGATGCCGTGGTGCGACGAGACCCGGGCCACCTTGATGGGGGTCGACCCGTGGTCCGTGATCTGCTGCTGGAAGAACGGCTTCCATCCGGTTCTGAGGAGCTGGTCGTCGGTCATCTCCACCGACGATACGTCAGGGGCGGTCACCGTTGTCGCATACCGCTCGAAATCACCTCGTTCGCGTCATGGCGGCCGTCCCTTCGAAGGCGATTTCCGGCCGCTGCAGCGGGACTTCAGTCGAGGTCGAGCAGACCGACCACCGCGAGCAGGATCATTACGAGGAATCCGATCGGAACCAGCATCGCGAGAACCCCGGGAAGATCGACCAGCAGGCGGGCGATGGAAATGCGCCGGGCGGGCCTCGTCGCCGAGGTCGCTTCGCCGCACTCGGGGCATCGTTGCGGTTCCGCGCCCGCTTCCACCCAATCGAGGCGATAGCCGCAGTGTCGGCATCGGCCGGGGCCATGAGCCCGGATTCGTCCGACCCAGCACCAACGGAGGCCCGCGATGAAGATCACCAGAAAGAACGTGAGTACGGCGCACGGGGTGTTCGCGTAGTACGTGAGTGAGCCGACCTTGTAGGTGCCACCGCCCGTCCCGCCGAGAATCGGAATCGTCACGGCGACCGCGATCGCGACCGGCCAGCACCAGTCGCGCAGCCGAAACAGAAGCACCGCAATGGCGTCTCGGCAATCGAAGTTGGGCGGTTCCTTGGGCAATGCGGGGGATCCGGAACGATCGGACGCGGGTCGCCGTGGACGCGAGGCTCACGACCCTTCGCAGGGCCGAGTGTATCGGCGGCATCATGACCGGCAGGGGCCGGCACGCTTCCGAGATCTGAGATGTGCGATACTCGCGTCATGTACTGCCGATCCTGCCGATACGGTCTCGAAGGGCTCAACGCCGGCCGATGTCCGGAGTGCGGACTCCCGTTCGATCCGACCGATCCCGCGACGTNCGTCGANTGGCGNTACAAGCCNCAGGCGTTGATCGGATTCACGGCCGCCGCTTTCGTGTTCGGATTCGCGACGCTGGGCTTCTGGGGTGCCTTGCAGCCGAGCTACGGTTACTCGCAGTCAGCGGCGTTCTACACGCTGGCCGGAATCGGCGCGATCTTCGGGACCATCGCGGCGATCCTGGCCGGATGGCTCCGTTGGTGGCTCGGCCAGATTCCGCTGTTGCTGATCGGTGTCTTCTGTGCCTGGGCGGGTCTCTTTCTCGCGAGTGATCACGGGTACCGCGTCTGGCAGGGTGGTCCGAATCCACCGGACGAGGCCTTCGCCGACACCGCGCCCATCGGCTTCCTGCTGGCCGGTTGGATTCCCAGCGGCATCTTCGTCGGACTCGTGTTCGGCGCGGCGTTGCTTTTCTTCCGGTGGCAGCGACGTCGTCGACACGCGGGCGGTCTCGGGTGATGGACGCGGATGCTCGACGCGTCATCCCACCGACGTCCCCGATCGCCGAGCCCGAACCGCCTTCTCGCGGGCCTTCTTTCTGGGGATTCCTTTGCCTCGGAATGGCGATTCTGGCGGGCGCCGCCGCGTTCGGGGGCTTCTTCGTGCGCGGAGGGCGGGATCCACAGTGGTTCTTTCCTGCATTGGTGATCGCCCTCGGCGTCGCCCCTGTCCTCGGCATCCTCGGGGGCGTGATGCTCCTGCGACGACCGCCGCGTTCGACGTGGCTTCGACTCGTCTCGGTATCGCTCGTACTCGTGGTCGGCGCCCTGGTGATCGCCGGTGTGCAGGGCATCCAGGTCGCGTTCGATGAACTGATCGCAGGTTGATCGAGGGGTCGAAGGCCGCGATTCTTCCGTGGACGCTTCGATTTCACCCGAGGTATCGTCGGCGGTCATGAACGACGACACACCTGACACGCTGGCCGGCAGGATCGTGGGCTTCATCGGGCTGGGGCTCATGGGCCGACCCATGGCCGCGAATCTCCATGCCGCCGGCGCGACCCTCGTGATACCCCGGCGGGCCGCCGCGTCGATGGCGGACCTGGGGCCGGATCGGATCGAGATCCTCGAGACGCCCGCGGCGATCGCGAAGGCCGCGGACATCGTGATCCTGATGCTCGCGTCGGCGGATGCGATGGTCGAGGTCTGTCTCGGGACCGACGGCCTGGCCGACGCCGCGACGCCGAACACCATCGTGATGGACATGGGCACCACCGACGCGGCGACGACGGCCTCCATCGCAGCGCGGCTCCAGGAGGTCGGTGCGGCCTTCGTCGACGCTCCGGTGAGCGGAGGGCGGATCGGTGCGACCAAGGGCCGGCTCACGATCTTCGTGGGCGCGGATTCGGCGAAGGATCACGAACGCGTCGCGCCGCTTCTGGAGGTGATGGGCGAGAACGTGACCGTGATGGGGAAGGTCGGGACGGGGCAGGCCGCGAAGGTCGTCAATCAACTGATCAGCTTCTCGGCGCAGGTCACCGTCGCCGAAGCGATGGCGTTGGCGCGACGCTCCGGGCTCGAGCTCGACACCCTGATTCCGGCGCTCGCGGGTGGCGCGGCGGACTCCGTGGTGCTGCAGATCCTGGGCCCCCGGATGGCGGCGGAGGATTGGTCGATCACCGCCCACATGTCGCTCGCCGAGAAGGATCTCGGCATCGTGCTCGATGCGGCCGAGGCTCATGGGCTCGATCTGAAGGTCGCCGCGGCGGCGAGGGAACGTTGGGCGGATGCGATCCGGAGCATCGGAGCCGACCACGACATCGCGGAGATCGTCCGGCTCGTCGATCCGGAGTTCTCCGGCGGTGGCTGGCACGGTGGCGGAGACGCGGTCGGTTCCGGAACCGCCGAGTAGCCCGCCCGATTCAGAAGGTTCCTCGCGTCGGGCGCTATCGCGTCCGTTTGCGGAGTCCCAGCAGTTCCTCGGCCCGTTCGCCGAGCGGGCGGTCCGCGAGCGTCGGCTCGGTGTGTTCCGCGAGATGCTCGACGACCTCGGCGTAGACCGTTTCGCGGTCGGGGCTGGTGTCGATCTCCACGCAGCGT
>NYVS01000156.1 GCA_002684755.1 Phycisphaerae bacterium
GCGTAGGTCCATGCGACGGGGATCCAGAAGACGAGTGAGATCGCCGCCACGCTGACGAGACCGTGCACCGAGGACGGAAGCAGCCTGAAAGGCAGCGCGGCGAGGCGTGCGATCGGCGAAGTTCCCGCCGGCGACGGCGCTGGAGCGGATTCCTCGGGCGTCGTGGAGTCAGGGGCCGCCGATGCTTCGATCGCGTCCGGTGCATCCTTCGCTTCCGNGACTTCCAGCGATGGATCCGGTGTCTCACCGGATNCCGCGGTCGAATCGGAAGCGTCTTCCGCGTCGATCGATTCGGGTCGAGAAGTCGGACTTTCCATCGGCGCGGGTGAAACCGAATCGATCGGCGGCGTTTCCGGCAAGGTCGAACCGGCGTCCGTTCTCGCGAGCGGATCACCCGAAGGGACGGCTTCGACTTCACCNGCGGTCGATCGAAGTGGCGTGTTGGCGGCCATGGCGTCCAGAGTCGCCACGGCGGATTGCTCGGCGGCGTCCGCCATCTCCATCTCGTTCGTACTCATCGACGACNCTGGAGNTTCGAGCGTGGAATGAACCGATTCCTCGGCTTCGGATTCCTCGGCGATCCGACTCGCCATCAGCGCCTCGAGGGCGGCGGCGGGATTCGTCGCCTCGGCGTTCTTCGCTTCCGGTTCGACTTCGATGGCTGCAGGCGTTTCACGAGTCGGGGTTTCACCGACCGTCGACCGCTCCGGAGAAGACGGCGGTGCTTCCTCTGGAATCGCCATGCCGAAGAGATCGACCTGNGGCCCCTCGGAGCCGAGGTCACGGGCGGCCGGACCGCGCTTGATCCCGTCCGGCTGCAGACCGCCATCCGAAACCGCNTCGATCGGTCGCGATTCGACTTCGGCCACCAGNTCATCGGAGAGTCGATCCAGATCNTTCAGAAGTCGCTCCGCGTCCACCTCGGGACGATCGACCGTGGAATCGGCGTCCTCTTCGGCACCCGCTTCAGCCACGACCGGCTCTCCAAGCAGTGAACGAGCATCCCGCAGGACGTCCTCGACCAGGCCCTCCGCCATGGAATCGCCTTCGGCAAGGGTCTCGTCGGAGTCCGGATCGGACGAGGAGATGGAGTTTTCTTGTGGAGAGTTCGACATGGCGACACTCCTTCATCGGCACGAACCCACCTCGACATGCGTTGAACGGAGTTTCCACCTCGGTTATCGAACCTGACCGTTTTTTCCCCATCCGGTGCACTGGATGTGGAGAACTGGACCGACCCCGGGGCGTGGGCCGCACAGATGGCACGGCCAATCCAAGTCGAATGCCTGACTCGGTTTACATCGGATCGGGCCGGATTCGCCGGAAGATGTCGCCGATGACCACGGGCCATGCTGGATGATTCAATCATGAGAAGGAACGCGTTGGAGGCGGACGGTCAGTCGACCGACTCCGATCGTCGTGAAACGGACCGGGAATCGATCTCCGTGGAGGTGGTGCTCGCCTGGCACTTCAATCCGGATCAGCCTGTTCGCTACCGGTCCGTGGACCTGAGCGACACCGGTATTCGGATCCGCTCCTCGACCCCGCTCCTCGAGGGGATGACCGGAACCCTGAAGACCATCCTTCCGGAAGGTCGTCACCTCGACCGACCCGTCATGGTCGTCTGGTCCCGGGTCGGAGGCGAGAACGCATCTCCAGGCTTTGAAGCCGGGCTCCGCTTCTTCTGATCGAGGTCCGATCAGGGGAGTCGAACGCCGGCCCGGATTCCGCTCTTCGTCGTCGTGACCTCCATCGATCCGTCTCCGGNGATCGTCACGGCGGTCGCACCGTCACGNCAGGTCACCAGCCGGATCCGCCGCCGNGANGCAGGACCGAATCGATCCGCCTCGAAACGACGCGGACCGGTCGACTGCAGGATGACCCCGGGGACCACCGCTTCGATCAGATCGACGACCACCGGACGCCAGCTGCCGTGGTGGGGAAGCTCCATGACCCGCGATCGGATGTTCGTCGCGCGATCCATCAATCGAACCACGCCCGCGGTCTCGAGATCACCGAGCAGGAAAAGATCCGCGACCTGATCCTCCTCCTCCGATTCGGGCGCGACGGCGTGGATTCGAAGTGCGATCGACTCGTCGTTGGTTCGCCGAAAACCGTCTCCAGCCTGCGGATGCACGACCAGCCATGANCCGTCGGGGAATGGNATNCGGTCGCNTCGATCCACGATGAGAAGAGACGACACGTGTTCGAACGCCCGCCGGAGACTCGAATNNTCCGCCGTNTCNNGNGTTCGGTGTATTCGTCGCAGGAATGCAGGCGTCACGACGATCGCGTTCGTGGGGATCGTTCGGACCACCGACTCGATCGCACCGTGATGATCCAGATTGGCGTGTGAGATCACGATGCCGTCGATCCGACGGACCCCGAGCGAACGAAGCCCGCGAAGAATGGTGTCTGCGCCGTATCCNGGGATGCTCGAACTCCCCGCGTCGAAGAGAACCGTGGACCCGCACGTCCTCATCAAGATCGCGGTGCCGTCGCCGACCGCGAGCATGTCCACGCGAAGCCGACCCTCTTTTGGATTCGGACCGGATGGGAGCATCGGAATCGATATCAGCGCGAAGAACACGGACGCGGCGATTCCACGCGCAAATCGATTCGACGGAAGACCCGGAAAGGTGATACCCAGAATCGTCGCCAGGATCGTCCATGAAACACCGGGGTCGAGCGTGAGCATCACGGGCGATACCTCGGCGATTCCCTCGACGAACCAGCGTATGAGGATGTCGAAACCAACGATCGGCGCTGAAAAAATGTATCCGAAGGAGGGGTCGACCAAGGAGACGATCGATACCGGAACGATGAGAACGAGGAACGCGAACATCAACGGCGCGATCATGATGCTCGCGGGAATCAGGGCGAGCGGAACCACACCGAAGCGAGACTCCACCAGCGGAAGCGTCGCGAAGCAGGCAACGATCGATGCCGTCGACAGCTTCGACCAACGATCATGGAGCATCATCGCTCGACTTCGACCGATCGAATCACGTGGTCCGAACCATGATTTACGAGCGGCATGGCAGGAAAAGGCGAGCGCCGACGTCGCCACGAAGCTCATCTGGAATCCACACGAATCGATCCATCCGGGATCGATCCAGAGCATGCCGCCCGCCGCGATCCCAAGCAGTGGAATCACACGAAACGTCGCGCCGATCGCCGCGCCGGCGAGAACCGGAACGATCATTGATGCCGCGCGAATCACGCTCGGGCTCGACTCGACGAGCGTCACGCCGCCGATCACGACGATCGCGGTGACCGCGCACCGGATCACTCGTCCCACCCCCAACCATCCGAGGATGAACCATGGAATGGAGGCGACGACGGCGAGATGNAGACCNCTGATNGCNAGNAGNTGNGANACTCCGGANCGNNTGAACGCGATNCGGGNCCGCTCATCGAGCCGACTTCGATCACCGGTCAAGAGGCACCAGAGGATCGACTCCTCATCGAATCCNACGCCACCGNAGGACGCCATGGCATCGATGCCCCGATGGAACCNNGCNCNAATCNGNGANCCGNNGGCNATCGNCCAGTCGATCTCGATCCGCCCCTCCATGTCCGTCACCGGGGTGATGAGTCGGGAATCTGGGACCAGGATCGATGTGTATTCCGACGTACGGAGACCTCGCCCCGAATTCGGGTTGCTCGGACGGCCGCCCAGCATCAATCGACCGACCACGCTGACCTTCACGCCGGCAAGATCCGGCGCGGATCCGGACGCGATTCGAACTNGGATCTCGTCGCCCCGAGACAGTGAAACGAGAGGATCAACCGCCATGGGGAACGATTCGACCCGCATGGTCACGACGTGTGGGACCTCCTGCTTCGGATCACGTCGCCCGGGTCGAGCGGGATCGGATCGAGCGACATCGAGGAACGTCCCCTCGACCGATACCAGGGGTCGGGCACCACCAAGATCAGGACGCCATCGATCCTCGTGCGCATCGAGCATCCCGAACACGACGTAGACCGATGTGATCGAAAGAAGGAGGAGGATCCATGCTCTTCGATTCCCGGGGCCCGTTCGGATCACCCGAACGAATCCGGACGCGGCGAGCGCGACCAAGGCGACGGTTGCGATCTTCTCACCGGAGACCGGCGCGACGCCGCCGATCGCCCGACCCGTTCCCGTACCNGCGAAAGCACCAAGGCCCAAAGCGACCCCGCACCATCCCCCGTTCCAATCATGTGCTTTCGTCACGGGGGTTCAAGGTATCCCCGATCCATCGCCTCCCTGATGATCGGGCGGAACTTCGGTCGGATCCGGAAGATCGATGGCCGATGCCGCGGAATGCCTCGGTCAACCGCGGGATGCGGCAACCAGCGCAGTCAGTGTCGCGGCCGCACTCCCCGATTCGACGATCACGCGGGCACGCTCGATTCCTTCTTCGAACGACGATGCGACATCGGCCGCGACGACCGCCGAAGCAGCATTCAAGAGCATCATGTCCAGTGCCGGACCCTTCTCCCGGCCCTCGAGCAGATCGAGAACGAGTTTCGCGGCACCGTCGAGATCNCGAACCTGNAGTTCCCCCACCGTCGCATTTCGAAGACCGAGCGCCTCCGGATCGATCTCGTACTCCACGACCNNTCCGTCCTTCACGTCGGCGACGTGAGTCGGCGCGCCGATCGANCANTCNTCGAGTCCGTCGCNGGANTGGAANACNAGGGNGCGNATCGTNCCNAGTCGNGCGTGNGNCTCCGCGACGAGNCGGACGAANCGNTCNTCGTAGACGCCCATGATCTGACGNCCCGCNCCNGCNGGATTGGTCAGGGGGCCGAGCAGNTTGAAGATCGTNGGAAATCCNAGNGCCTTTCGAACNGGCATCGCGTNCTTCGCCGCCGGGTGATGGTGGATCGCGAAACAGAACGCCACNCCCGCGGAATCCATGCANCGACGNTGTGNTTCNCGACCTGCATCGACGTCGACACCNAGCTTCTCNAGCACCTCCGCCGATCCNCGNCCGGTNCGCGATCGATTNCCGTGCTTGGCNACCTTCACACCGGCCGCGGCGGCGACGATCGCGGCCGCGGTCGAGACATTGAAGGTCTTGGGAGCGCCCCCGGTCCCNGCGGTGTCNAGCAGCCGATCGGGTTCGACGCCCGTGTCCAGCNGATCCACCTTCTCACGCATCACGGTGGCCGCNCCCACCAGCTCGTCGACCGTGGGCAGCCGGGTCGCGAGGAGCGCGAGCAGCGCACCGATCTCCGCTTCATGCGCGGCACCGGTCATGATTCCCTCGAATGCCGCCCGCGTTTCGAGTTCAGAGAGACGACCTCCGGCGAGCAATTGCTTCAAGAACGGCGTCAAATCATGGGAGTGATCCGCTCCTCCGAATTCGGAGGGGTTGAACGTCCCGACACTGGGTGATCGCATGGGCTCTTCTTCCGATTTCCGCCGTTCGGTTTGGCGTCGAGGTCATGTTCAACGCCGGATTGTTAATTCAACCGTCGCATCCGGGGTAATCACCGGACTGCGCCTTGTTTCGACACGAAGCATCCCATGAAACCACGCAGCAGTAGGGATCAACGTTGCAGATCGCTTCACAACAATCCTGATCGCTGCACCCCACGGAACCATTTGACTCGTAGCATGAACCGGCGTCCGGATCACCACAGACACCGCAGTACGTCGGCTGGACATGGATACACTCGCCATCGACACAATAGTCGGTCGTGCACTCGTCGCCGTCATCGCATGTTTCGATTGCATCACAGGCCAACACCGGACACTGCCCCCAGGCACTCAGGAGTGACCCGAGATCACCTCCGGTGATCTCGCCATCAAGATCGAAATCTCCGCACTGGAAGCGGCCGGGGGAAGATCCGCCAATCCGAGCGAGCATCACTCCGAGATCGCCACCGTCGACGAAGCCATCTCCGTTCAAGTCGTGCTCGCATGTGTAACCACATGCTTCGGATTCACTCGCCAATTCGGATCTGAAATTCAAAATGGTGCATCTCATTCGTCGAACCTGCTGGTTCGTGAAACCACTCATGCATGCTTGCCAGGAATAGTTCATGAAATTCGAGATTGGGTCGGTCACACCACAGGAATTCGCGCTCGTGCACTCCCTGTTTGGCTCAGCGTGGGGAGGCGTGTCACAGATGAGATCGCCTGAAGCAAGACAGGTCTCATCTCCACACCCGTTATGAAACGTATGAAAGAGACCGAGGTAATGACCCACCTCGTGTGTAAGGATTCTCCCGAGATCTTGCGGCGGTCCATAACTTCCACCTTCGCCAAAGACTCTCCAGTCAATCACGATTCGATCGTCGATCTGGCCTGCCGAACCGGTCGCGGGAAATGCATTCACGTATCCGAGGACGCCACCGGCGGTGTTGGTGTAGACGTTCACGTAACGCGTTGGATCCCACGCCAGTTCATTCCAGTAGTCTCCTTGGTCATTGAACCATACCGAATCATTCGAGCGTGTTATTCCGGTCGTCGGCATCCCGAATGGATCAATTCCAGCGATGACGAATCGGATCCCGGCCGAAGGTGTGTTCGTATCGCTGTTGACGCCGGTGCCCGAAAAGTCATCGTTCAGAATCACCATTTGCCGTTCGATGGTCTCTCGGCTGATGTCACCCATCGTTCCGTCATCATTCATGATCACGTGGACGACGACCGGGATCACGAGGTCCATGTTCGAAGGGTCGTATTCGTCGGTGGGATTCGTCGAAGTGAGGCTGCAATCACCGGCCCCGGCGATTCCGTCACCGCCCGAAGAGGTGTCGGGAACCGGAGTACCGCAGCGATGGTCGTGTTGTGGATTCGCCTCTCTCCAGGCGTTCCACGAATCGAACAGCCGTCCACGATGCTGAATTCGGCCGTCATCATGCTGCCATGGTCGCTCGGGATCGATCCGGTCGACCGACCTCGCCGATGGGACGGTTTTTCCTGGTGGCTTCCGATCCGCAGCAGCCAGTGTGAGAACACCGGTTCCGAGAAGCAGGGCCAGACCGATCGATTTCACCGCGTCACACCGCATTTGGAGCCTCCTGTGGATTCACCACTACCGAGTATGGGCGCGGAAGGATCTGCGATCAATGAAACCGACTCCATGAAGATCGGATCTTCGTTATTTGGACGGTCAAGGGGCCCTTTTTCTCGTTTATTCCGTAGAACCGCCCCGATGTCCTGAAGAGCACCGGGGCGGTCGACCTCTCGCAGAGAATTCTCTCAGTCGCCGATCGTGAATCGGTCCAGCATGATTCGGAGGTCCTCGATGTCGATCAGACCGTTCTGATCGAGATCCCACCGACGGTCGTTTCCGTCTCCGTCGATCGCGTCGAGGAGATCCAGTACTTCGTGGACCTCGGATGAACGATCCACACCAATCCCGGGCCGGACGTCGCCCACGAGGACCACGATGGCACGGTCGCTCCGGCGGATTCGAACGTCGTCGCGGAGGCCGGTGGGCATCTCGATGGAGTCGAACTCACCGACGATCGAATCGGAGATGAGCACGACGAAGATCCCCGATGCCAGCCGCCGTTGATCGGCGACGCGAAGCTCGAGCACCCCGGCGAGGGTCGATTCACCGCCGACGACCATCAGGTCGTGATCAAGGATCGGCGCGTCGCCGTCGATCTCGATGACCAGTCTCGCGTTTGCTTCCTGGCGATATCCCGTCTCCGAGACGATCAGACCATCGTGGTCCGCCACCACCAACAGGTCACGATTCACGAGGCGAGGGTCCGTCTGGATCTCGAACTCATCGACCGCATCCCCTTGATGCCGGTCACGGTCCTCGGTCGCGACGGATCTCGCGAATCCGGATGACCAGTACGTCAGGAGCAGACCCATGTCGGCGCCATCGACGACTCCATCGCCGTTGAGGTCCGCCGGACAACCCGGACACGGGCCCCAGGAGACGAGCATGAGACCCATGTCGGCACCATTGACCAGTCCGTCGCCGTTGAGATCTCCCGGCGTGTTCTCATTTGGAACGACGCCGATGATCTCGACATCGTCGATGTTCCATCCGCAGTAGACGACCGAACCATCCGTGGTCCCCATCACCCATCGAATGCGAACGTCCGATCGACCATCGGCGATGGCGGAGACGTCGTACTCCACCTCCACCCACTGGGAGTCGCTCGAACTTCCCCCCGAGTGTTCCCAGACCGACACGAACGGACCATCACCAACCGAAATCTGGATCGCGGCTTGATCGTAGCTCGCGCTTTCCACGCCGAGCCATCGCTGGAATCGCAACGTGGTTCCGATGATGTTCGAACAGTCGATCGGCGTCGTGGTGAGATTGACCTCCGGGATCCCGTTCTCGTAGTCCCCGTTCAGGTTGTAGCCGTACACGGACTCTCCAGTGGCACCGGAGGTCGGGTCCGGCGAACCCCACGCACCACCCTGACCGGTCGGTTGTCCGAAGGCCCAGTCACCTTCCGTCACCCAACCCGGATCGACGTCCAGGTCGAATCGAT
>NYVS01000157.1 GCA_002684755.1 Phycisphaerae bacterium
GTGCATGCCCGGCGACAACGTCGAACTCGAGGTCGACCTCGAGGACAAGGGTGTGGCGATGGAAGAGGGCGTTCGGTTCGCGGTCCGCGAAGGCGGCCGTACCGTGGGCTCCGGTGTTGTCACCAAGATCGTTGACTAGTTTTCAACCGGTATGAATACGGTCCGGAGTCCCCCTGGGGACTCCGGGCCGTCTCCGCCGGTCTCCGCCTGGGTGAGAGAGACCCAGGCTAAGGATGCAGCGCCATGGCCAAGAAAGTCGATCGCGAATTCGTGTGGCTCGTGTGCACCGAAACCGGTGACATGAACTATCGCACCAACATCCGTGTGAAGGGTGGCATCGACGAGAAGGTGAAGGAGGGCTTCATGAAGTACTCCCCAGCGCTCCGCAAGCACACGCTGCACAAGATCAAGAGGAAGTGACGTCGACTGGCGCCTGAGGCGTCACTACACGACACCCCGGACGCCAGTAGCTCAATTGGCAGAGCAGCGGATTCCAAATCCGCAGGTTGAGTGTTCGAGTCACTCCTGGCGTGTTCTCCACCGTCCCGCCGGCTCGCCGGCCTCGTCTCGGATCCGATCATGTCCACCGCCGTCTATAAGAAGGGCCAGGGTTTCTGGACCCGGCAGATGTCCACCGTTGCCGGTGCCGTCCTGATCCTGCTTGGTGGGATGTGGGTCGCGGATCTGTTCCGGGGAAGAGAGTGGTTCGGCCTGGCCTCGCAGTACTGGCAGGCAGCGGCCTTTCTGCTGTGGTCCGGCATTCTGGGATCGCTTCTCTACGCATTCATCTGGGTGAAGCCTCGATCGGTCGACTTTCTGGTCGCGACCGAGACCGAGATGAAGAAGGTCAATTGGTCCACTCGCCGTGAAATCACCGGATCGACGATCGTGGTGATTCTGCTGGCGGCTGGTATCGCGGGCTTCTGCAAGGTCTGCGATCTGCTTTTCTTCTGGGTGTTCAGTTCGATCAACGTGCTCGATACCTGATACCGCAAGCCGCGGTTTTGGGCTCCTTTTCAGGAGAGCGCTGATCGACCCGGCATTCGGCCTGCTCCGTGACGCCTGTCCGGAGCGAACTCATCTGGATCCGACGCCGCCACGGCGAGCGATTCGAGGTACTTGAACGATGACGTCCGAAGAATCCACCAGCGAAGAAACCCCCGAAACCCCAGAAGCTCCCGAAACGCCGGTCGCACCGGAAGATCTGGATCCCACAACCGAGGCCACTCCCAAGAAGCGGCTCGCTTCCGGGCGAGAAGCCACCGAGCGAGTCTCGGCTGGACAATCACTGGGTGATGTCGGAGGTGTGGCAACGCACCGCATCGTCAGTGAGGCACCCACCGTCAAGGATGCCTCCGGCACCGAGGACGAAGAAGGACAGTTCGATCCGGCTGCCGACATGCCGATGTACCGACCAGGCTTCGACTGGTTCGTGCTTCGTGTCGCGAGCAACAAGGAGTCGAGCGTTCGCGAAACGCTTCTCCGAAAGGTTCAGATCGAGGGCATGGAACACATGGTCGGCCGAATCATGGTGCCGACCGAGAAGACTCAGTCGATGAAGGCGGGCTCACGGCGAGTCACCGAGACCAAGCTCTATCCGGGCTACGTCTTTGTCGAAATGTCCCTCGAAACCGACGGTCGGATCCCTCAGGACGTGTTCTTCCTGATCAAGGAGACCACGGGTGTCGGTGACTTCGTTGGTACCGCGGGTCGCCCGACCCCGATGGCGGCCCACGAGGTCGAAAAGATGCTGTTCGACTCGAGGAAGCCCGACGAGGCTCCGCAGGTCAAGATGGAATTCGTCTCGGGAGATCCGGTGACGATCAAGGAAGGTCCGTTCGAGAACTACGAAGGCACCGTCGACGAGGTCATGCCCGACAAGGGGCTGGTCCGCGTTCTGGTCACGATCTTCGGTCGACAGGCCCCGGTCGAGCTGGAGTATTGGCAGATTGCCAAGGCCGAGGAATAGGATTCCTCGAGGGAGTTTTCTTCCGCAACCCCGAAACAACCCGTCCCGGAGGCTTCATCCAGCCTTCGGGACGTTTTTTAGACCATCTCACTCGACCCTTGGCGAGAGATCGAGTGGGACGGGAGTGGTGCGAGGCCGGGTGACAGGCCGATACACTTCGCAGGTCCAATCTGGAGCGCTCGATACATGTCCCGAATTCAGCAGATCACCGTTCTTCGCAGCATCACCATTTTCGCGACCCTGCTTCTGGTCGTGGTCGTGGGTGGTTGCACCCCATATTCGACCTTCCCGCCGGTAGCCAGTGGCGAGGCGCAGGTCCCGTGGATGTACCCGATGCCGCAGGTCATGGCCAAGGCCCTGCAGACCACGTACGACAAGACCGCCCCGGCACTGGAGGCCGAGACCGGTCGACCGATGCTCGTGTATTCGCTGCCCGCAGGGATCAGTGGCCGGGTCTGGCGTCAGGTCGGTATCGACAGTGGGCTCGAAGGGGCCCGTGAGTGGAACCAGGCGGATTTGGATGCGGGGACGCCGATCTGGTCGGTAGAACAGGTTCGCATTCGGAACAAGCGTGCAGAAGTGGATGTGATCTTCCCCGTCAGCGAAGGCTACGAGCGGGCGACCGTGATCTTCGAGGCCCTTCCGCTCGGCCCGTACAAGGTGACCTTCTTCCAGCGATGGCGGGTCGCCGTCGATGCACCAGTATTCGCGCGTCCGGATGATGAGACCACTGCCAGTGACGACGACTCGAACGTGGAGACCGAGGTCCCCGCGGAGACTGCGGTGGTTGACCCTGAGGTTGAGAACGAGGCTTCGGCCGAGAGTTTCGAAGACAGTTCTGAAGGATGATCGCGCCGAGAGCCCGATCGGGGCATCCAAGGGCGATCTGTCACGAAGTCTTTGTCGTTCGGCCGTGATTCCGCATCTCGGTCATCGTATTCGGCCGGGCTGTCGACGTCGTCAGGAAACCCTTCATGACCAGCTCATCCAATCCGCGTCGTATCGTGGTCGGTCTCACCGGTGCCAGTGGGGCCGCCTATGCGGTCCGGGTCATTGAATTGTTGGCCGCGGCCGAGGTTGAAGTCCATGTGGCCTGCAGTGACCTCGGAAAGCGCCTCCTGGCCGAAGAACTGGATATCCGGCGGCTCGATCCAGATCGGCTCAGTGGAGGTCGCGGAGATCGATTGATCATCCATCCCGGCAATGATGTTGGTGCAGCTTGTGCGAGTGGCTCTTTCCGTCACGATGGAATGGTCGTGGTCCCCTGTTCCAGCAGCACCCTCGCGAAGATCGCCTACGGCATCAGTGACAATCTGGTTCAACGAGCAGCCATGGTCACGTTGAAGGAACGACGGCCCTTGATCGTGGCACACCGCGAAAGCCCGATCGGGTTGTCTGAAATCGATGCCATGCGTCGTCTCACCGAAGCTGGAGGGGTCGTGGCCCCATTGTCACCAGGTCTCTACCTCCGGCCGAAGTCGATCGAGGATTTGGTTGATTTCATGGCGGGTCGCCTGCTTGATCTTCTGGGGGTACCGCACGATCTTTCGATTCGCTGGGATGCTCATCTGGACGACCGTAAAAAGGGCTGAAGCCGGTCGTCTGGGTCGCAAGGCCCGAGAATCGGTGCGTCAAACAGCAAAATAACCACCTTTCCACGCCTTCCACTTGCCTCAAGGTGCCGAAGTGTCATGGTGGGGTGTTCGATGGGCTGGTCGTCAACACGACAACGAGTCCAAAGAACATGACCATGAGGTCGTTGGGAAAAGGCACAACGACACACAATCCAGTACGAGATCACCGGACTCTTGAGTCAGGTTGATATTGGGCTTTGAGTTGTCGAGACGATGGCGCGATCTCCGCGCACGCAGCGTTCTCGGCATGACGAAGGGGAAACGAAATTCCCTCTGCCCCGACCGCCCTGTCCATATGCTTTGCGCTTTGGGCAGGGCGGTCTCTTTTTTGTCGCGCTGCGTCAGTCCCGCAAGGGGCCTGCCTGGCTTTCCTGATCTCGGTCGGCGCCGCGTGGTTCCTCGCGTCGGCTCGGAACGACGGCGACGCAGGTCCGCGATCGCAATTCGTTTCATCTGATTTCCGTCGTTTCTCCAGATCGGTTCCGCTGTCTCTTTTGTTCGCGCAGGCACGCTCCTGCGTCAACCCGATTTTCACATGGGATATGGAGTCGGAAATCCAAAACTGATCTCAACCGGCGGCACCACGATGTTTTTATGGGTGATGGGCCTCGCATCGGGCTCGCTCTGTTCCACGGCGTCCGCGGGGTTCGAGAGCGTCCAGGTGGCGTTCCAATTTCAGTACCTGGACTTTCCGGGGTACGACCTCCCTCTGGTGGCTGACTTCACCGTCCACGCCCTCTACGAAGAGGTTGACGGCTCGTTCCAGGTTCCGAGTGGAAGCGGACCGATCGACATCGTCGTCTGGAACTTGGCCCGCCCAGGTCGTTCCCGCCCCCGGTGTCATCGCACTGCTCGGTCTCGGCGGGCTGGTTCGCCTTCGGCGCCTGCGGGGTTTTTCTTGTCGGAAAGAAGATTCGCTCGTGCGGGTGATCATCCGACTCGCGTTCCGGACCGTTGGTGGAGGAATCCACCGGAACCGAACGACCAGCGGAGGCGGCCGGGCCGCCTCCGCATGGGTTCGAATCAAGCGTGCCGAACGAATGGTCTCGACACCCCCCGGGTTGGGGTCCTTCACACGAAATCTCGCCGTGCGTCGGACGCCGCTCGATCAGTTCGGGTGAATCGGGGGCGGTCTCACCACCTCCAGGTTCTTCCGCGACCTCCCATGCAGGTCGACGATCAGCTCCGTCGCCACCGTCATGCGGTCGAAGGATCGAGATCCTGCGGTTCGNGGCGTGGTCGGGTTGATGGTCATCCGGCACTTCCTTTCCCAAGAACAGAGTCTTGTACGGGGTTGAACTGACATCCACTGCTACGACGCCCCGAAGGCTGCGTTCGCGATCTCGTCGGTTTCTCGTTCGGATTCGGTGGGTCGTCGGAGTACGCGTTCGCCGCTGGCAGTGGTGTTGCTTCGAGTATCGGATCTGAAAACAAGAACCCCTCCAGCATCAATGATGCTGAAGGGGTTCGTTTCTGTGATCGGGTTTCCGGCTTCGCCGTGTGGTCGTTTCGACGAACGCCGCGGAAGGCTCAGTAGCTCTTCGCCCAGACCACCCGCTTCGCACTGGGCTCGCCGGTGAACGGACACGTCCCGGGCTGGCCCTGGTCTTTGCAGAGCTTCTGGCCGTCGACGGGAATGCACCGAACCGTGACCGCGAGGTCGTTCTTGATCCGCTCTTCGAGCTTCGGGTCACCGTTGAAGTGGGCGAGGGCGAAGCCTGCGTGGATCGGGGCGGTCTCGTTGTCACCGGTCTCCGGTGACTTGAAGAACTCGTAGAACGCCTCCTCGGTGTCGATGACGTGGGTGTGTTCCTTCCGGAACGCCTTCGCCCTCGCCAGCATTCCGTCCTGGATCTCCTGCAGGATGCCGTCGACCCGTTCCACGAATTCCTCGAGCTTCATGCTCTCCTTGTCCTTCGGTCCCTTGTCGCGGCGAGCCATGAAGACGCTGCCTTCGGCCACGTCGCGGGGGCCGACTTCCAGGCGGATCGGAGCGCCACGCTTGATCCACTGCCAGGTCTTGTCGCCGCCACGGAGGTCGCGGGTGTCGTACTCGACCTCGATCACCCGGCCGCCGTAGACCTTGGTCTTGAGCGCCTCGATGAGCNTGTCGCAGAACGCCATGACCTCGTCCTTGGACTCGGCCTTGTGCAACACGGGCTGGATGATGACATGGGCCGGGGCGACCATGGGGGGGCAGATCATGCCGTCGTCGTCGGCGTGGGTCATGATCGTGCCGCCGATGAGTCGGGTGCTCACGCCCCAGCTGGTGGTCCAGCAGAACTCACGGTTGCCCTCGTCATCCTGGAACTGAATCTCCTGGGCCTTGGCGAAGTTCTGCCCGAGGAAGTGACTGGTACCGGCCTGCAATGCCTTGCGGTCCTGCATCATCGATTCGATGCACCAGGTCTCGACCGCACCGGGGAAGCGTTCACCCTCGGTCTTCTCACCCCGGATGACCGGCATCGCCAGCCAGTTCTCGGCGAAGTCGGCGTAGACGTCGAGCATCTGCATCGTCTCGACCTTCGCCTCGTCCGAGGTGGCGTGGGCGGTGTGGCCTTCCTGCCAGAGGAACTCGGCGGTTCGCAGGAAGAGTCGGGTTCGCATCTCCCAGCGCACGACGTTCGCCCACTGGTTGATGAGCAGCGGGAGGTCGCGGTGACTCTGGATCCACTTCGCGAAGGTCGCGCCAATGATCGTCTCGCTGGTGGGTCGGACCACCAGGGGCTCTTCGAGCTCGCCCGCGGGCACGAGGCCACCGTCCGGTCCCGCCTCGAGCCGGTGGTGCGTGACCACCGCGCATTCCTTGGCGAAGCCGTCGACGTGCTCGGCCTCCTTCTCGAGGAAGGAGAGCGGGATGAAGAGCGGGAAGTAGGCGTTCTTGTGCCCGGTGGCCTTGAACATGCCGTCGAGGCCGCGCTGCACGTTCTCCCAGATCGCATAGCCCCAGGGCTTGATCACCATGCAGCCGCGGACCGGGCTGGTCTCGGCGAGATCCGCGGACTTCACGACCTGCTGGTACCACTCGGAGTAGTTCTCCTCGCGGGTGGGGGTGATGGCGGTCTTGGGCTTGCCGCCCTGTTGCTTCTGACCCTGTTGCTTCTGGCCCTGTTGCTTCTGCTTCTGCTGGCTCATGGGATCACTCGGTGGTGCGGACGGCGAATGGTTCGCCGGAATCGAGCAGGGTACCGACTCGACGGGGCGAGCTGGCGATCCATGGCGGGGCGGTGATTTCTGAGAATCCCCCCGGCAAGCCTCGATTGCTTCCCCGCTCTGCGTAGGCCCAGTGGCATTATTTTCATGACGACCCGGGGACCCACCGATGAGACGATCGAGCATCTTCACCGCCATCCAGACCCGACCGCGACGACTGGGCGTCATCGCGCCCCGGGTTCTGGCCTTCTGTACCGCGGGGAGCATGCTCCCCGCGGTACAGAAGGCCAGAACCCGGGGCGCGATGACGCCCAGT
>NYVS01000158.1 GCA_002684755.1 Phycisphaerae bacterium
CCGACGCTCGGGATTCAGAGCTCGAAATTCGTCGCCGACGCCGAAGTGGTCCTCGTCCGGGGTTTCGATCCGGTCCTGTCCGGTGATCCGGGCGTCGACCAGTCGCCATCCGTCCGGCCCGTCGACGACGTCCCACTCCGCCACGTATTCGTTGACGCGTCGATGACTGTGGCCCCAGTGGCTCACCACGCCCTCGACCTGCCAGCGACAGTCGACCTCGAACGCCGATCGTCCGACTCCGTCCGCTCCATCCTCCCGTCGGATCTCCCCGACGACGATGTCGATCGGTCGGACTTCGGAGACGCGTGCCACCGCACCGCCCTCCTCCTGCATCACGAGTCCCTGGAAGATGGTTCGGTACAGCTTCTGCAGGAAGGGGCCTTCGACGCTTCGATCGAGCGCNTCGTAGATGTCCCCCTCCTCGACGTAGTCGAAGGCTCGATANACGTTCGCGTGCAGCGGCCGGAAGATCGCCTCCGCCTCCACGGCATCGGGCGCCCGGGGGCCGCCACCGATCTCGATNGTTCCGACGTCGGTGAGCAGGACCGCGACGCCACCGATCAGGAACAGACCTTCGACGACCATCGACACCGCGAACGGCCTCGGCGAACCGGAGGTGCGCGACATCGAGACGCCCACCAGAACCACCACCCCACCGATCACGAAGAGCGCGATCGCCAGGGCCGGAACCGCGGTGGGCGGATCGACCGGCGACGCCGGNACCTCGAGCAGACGCGCGTCGATCGACTCGCCCATCGCCTCCCAGGTGACGCCCGGGCGATCACCGCTGAAGAGGAGCGGCTGCCGCACGCCCTCGGCATCGAGTTCGGCGGCGATGTCGAGCGGCGGCGGATCGACCGCATCCGTCAGGATGTCCGGCGGGAACGTCGTCCAGGAGAGTTCGACCGTCGATGGCTTTCCNTCNGTCGNNTANACCAGTTCGAATCGGATCTTGCGNAGNCCNCGTTCACCGGAGANCGGNAACAAGGGCAGNANCGCGAGNTCCGGNTCGTTGATCTGNAGNCCCTCCACCGANGGCTCGNNCACCCGNCCGTCGANCCGGAGCGGNTGACGNCNGGNGAAGAANTCCANCAGNAGCGGNTCGACCGCCGGCCATTCGATGGTCGAGANCCGGGCCGGATCCTCCCGCGGGAAGTCGACGATGTGATCGAGGAACACGAGGTTCATCTCGAGCCTGACCACCACCGCGGAGTCGTCGATCGAGATCCGGACGTCCACGTGCGGNCCGTCCTGGGGATGGACCTCCGCCGGCGCGACCGTGGTGACCAGCAGGAGGACGAGGAACGAAAACGCGATGGGGAGCGGACGCCAGCGGCGATCGACGTGCGTGGTCATGCCCCGAGTCTACGCATCCGGGGTGCGGTACGCGGCATGCAACCCCCATGGAGGCCGGCGGTTGAACCCTGCCCCGTGGCCGCCGATCCCCCGTGGATGCGTCGTCGGGATCCGACCCGGGCCGCGGCCCGGCCCTATGCTCCACCCTTCAGACCCGTCGAACGGTCCTCTTCACGACCCGGAGTCAACACACCGTGAACCCGATTCAATTCCGCCGCCTTTCGCTCACCCCGTTCCTGCTCACCCTCGGCCTCGCCGGTGCCGCCACCGCGATCGTGACCGAAGAAGGTGACCGGATCCGCGAGGCGATGATCGAGGTCCCCGTCGAGGAACGGGTCTTCAACGACCACATCACGATCCTGTCCAGCCCCTGGATGGGCGGCCGACTCCCCGGAACGCCCGGGATGGAGTACGCCCGTGACTACGTCATCTACTGGTACCAGCAGGCCGGCCTCGAACCCGGCATGGTCGACGCCGAGACCGGCGAGCGGAGCTGGAAGCAGGCGTTCGAACTGGGATCCAAGACGGAGTTCAAGGACCAGTCGCTCGTGGTGGACGGAAGCAACGGCGAAGTCGTGTTCGAACTCGGTGAGGACTTCGAGTTCACCGGACTCGGTTCCGCGGGCGAGGTCGACGGCGAGATGGTCTTCGTGGGCTACTCGATCGACGACGGCAATGACGATTACCAGTCCTTCGAGGACGACACCGACCTCACCGGCAAGATCGCGGTGATGATGCGTTTCGAACCGATGGACGAGGAGGGCAACAGCCTCTGGAACGAACGGCGATGGTCCCGNAAGTCGACGTTCGCCAGCAAGTTCGGTGCGGTCGCGAAGCGGAACCCCGCGGGCGTGATCCTCATCAACCCCCCCGGCGCGGACGACCCCCGTTCCAGCGAGCTGATGCGAGGCACTTCGAAGGTCATCGACGACGTCCCGGTCTTCATGATGACGCCGGAGGCCGGCGAGTCGCTCGCCGCCGCCTGCGATCCGAAGGGCCGGTCCCTGCTCGAACTCCGCAAGCTCGCGGACCAGGGCACCACCGTGGTCGAATTCGAAGGCTCGGTCGCCGCCGCCGGCGCGATGGAACGAACCCCGAGCTTCGCCGAGAACGTCCTCGGCGTGCTCCCGGGCCGAGGCGAACTGAAGGACGAGTACATCGTGATCGGCGGTCACCTCGACCACCTCGGCATGGGTGAATTCGGTTCCCGACGGGGCTCCGGAAATCTCCATCCCGGCGCCGACGACAACGCCTCCGGCGCCGCGGCGCTGATGATGCTCGGCGAGAGCCTGCGACGCTCCTACGACGAACTTCCCGAGGACATGCCCCTCCGATCGATCATGTTCGCGGCCTTCGACGCCGAGGAGAGCGGCCTCAACGGTTCCCGACACTACGTCGACAACCCCCCGCACGAGATCGACGACGTCGCCCTGATGATCAACTTCGACATGATCGGTCGGGTCAACGAGCAGGGTCTGAGCGTCACCGGCGTCGACACCGGCGAAGGCATGCGGGAATGGGCCCAGCCGTTCTTCGACGACTGCGGTCTGGAGATCGTCCTCAAGGAGGGGATGCGTGGCGGCGGCAGCGACCACGCGAGCTTCTACCGCAAGGGCATCCCGATCCTCTTCGCGATCTGCGCGGACTTCCANGACGACTACCACACGCCCGACGACACNCCGGACCAGATCTACCGGACCGCNGGCGTCAAGACCGTCAAGCTCTTCCACGAACTCGCCCTCGACGCCGCGAAGCGTCCGGAGAAGTTCGCNTTCGGNACCNGTGANTCNGATTCCGGNNNCGCCCGGGCCCCCGGCCCCGCCCGNCCCCGCGCCCTTCGNGTGCGNCTGGGCATCCGTTCCCGACAGCTGGCCGACGACGCCGGCCTCGAGGTCGTGAACGTCACCGCCGACTCCACCGCNGACAAGGGCGGNATCNAGCCCGGCGACATCATCAAGAAGTGGGACAAGAACCCCATGAAGTCGCGNGCGGAACTGGTGAGCCGACTCGCCGAGCTGAGCCCCGGCGACGAGGTCCAGGTGCTCGTCGAACGNGACGGCGAGGAACGAATCGTCTTCCTGAAGATGCTCGCCCCGCAGTGATTCGAAACGAANGACCGTGAACGTCGACGCCGCCGCCCTNCGGGGCGGCGGCGTTTCGTTTCACGGGTCGGCCCGCTCCTCCCCCTCGCTTCGTTCCCGGGCGTCCCGAGGCGGGAAGGACGCCGCGGTGCGGGCGATCGCCTCGCCGCCGAACCGATCGCGGATCGCATCGGTCGCCGCGTCGAGCCGNCGGGAGCGGGATTCCTCNTCGTCGGTCCCGGCGAAGAGNCCGGGGTCGTCGTCCTCGAAACGCTCGGCCGACATGCCGATGAGACGGACCGGCCGGAACGGCCAGGCTCGGAACAACGTCCGTGCCGTCTCCCAGAGCACGTCGGTGCGGTCGGTCGCGCGATCGAGNGTCGCGGANCGGGTGTTGGTCACGAANGCGCCGTCGCGGATCTTCACGACGACCGCCCGGGCCTGACGCCCTCGACGGCGNAGCCGGGTTCCGACCCGCTCGACGTGCCGGAGCAGGACCGCCTCGACCTCCGAGGGATCCCCGAGGTCGACCCCGAAGGTCTGTTCGTGCCCGACCGACTTGGCGGTCCGATCTCCGACCACCGGACGAGGATCGACCCCGTGCGCGAGGAGATGGAAACGCGCCGCCGCGTCGCCGAAGGAGGCCGCGAGGGACTCCGGTGACCATCGTTGGAGATCGCCGAACCGATGAATGCCCCGCGCTTCGAAACGCGCCCGACTCTTCGGCCCCACGCCCCACATCCGCTCGATGGGCAGCGGTGCGAGTCGCGCCGCGATGCCCGCCGATTCGAAGACCGTGAGACCGTCCGGCTTTTCGAGATCGGAGGCGATCTTCGCCACGAACTTGCACGGCGCGACGCCGACGCTCGCGGTGAGTCCCAGCTCCTCCCGGATCGACGCCTTGAGCCGCTTCGCGATCACGGGACCGGCGCCGAGCAGTCGCTCCGATCCCGTCACGTCGATGAACGCCTCGTCGATCGAAAGCGGCTCCACCATCGGCGACGCGGTCTCGAGGATCTCCATGATCCGGGCGGAATCCGCCTCGTACCGCGCGAAGGACGGCTTCACCACCACCGCGNCGGGGCATCTTCGAAGCGCTTCGGCCATCGGCATCGCCGACCGGCAGCCCGAACGGCGTGCCTCGTAACTCGCGGCGGCGACGACGCCGCGGCCGCCCCGTCCGCCCACCAGCACCGGTCGCCCCTGCAGCGCGGGATCGTCCCGCTGCTCGACCGACGCGAAGAACGCGTCCATGTCGAGGTGGAGGATGGTTCGTTCGGTCGGCACCAACGGATCGTACGATCGATCGCGACCTCGCCGCGGTCTTCCGAGGATCCCCGNGGCTTCCCGGGGTCTTCAGATGCGGGTCGAGTTCATTCCGNGGCCGGCGTCCGGGGCTTCGGATTGACGTGGATCCGGCCGAGTCCCGCCACATCGTCCGAGGTGATCTCACCGAGCGTCTCGAGCTGCGTCACGAGTTCGCTCCATCGTTCGTCGGACATCCACCCGAGGCCGTGANCCGCGGTGTTCGCGGATCGCACGAACGCCGGCAGCTTCGCCGCGGCGAGCCGCAGGACGTTCGACTTCAGATCGGGATTGAGCTTCGCGATCACGTCGTTGATCGGATCGGGATCGGCGAGGTAGGAATCCCAACCCGCCCTGACCGCCTCGACGAAGCGAGCGACCATCTCCGGCTCGGCCGCGAGCAGTCCGTCGTTGACCGCGAGCACGCCGTCGTACGGGTTGTAGCCGGTCTCCCCGACCACGAACACCCTGGTCATGAGGCCGTCGACCTCGAGCTGGACNGGCTCCGCGGTCGCGAAGCANTGCATGCTCTCGGCCTTGCCGTCGACGAAGAGCGCCGTCGAGCCGGCGTAGGGGATGAACGAGAGTTTCGACCCGTCGTAGATGCTGTTCAACCACCGGATGAACACCAGACCGTCCTGGGCCATGATCGTGGCGTCGCTCTCCCAGAGCGCCTGCAACGATTCGTACGGTGAATCACGCTTCACGAGGAGCGATCGAGGCGAGACCTGGAAACTCGCGAACACCCCCGTCGCGGTTCCACCCCGGGCCCGGATCGTGACCAGCTGCGGCGCCGAGACCACCGCGAAGTCGACGTTTCCGCTCGCGACGAGCTGGGGCGCCGGCACCTCCGCACCACCCTTGATGAGCTCCACGTCGAATCCGGCCCGCTCGAAGATGCCGCGTTCCTTCGCCGCGTAGAAACCACCGAATTCGGGCTCCGGGAACCAGTTCAACTGGACGGTGATCCGCCTCGGACCGTTCGCCTCGTTCGACGATCCGGATCCGCCGCAGCCGACGAGCGTCGTCGCCAGCAACNCGACCCACGAGAGACACGCCGCACGACGATTCCGATCCGGACGCTTGAGATGCATGGAGACTGCTCCTGGGTGGTTTCGGGATGCGGGAGTATCGCCGACCGGCCGGATCACTGCGCGGACGCGTGCCAGCGACGAAGAAGAAGCCAGCCTCCGAGATTCACCAGTCCGAAGAGCAGGAAGCCGAGGGCGGACGCCATCCCGATCGCGGCGAACACCGTCGCGGTCTGGTTCTGTTTCAGGGCGCTGGTGATGATCGCACCGAGGGGCGCACGGTCGCCGCCGTAGGCCCCGACGAACTCACCGACGATCGCACCGATCACCGCGAGCCCAGCCGCGATCCGGAGCCCGGTGATGACGCTCGGGATCGACCAGGGCAGCCCGAGTTTCCACCAGGTCCGGATCCTGCCCACCCGCTGGATCCGGAACATCTCCGCGAGCCCGGCGTCCACCGACTGCAGTCCGTCGAGGGTTCCGGCGATCACCGGGAAGACGGACACGATGCAGGCCGCCACGATGACGCTCGGCAGCCCGATCCCGAACCAGATCACGAGCATCGGCGCGATCGCCACCAGCGGCACCATCTGGAGCAGAAGCGTCAGCGGATAGACGCCGCGGCGGGCGAGCGGAACCAGGGACAGGAGGCTTCCCGCGACCACGCCGAGCACCGCGCTGGCACCGAACCCTGCGAGGGTGGCGGTCGCGGTCCGCCCCGTCGCGGCGATCAGGCGGGGCCACTGGTCGATCATCGTCCGACCCACCGCGCGCGGCGTGGGCAGGAGGTATTCGGGAATCGAGAAGAGGACGACCACCAGCTCCCACAGCACGAGGAGGATCAGGACCACCAGCAANGGCGGCCAGACCGAGGCGAACACACCGGCTCGGCGACTCATGATTCGTCCTCCACCATGCCACCGCGCAGGCAGTCGTAGATGCTCGCCTGGAGTCGGGCGAAGGCCTCGGTGCCGCGAAGCGAGGCGATCCGCTCGCCGAAGGGGATCTCGTACCGCTCGATGATCCGTGCAGGCCGCGGCGACAGGACCACGACCTCGTCCGCCAGGAAGACCGCCTCGGAGATCGAATGCGTCACCAGCACCACGGTGATGGCCTTTTCGCGAACCAGGTTCGCGACTTCCTCGTCCAGTCGAAAGCGGGTCACTTCGTCGAGCGCCCCGAAGGGTTCGTCGAGCAACAGGAGATCGGGATCGGCGACGAGCGATCTCGCCACCGCCGCCCGCATCCGCATGCCGCCCGACAACGCGGCGGGCAGAAGCTCCGCCGCATCACCGAGTCCCACCATCTCGAGCCGACGCCGGGCCTCCCGGCGGCAGACGTCGCGCGGCCGGCCGTCGAGTTCGAGCGGGAGACCGACGTTGCGGAGCACGTTCCGCCACGGAAGAAGCCTCGGCTCCTGGAAACAGAATCCGATCCGCGGCTTCGGCCGCACCTCGATCGAACCTCCGGTGGGTGCCTCCACGCCACCGATCATCCTGAGNAGGGTGCTCTTGCCGCAGCCGGTCGGGCCGAGCAGCGCCGTCACCCCGCCCGCCCGCAGGGCGAGGTCCATCGGAGCGACCGCCTCCACCGANCGGTCGAAGGTCTTCGCGACGCCACGCAGTTCGATCTCGACGCCGGTCACGATGCCTCCTCCCTCTCGACGGGGACCGTCTCGTCCGCCACGCCGAGCAGTCTCAACGCATTGAGCACGACGACGATGGTACTGCCTTCGTGCAGGACGACCGCGGTCGCGAGATTGGTGATGCCCAGGACGCCGAGCACGATGAGAAGGANGACCATGCCCATCGACACGAAGACGTTCTGAAGAATGATCCGGCGGGTGCGCCTCGCCATCCGCAGGGCGAACGGCAACCGGGAGAGATCGTCGGCCATGAGGGCGACATCGGCGGCCTCGAGGGCGACATCCGTTCCGCACCCACCCATCGCGACGCCCACCGTCGCTTCCGCGAGGGCCGGTGCGTCGTTGACGCCGTCACCGACCATGGCGACCCCGCCGTGGCTGCGGCGGAGCTCGGCGATCATCTCGATCTTGTCTCGTGGGAGCAGCTCGGCCCGCACGTCGTCGATTCCGATCCCCTTCGCCACCGATCGTGCCGGGCCGGTTCGATCGCCGCTCAGCATCACGATCCGATCCACACCGAGGGCCCGCAACCGGCTCACCACCGCGGGTGCTTCGGCCCGTTCGACATCCGAGAATTCGACGAGCCCCGCGACACGTTCATCGACCCCGACGTACGCGACCGTTCGTCCCATCTCGCCGGCGGCGTCGGCCGCCGCGACGATCTGCGNGGGAATCACGATCGACGCCTGCTCGAANAGTCCGCGACCGCCGACGAGCACGGTCCGACCCGCCACGTCGCCGCGCATTCCGAGCCCCGGAACGACCTCCGCCGAATCGGCGGGCGAGATCCGATCCGCATCCGCGGCCCGGACCACCGCTTCGGCGAGCGGATGAGTGCTCTCACGCTCGATCGACGCCGCGAGCGCNAGCACCTCCGCCTCGTCGAACNNCGCTTCGACCCGGACCGATCGGACGCTCGGTCGGCCTTCGGTGAGCGTCCCGGTCTTGTCGAACGCGATCGCNCGCACGGTGCCGAGCTCCTCGAGCGCGCCGCCCCCCTTGACGAGCACGCCGCCTCGGGCCGTTCTCGCGATGCCCGCCAGCACCGCCGCCGGCGTCGAGATCGCGAGCGCGCACGGAGAGGCGCCGACGAGAACGGTCATGGCCCGACCGACCGATTCCGAGAAGCCGAGAAGCCCGAAGACCGGGGGCAGGACGATCATCAATCCCACCGACAGGAGCACGAGCGGAACGTAGACCCGCGTGAATCGCTCCGCGGTCCGCTCGGTCGGGGCCTTTCCGCGTCGCGCCTCCTCGACCATTCGGACCATGCGGGCCATCAGCGTCTCGCCCGCCGCACTGGTGGCTTCGACGTCCACCACCGCGTCGAGGTTGAGGGTCCCGGCGAAGACCTCCGAATCCGGCACCACCCGGACCGGAACGCTTTCGCCGGTGATCGGACTCTGATCGATCCCGCTCTCACCNCGGACGATGCGACCGTCGATGGGAATGCGTTCGGTGGACCGCACCCGCACGACGTCACCCGGCNCCAGCGTTGCGACCGGGATCTCGGTCTCGCCGCCGTCCGCATCGAGCCGCCGCGCCGTCGAGGGCGAGAACCGACCGAGCGCTTCGATCGCCCGGGTCGCCCGCCGCATCGCGAAGTGCTCGAGCGCATGACCGAGCGCGAAGAGAAAGAGCAGTACCGCCGCTTCCCCGACCTCACCCATCGCGGTCGCGCCGGCCGCGGCGAGCAGCATCAGGAGATCGACGTCGAGCACGCGATTGATCAATCGCTTCACGGTTCCCACNAGCACGTCGGACGCGGCCACCAGCATCGCGATCACATAGAGCGTGTCCGCCGTCGGATCCGCCCCGGACCGTCGCGCGATGAACCCCCCGAGAATCAGAACGCCGCTCGCCACCACGATGACGAGGTGTCGGTCGAGACCGGGCCGGGNTGGCGGCGATGAGGGTTCGTGCATGGAGCCGAGCGTGGATCCGATGGGGTCCGAAATGGCCGAAACACCTCTTTCGGATCGAAAAACGAGCCTTTGCAAGGGAGTGTCGGCGATTCCTGCTGGATCTCGTGCGAATCGACCGATTGATCCTACCCGTACCGACCCCTTCTCGGAAGCCGTCCCGGATGACCGACTGGACCTCGAAATACTGCGATTCCCTGACCGAACTCGATCGGTATCGGGATCTCGTGGACGCAGTCGTCGCACTCGCCGCACATCGGCGTCCGGCGATCGATCCGGATGCGGCTCATACGCGGCTCGAGGCGATCGCCCATCGTGTCCGGTGCCGGGTCCCACACCTCGCGGGCCGCGCGAATGCGGTCGGCAGCCGCGGAACCGAAGGACTGATGGCCCATCTCCACGAGGCGATCGTGGACGATCTCGGAATCGGATGCCACGAGGACGTCGCGGTTCATCCCGACGCGATGGACTTCGGCCTGATCCTCGATGGGACGCCGGCGCTCCCCGTCCCCTGTGCGCTCGCCTACTGCGGTGCCGCGGAACGAATCGGGCTCGATGTCTTCGGCGTGGACGTGCCGGGACGCTTCCTGGTCGCGGTTCGTGACGAGACCCATCGACGCATCACGGTGATCGACCCGCACGAACGCGGACGAATCGTCGACGGAACCGAATTCCGTGACCTGATCCACGCCTTCGACGAGACCATCGACCCTCGGGACATGCTCAAGCCCGCGTCTCCCGCGACCTGGCTCCGTCGATGGCTCCGCGATCTGGCCATCGCGAGCACCAGATGCGGCGAGACCCATCTGCTTGATTCGTGGAGCCGGCTCTCGGAAGCCACCGAAGACATTCTCGGGCCGGTCTGATTCCCCGAATCACCACCCAGACCCCCGGGAAGACCGATTCAAGGTCTGATAACTCACGCCGCCGCGATATTCGTCGATCCGAACATCGATTGGTGGTCTAGACTGTTAGTGAAGATCGGGCCGGTCCGGAGTTCGGACCTTCCGAATCACCCGGACGGAAGACCAAACCAAATAGCTGGACACAGGCGACCCATGGAATACTCTTCGAGGATGAACGGTTTGCACGACATCAACGATATTGCTCCCGCCCGACGACGGTCCCGACGCGGATTCACCCTGGTGGAACTGCTTGCGGTGATCGGAATCATCGCGCTGATCATCGGATTCCTGCTCGTCTCGATCGGATCCTTCCGTGACACCGCCCGCCTCACCGAGTGCATGAGCAACCAGCACCAGCTCCAGCTCGGACTCGTCAGCTGGAGCCAGGACAACAACGGCAAGTTCATGAGTCCCGCGAGNCAGGAATTCCCCCCGGGAATCTCAAACCCCAACCGCGANCTGTTCTGGGTGAAGAGCTACAACACCGGCGCCTCCGCGCCGCGACTCCGTGACCTGAATGGCGACGGCTCCCTGGAGGAGACGGACCAGGCCTTGAAGGACGGCGCACTCTACGACTACGTCCAGGATGTCCGGGCCTATCAGTCACCGCTCGATCCGACCGGACGGGTGAGAAGCTATTCGCTCAACGGCTTCATCAGCGACATCCCCGACAACCCCAACGAACTCTGGGGCTCGACGGTCGACCGGATCAGCAAGGTCCGCAACCCCGCGAACACCATGTACACCATCGCCGAGCACGACACCGGCTGGAACGACAATTACAACCGCGGCGGCTGGGTGATCGACACCCTGCATCCCGTCGGATGGTGGAAGGACTTCCCCGCGTTCTGGGATCCGCAGGACCGGCTCGCGATGTCGTTCATCGACGGCTCCAGCCGGATCATCAAGCTGGCCAACCCCAAGCTCAACGAAATCGTCACCGCGCACGAGATTCCGGTGAACGAGGCCTCCGAGGTCGATTTCGAACGGTTCAAGACCTGGCTCCGTCCGGACCTTTGAATAAGACGCATCATCCGATCCACATCGACGACGGCCCGGCCGGAGCACCCGCTCCCGCCGGGCCGCCTTCGTTTCAACGGCTTCCGGGATTCCCGTCCCCGCCGCGGACGGTATTGCGTCTGATCGCCGAGATTCTCGAACCGATCCGCGAAGAACGGGTCTAGATTGGGTCCATTCACCACGGAGTCTCCAGATGTCCATCGTCCGCTCGATCCCCCGCTCACTCGCTGCGACACTCGTCGGGCTCACCGCTTCCCTCGCCACCGCGCAGGAGCTGGTGCGGTACGACGCTCATCAGGTGGTCCGCGCCGAGGTCGACACGCTCCGAGAACTTCGAACCCTGCTCGCACTCGGTGGCGACGTCTGGTCGGAGTCGATCGGACTCGGTTCGATCGACGTGATGCTTCCAGTGGACCGGATCGGAACGCTCGCGCGGACCGGCATCGAGTTCGAGGTGATGATCCCCGACGTCCAGCGGTTGATCGACGAGGAACGAAGTCGCATCGACGCGGACGGCATCGCCGGCGTCGGCTTCTTCGAGGAGTACCACCAGCAGGACGAACTCTTCGCGTTCTACGAAGCCCTCGAGGAGAGCCGCCCCGATCTCGTGACCTCGCGGAGCATCGGCGAATCCATCGAAGGCCGNGAGATCCGTGCCTACACCATCTCCGGCGCCGCGGATCCATCGAGCGTTCCCGGCATCTACATCGTGGCCGGCGCCCACGCCCGGGAATGGATCAGTCCCGCGACGATCTCGTATCTCGCGGACACGCTGGTGAACGGCCACGGGGCCGATGATCGCATCACCCCGCTGGTGGACGACCTCGCATGGCACATCGTCCCGTTGGCGAATCCCGACGGCTACCAGTTCACCTGGGACTCGAACCGTCTCTGGCGGAAGACCCGCAAGGCGAACGGGGACGGCACCTTCGGCGTCGACTGGAACCGGAACTTCGCCGCGGGATGGGGCGGGCCGGGCTCGAGCGGGAACACGGGCAGCGACACCTATCGGGGCACCGGTCCGTTCAGCGAGCCGGAGACCCAGGCGATTCGAGACGACGTGGCGGCCAATCCGAACACCTCGATCTTCTTCGATGTGCACTGTTACTCCCAGCTCGTGCTCTGGCCGTACGGATACGACTCCACCGAGCCGGAGGGGCCCGCCGGCGAGATTCATCGGAATCTCGGCGAGGGCATCGCCGAGGCGATCGAATCGATCAACGGCAGGATCTTCGCGCCGCAACCCGCCCATGATCTGTATCTGGCGAGCGGCACCAGCCTCGACTGGGCGTGGGACGACGCCGGCGTCTACGCGTTCACCTACGAGCTCCGGGACACCGGCGAATTCGGATTCGTGCTTCCTCCCGACCAGATCATCCCGAGCGGCGACGAGATCCTCGAGTCGTTCCTGTACGTCGGCGAGGAACTCGTCGGCAGCAGCGCCCTCGTCGAGTTTCCCGACGGATTCCCGACCGTGGTCGAGCCGGACACGAACACCGATCTGATCGTCTCGATCCTCTCCGTCTTCAACGAACTGGATCCGACCTCCGCGATGGTGCGCACTCGCGTGGATGACGGCCCCCTCGTCACCGAGTCGATGTCGCTGGCGGGCATCGGTCGATATCTCGCCACGATTCCCGCCGCGAGCTGCGGCGCCGTGATCGAAGTGGAGTTCATGATCGAGACGACGAGCGGCAACACCATCGTCCTCCAGTCGGAGACCGGCCCGTGGACGATCGACGTCGCCGACGAGGAGATCTTCTTCGCCGACGACGCCGAGGCCGATCTGGGATGGACGCTCGGGCTTCCCGGAGACGATGCGACCACCGGGGTCTGGGTCCGGGTCGACCCGAACGGCACTGCGGCGCAGCCCGAAGACGATGCCAGCGACCCCGGCACGCGATGCTTCGTGACCGGACAGGGCTCGCTGGGTGGAGGCCTCGGCGAGAACGACGTCGACGGTGGATCCACTTCGCTCGTGACTCCTTCGATCGACACCACCGGGGCCGACATCGGCACCGTCGCGTTCGCCTACTGGTATCGCAACGACGCCGGCGCGAGTCCGAATCAGGACTCGATGCCCGTCGAGATCTCCACCGACGAGGGTGCGAGTTGGACGACGATCGCGACGATCTCGGACAACGCGGCCGCGTGGAGGCTTCTCGAGATCGAGGTCGACCTGTCCGGATCGACCACGACGCTCGTTCGCTTCGTCGCGTCCGATCTCGGCGACGGATCCATCGTCGAGGCGGCGATCGACGACTTCAGTCTCACCACCCGGTCCTGCCCGAAGATCGACTGTCCCGGCGACCTGAACGGCGGCGGACAGGTCGACGGCGGTGACCTCGGACTCCTGCTGGCCGCCTGGGGCACTTCGGACCCCTCCGCGGACCTGAACGGCGATGGCACCGTCAACGGCGCCGATCTGGGCTTGCTCCTCGCTGCCTGGGGACCATGCCCCTGATCGGACCACCCCGAACCAGGGTCGCGAGGCGACACGGGACCGGAGAATCACCCGCTCACCATCGGATCGCCGATCCGATGGAGTGGCAGCACGAACGAATCGGACCCTCACTGCAATCGTCGACGGCTTCGATGCGTTCTCCCTCCGGAGCAACATCGCCTTGACCATGACCTTCCATCGCCGATCCGTCCGATATTCGGGCACGTTCATCCCCGGGCTGCTCGCCGCGGCCGCGATCACCGGTTCCCTGCTCGCCCAGGCACCGATGACGGCGAATGACGATTCGATGATGATGGAAGGCGATCCGATGGCCATGGGCGGCGGCGAGGCGGCCCGGACCTTCGACCGGAAGGACCTCGACTTCTTCGAAGCGAAGATCCGCCCCCTGCTGCTCGGTCGATGCCTCAACTGCCACAGCGATCAAGGAAGTCGAGTTCGCGCGGGCCTCCGACTCGACACCCACACCCAACTGCTCGTCGGCGGCGACACCGGACCGGCGATCGTTCCCGGTGACCCCGATGCGAGCCTCCTGATCCAGGCGGTCCGCTACGACGATCCCGGACTCGAGATGCCCCCGCGCGGACGGCTCACCAATGATGAGATCGCCCTGCTCGAGGAGTGGGTGCTCCGAGGCGCGCCGATGCCTTCGACACCCGTCCTGGACGTCGATCCCGGCAATGAACACCGCTGGACCGAGGACGACATCGAAGCCGGCCGGGACCACTGGGCCTATCGGCCGGTGGAGCGGCCCGCGCTTCCGGAAGTCTCGGACCCGCACTGGCCGCTGAACGAAGTCGACCGATTCGTGCTCGCGGACCTCGATCGCCGCGGTCTCGTTCCAGTCGGACCCGCGACCGCGACGACCTGGCTCCGCCGCGTCACCTTCGATCTCATCGGACTTCCGCCCTCCCCCGAGGAGATCGAGGCCTTCGAGGCCGATGAGTCTCCACTCGCGCGGCAACGGGTGGTCGACCGCCTGCTGGCATCCCCCGCATTCGGTGAACGCTGGGGTCGCCACTGGCTCGACGTCGCCCGCTACGCGGAATCGAGCGGCAAGGAGAACAACATCGCCTATCCCCATGCGTGGAGATATCGCGACTGGGTGATCGAGGCCTTCAACGAGGACGTCCCGTACGACCGCTTCATCACCCGCCAGCTCGCCGGTGATCTCCTCGACGCCGAGACCGAGGACGACGCCGCACGGAATCTCATCGCGACCGGTTACCTCGCGATCGGGACCAAGGGACACAACCAGCAGGGCGAGGCCCAGTTCCGGCTCGACGTCATCGACGAACAGATCGATGCGATCACCCAGGGACTGCTCGCCACCACCGTCGCCTGCGCCCGGTGCCACGACCACAAGTTCGACCCGATTCCCCAGCGGGACTACTACGCGATGGCCGGCATCCTCGCATCCACCCAGACCCGCTTCGGCACGTTCGAAGGACCGGGAAATCGACACGGTGCCGCCCTGATCGAGCTGCCCGCCGGGGCGTCGCTCTCGGACGGGGCCTCCGTGCCGGCTGGATTCCGCTCGTTGATCACCGCCGCGCGGGATCGAGCCGCAGGCCGGATCGATGCCGCCGAAGCCATCCGCGTCGAACTCCGGGCCGCCGGCATCAGAAACCCACGGTCGGCGCGAGATCGATTGACCCCGGCCCAGCAACGAACGCTCCAGCAGGCCCGGAACGCCGAGGGACAGGTGAGGATCTCGGAGTCGTCACTCGCCCGCTTCGATCAGGCCGGACGCCCCACCATCGAGAACTTCGTCTGCATGGGCGTCGTCGAAGGCGAAGTCCGCGATGCCCCGTTCCTCGAGCGAGGCGAACTCGACGGTCGCGGGCCGACCGTGCCCCGAGGCTTCGTCCAGGTCATCGAATCGGATTGGACACCGTCGATCGATTCGAGCGAGAGCGGGCGACTCCAGCTCGCCGAGTGGATCGCGGACGAGCGAAATCCGCTCACCAGCCGGGTCTGGGCGAACCGAATCTGGTCACACCTCTTCGGGCGCGGCGTGGTGGCCACACCCGACAACTTCGGCCTGAGCGGCGAACGGCCGACGAACGCCCCGCTTCTCGATCATCTCGCCACCCGACTCGTCGACTTCGAGTGGTCCACCAAGGCGATGGTCCGGGAGATCGTCCTGTCCCGGACCTACGGCATGTCCTCCGAATGGAGCCGGGCCCAGGCTGAAACGGATCCCGACGAGATCTCACTGTGGCGAATGCCCAAGCGACGTCTCGAGGCGGAAGCGATCCGGGATGCGATGCTCGCCGCGGGCGGGATCCTCGAGTCGGACATCCCCGATGGATCCGCCGCAGGCGGTCTCGAAGGGCAGCTTCAGGCCCGCATCCTCGACCGCATCATCACCCAGTCCGGTGCGTCCTTCGCGAACCATCGAAGCGTGTACCTGCCGGTCGTTCGCGGGCATCTCCCGGAGTCACTCGCGGTCTTCGACTTCCCGGAGCCCAACTTCGTCACCGGCACCCGCGACCGGACCAACGTCGCGACCCAGGCCCTGTTCCTGATGAACAGCGACGAAGTGACGCGACTCGCCGACGCGACCGCACGCCGCGTGCTCGCGGAAGCCGGCCGGACCTCGGATCGGATCGGACTCGCGTTCCGGATCTGTTTCGGCCGGACCCCCACCACGAACGAGTTCATCGCGTGCCGGGACTTTCTTCGCGAATACCGAAACGCCCGCGAGGACGACGACCGACAACGCGTCGCGTCCAGCACACCCGCGGAACGCCGCGCCGAGGCGAGGCGGAGTCGAAACCAGAGCCGGGCACGCGGCGATCGAGCGACGCCGAACCGGACCGATGGCGAATTCGCCGCGTATTCGGCGATGTGCCAGACCCTCTTCCAGTCGGCCGAATTCCGCACCATCGATTGATCGAGCCCATCCGAACGACGATCCCGGCAAGGAGTCTCCATGGATCTCTGCAACAACCGAATCACACCGCTCGCCTCCCGCCGGGAGACGCTCCAGTCGCTCGCCTACGGGTTCGGATGGCTCGCGTTCTCGGGACTTCTCGGCGACCGGGCCGGTGCCGGGGTCCTCGGTGACGACACGCTCGCACCGAAACGCCCGCACCATGCGGCACGTGCGAAGCGCGTCATCTTCCTCTACATGTCGGGCGCTCCCTCCCACCTCGACACCTTCGACCACAAGCCGGACCTGACGGCCCGGAACGGCGATACCTATCGAGGCAACGCGAAGCTGCTGGGGAGCCCCTGGAAGTTCGAACGTCACGGTGAGAGCGGCCTTCCGATCAGCGAGCTCTTTCCCGGCGTCGCCCGACACGCGGACGACCTCTGCCTGCTTCACGGCATGCAGGCGGGCATTCCAGCGCACGCGCAGGCCCAGATGCAGCTGCACACGGGATCCTTCCAGTTCGTGCGCCCCTCGATGGGCGCGTGGTCCCTGTACGGGCTCGGCACGGTGAACGAGAATCTTCCCGGCTTCATCACCGTGAACCCCGGGTCGTCCGCCAACCAGTACGGCAACGCGTTCCTGCCTGCGTCGTATCAGGGGACACCGGTCCGGGTCTCGAGCCGACGAGGCCAGGGAACGGACGCTCCGATCGAACATCTCGAGAGCGAACGGAACGGCGCGGCGGTCCAGCAGGAACAGCTCGGACTCCTTCGCCGACTCGAACGCGAACGGAGCCGCCGCGGCAAGGGCGACCCCGCGGTGGAGACGGTGCTCAAGCAGTATGAACTCGCCTTCCGCATGCAGACCGAGGTTCCGGACGTGGTCGACCTCGGGGCGGAAGACCGCCGGACGCTCGAGATGTACGGCATCGGCGAGGAGGGAACGGACGAATTCGGACGCCAATGCCTGCTCGCCCGTCGCTTCGCCGAGGAGGGCGTTCGATTCATCGAGATCCAGGCGGGTGGCTGGGACACCCACCGCAACATGCGGACCGCGTTGGCGGCGCGATGCAATGCGGTCGACAAGCCGATCGCAGGACTCCTCGCGGATCTCAAGCGACGAAACATGCTCGACGAAACCCTCGTGGTGTGGGGCGGCGAGTTCGGTCGCACACCGTATGCACAGGGTGCCGACGGCCGCGATCACAATGCGAAGGGATTCACGATGTGGATGGCCGGTGGCGGCGTGAAGGGCGGCTTCCAGTACGGATCGACCGATGAGATCGGTCGCGAAGCGGTCGACGGCGTCATGGACACGCACGACTGGCACGCCACGTTGCTGCATGCGATCGGGCTCGACCACGAACGCCTGACATTCAATCACGCCGGCCGCGATTTCCGACTGACCGATGTCCACGGCAAGGTGCACGAAGCGATCTTCGCCTGAGTCGACGGACGATCAACGCGGAATCGGAGTCACCTCGATGGGCGGGCCGGCGTTCTGTCCGGATGGCACGGGATCCGTGACCCGAAGCACCGCCACGCCGGCCACGATCGCGACGAGGCAGACGACCCGACGCCTCGCTCGGGATTCACCGAGCCTGACCATTCCGTACATCGCCGTTCCCACCGCGCCGATGCCGGTCCAGGCCGCGTACGCGGTGCCGATGGGAATTCGATTCGCCGCGACCGACAGCAGAAACATGCTTGCGGACATTCCAACCACGAAGGCGGCGGTCCATCTCCGATCGCGAAAGCCATCGCTCGACTTGAGCGCGACCGCGCCGAGACATTCGAAACACCCGGCGATGCACAGGACGATCCAGCTCATGGACGAACCTCGTTCGTGGAGGCCGTATCGCCTGCGAATCGAAGCCCGATCACCCCGAGGATGACCAGCATGATTCCGAGGATCCGCCCCGGTGAGACGAGGTCACCATGCCAGAGCATGCCGATGATCGCGGTACCGGTCGCGCCGAGCCCCGTCCACACCGCGTAGGCGCTTCCGATGGGAAGGACGCGGACGGCGCGGGCCAGCGGAATGAATGAGGCTACCATGGCCGCCACCACGATCACGGTCGGGCCCGGCCGGGTGAAACCCTCGGTCGCCGGCAGCCCCGAGGCCCAGGCCATCTCGAAACAGGCCGAGACGAGTACGAGAACCCACGCGGTCCGCGTGTCCCGCGTGCGCCCCGCGATGCCTTCATCCATCGAACTTCACGAGTCGAGTGACCCGGCCGATCGGCACCCATTCCGCCACGAGAATCGAACCGTCCTGCAGGAAGATCGCATCGTGGGGATGAACGAATCGTCCCGGCTGGAAATCGGTGCGTGGCTTCCCACGGAGATTCGTGGGATGCCCATCACCGAGCATGGTGATGGGCTGGTTCTTCTCGTCGTACAGCGTCACCACGCTTTCCAGATCCGGGACGAGCATCACGCCGTCGCGGAAGTCGACGTCACACGGACGTCGGACCCCTTCGGTGTGCAGGGCGACGGATCTTCCATCGAGGTCGAACACCTGCAATCGACGATTGCTCCGATCCGCGACCATCACCGTCGGCTCGCTGCCGCGGGGGTCCACCCAGAGTCCGTGGGGGCAGGCGACTTCGCCCTTCCCCTTGCCGGGGCGGGCGAAGATCGACTTCCACTCGCCGTCCGCCGAATATCGATGAATGAAGGAACGACCGTAGCCATCCCCGACGAGCAGATCACCGTCCGGAAGGAAAGCGACGTTGGTCGGGCACCACTGACCAGCCTCGTCATATGCACCACTCTCCACCGGACCGCCCGCGGTCCAGACGACCTTGCCGTCGAGACCGGTCTTCACGACGGCGCGGCGACGGGTGTCACAGTGATAGAGGAACTCGCCATCCGCCTCCTTCCGGAGATCGATGCCGTGAGCACCACCGGCGAACTCCGCACCCCAGTCACCGATGAACTCGCCCTTCGGCGTGTAGACGCAGACCCCGGACTTCCGGGTGCTTCCGCCACCAACGGTGTGGGCCACGTAGATCCGACCCGTCGCATCCTGGGCGAGCCCGTGCGTGTCCCCGAACTTGATCCCGTTCGGCGGTGTGAGCCAGTCATGCTCGCAACGCCACCGATTCCCACCCTCGCCGAGAATGACCGGATCGTCGTCCCGCCCCGGGAAGACCGTGCTCCCGGCGGCAGCCAGAGAAGGTGCGATGGTGGCCGCGGCCGAGGCGGCGATGAAACGACGGCGATCGAGTCGAAGGTCATGCATGTCAGGATTCTACGATGAGACCCGGGCTCTTCGCGTGCGGAAATCCGCCTCGATCGAAAATGAAGATCGCCCGCATGTTCGACATGCGGGCGATCTGAAGTATTCATTCAGGAGACCGGGTCACCAGTCGTTGCGACGGGTTCCGCGATCTCGTCCACGCCGGCCACTGTCCTTCTCGAACATGCCGCCACCGCCGCCCCCCGGATCGCCGCCGCCGTAGCCACCGCCACCGCCACCGCCACCGCCGCCGCCGCCGCCGCCGCCGCGGTAACCACCGCCACCGCCACCGCCCCCGCCGCCGCCGCCGCCGCCGCCGCCGCGGTAAC
>NYVS01000159.1 GCA_002684755.1 Phycisphaerae bacterium
GAGGTCGACGATCGGTACCGAGGGGTCGCACCAGTCACCACGCAGCTGATCGAAGGTGCAGAGCAGCAGGTTGCGGGGTTTGGCGTCGGATTCGTTCGCAGTTGCGGCGTCGTCCATACCTGCTGATTACCATAACCCCGTGCCGCTCGAACCGCCACAAGATGGATCCTCGCGCAAGTGCGTTCTCGATCGAGACGGATTCGGGGCCCTGCATGCCTCGGACTCGATGCATCGGGTCGTGTGCGAGCGTGATCGAAATCATCTGGCGGCGGACCATGGCTTCTTGAAATCCGGACGAGAAAGATCATGAACGGATCGAGCGACATGCTTTCGAAGTCGTCGGGACGTCTTGAAGCGGCCTCTCGTCGTGGCACCGCCGTCGGTGGTGGGCCGGTCGCGCGACGGCCGTGGCCAGCCGATCGATCGGACCGAACTGAGACGCCACGGCGTGGCGGGACGGGACTGGACTGATGCATCTGCTCTTGGCGCTCGACGACGGATTCGAATCCCTGGCGGCGGTGGCGATCAGTTCCTACCTGTCGCACCATCGATTCGAATCGGTGGTGGTGGTCACCCCGGCGGATCAGCGTCTGCATCGGCTGGAAGCGGTGGCGTCTGCCTTCGACGTACCAGTGGATCGGCAACCGATCCAGGAGGACGCGGCGTTCCATCGGTTGCCGCGCGAACTGCAGCCCTACTTCCTCTGCATCGAGGCCCTGCAGCAACGCCAGGCCGGCCGGTATCTCTACGTGGACGCCGATACGCTCTGCGTGGCCGGTCTCGAGTCGTTGGAGGTTCTTCCGCTCGACGAGCGAACGCCTCTGGCCGCCTGCTCGCATGGCCGTCCCATGCCGGATCGCTCGCTCGTGCTCGGGCTGGAATCGCCTTTCCATTACTTCAACGCAGGCGTCCTGCTGTTCGACAGCGTGGCGCTCGCCGAGCTGGTGACGCCGGCCGCGGTCGTCGAGTACGCGATCAGCCACGCCGCGTGCTGCCGATTCCGCGAGCAGTGTGCCCTCAACGCCCTGGTGCGCGATCGGGTGCGTTTCCTGCCGGGTCAGTTCAATCTGCTCAGTTGGATGCGCGAACGCGAACACGGGAACCGTTGGCATGACCCGGCGGCCAACGCGATGGCCGCCTGCCTGCCGGATGTGTGGGCGCAACTGGCGATCGTGCACTGCTCGGCCGGCGCGTTGCCGCTCCGGGTTCCGCGGAAGCAACATGAACCGGTCGATCGGTATTGGTTGATGCTGCACGAGGCGATGTCGGATCCGGATCGGCTTCCTCAACTGCCCCGGTTCGCGGATTGGTGCCGATGAGGAAACTCCCGGTGCGTGATCGGGAAATGGGGTTCGAGGAACTCATTCAGGTGCTGGGCCGGCGTCTCGTCGATGTGGAACACGAGGAACTGCTCCCGGGCTGAGGCCTCGAAGTACGCCAGGGCCTCGGCATGATGCTGGTGCCAGTCCTCCAGCCATCGCCGCTCGAGTTCTTGGCGGCTGCGGACGCCTTCCGGGGCGAGGGCTTGCAGGTAGGCCATGGCGAACCGACCCTCGTCGTGCTCCAGCCGCGATCGCACCCAGTCGGTGGGACTGCGGGTGTTGAGAATGAACAGGGCATTCGGGTACGCGTGGTGCAGTTCGCGGAAGTACCGGCAGCCCTCGATGAGCGGCGCCTGGTCGCTGTTGCTCCTGCCCCAGGGGGATCCTGGGATGCAGATCATGTCCATGTACGCCGTCCAGTCCTCCCTTCCTTGAAGCGGCGGTCGACCGGCGGCGAGGTTGTCGTGCAGGGCCAGGGCCAGGGTGTTCCCTCGCCAGTGCACCGAGCGAATTCCGTTGGCCTTGAAGTAGTCGTGGAACGAGGTCGTCCCGCACTTGTTGAACCCGATCACGAAGATGCGGCGCGGCGTCGATCCGGTCATCGGTCGCTCCAGCGGTCGTCGCTCCAGAGGGCCCGCTGATCCGGGTTCTCCAGCAGGTTGCGGCACAGCGCGGGAAGNGCGTGGTCTCGAATGGCGTCCAGCGGGAACGGCCGGACCTCGTTCAGTTCGCGCACCCGCATCACGGCGGCGTGCAGTTCGTCCTGGCGCCGGCTGGTGGTGGCGTTGGGGTGCTTTCGATAGCTCACGTGTTCCTCGTCCACCTCGCGAATCGCGACGCCGGCCCGAGCCATGCGCAGGTACAGGTCGTAGTCCTCGGCCATGGTGAGCTCCGGTCGGAAGCCCTGGTCCACGGCCTCGATGGCCCGACGCGTGAAGGCGGTGCCGGGATTGGTGATGAAGTTCATCATCTCGAGCAAGGGGGCGGAGAACGGCTGCAGAACGGGTTTGGGCCGCCCTTCCGGCTGGCGGTCGCTGAACAGCCGCACCCGCGTGTAGATCAACTGGGGTTCCGCCGGATCCAGCAGCGCGCGGCAACGGGCGGCGCGGTCCGGGTGATTCAGGTCGTCGCTGTCGAGCGTGACCAGCCGGTCGCTGCGGGCCAGCGCGACGGCCCGGTTGCGTGCGACCGCCACGCCGCGCTCCCCGCGATCCAGGCGAGCGTAACGCAGGCGTTCGTCGCCGAAGCCGGCCACCAGTCCCTGGAGGTCGGCCGTCTCNNTGTGGTCGTCCACCACGACGGCTTCCCAGTCTTCACAGCGCTGGGCGAGGCAGCTGGCCAACGCGGCCTTGAGTTCGCGGGGGCGGTCGCGGGCCGGGATCAGGAAACTGACGGCGGGCTTTCCGGTCATGCTTCCATGAGTCTAGCAATCCGCGACCGAACCCCATCCTGAATCCAGGCCGTCGTCGGCAGACTCGTCGGGTGGTTCAAAGAGCGTTCATGGGGACGATGGTTCTGCTCGAACTCAGTCTGGCGTGGCGAACCGGCTCAGATACCGTCTGAACAGTTCCGGGTGCCGGTCGGCGTAGTAGGCGTCGAAGGCTCGTTTCTCCTCGTCCGACAGCAGGGAGTCCGAGTGGTGACTGAGTTTGTCGGCGTCGCCTTCCGTGTGGGACGCCTGATTCCGCCGGTAGAGTTCGACGGAACGTCGGCGGTGTTCNTCCAGGTTGGCAAACAGGTCGTCGGCTCCGTCCCGCGGCAGGTTCAGGAAATCAATGAGCCTCCGGAGTTCGGTTTCCGGCTCGGTCATGAGGTCCTCGTAGTACAGGAGAAGCTTGTCGTCCGTGAACTCGTGAAAGGCGCGAATGTTCTCGATGAACCATTCCGGCGGTTGTCGCCCGGACTGGTCGTCGAGAAATCCCACGACGTCCACGGGGTGCGAGCCGTCCTTGTTCGCCTTCCACTCGTCGATGTAGTGGCGGACGAGGGTCTCCTTGTAGTTGCGCACCACCAGGATGATCCGTTCGTACTCGGAGGCCACGCGGTACCCCTGGTGCGCCCGATCGACGACGAAGTCCTCACCCCCGTGCAGCCGCTCATGCCCCGGCGTGGGGCGGCCACTGAGCAGTTCGATGACGTAGCGCAGCCAGTTGGTGCCACTGCGCGAGTAGGTGATCAGCAGGGGAAGATCCTGGCGTTCGAACCCGGTGTACACCCCCTTGTTCCGCGCCGGTCGCTTGCGTCGGTTCAGCATCGGGAGACCCTCCAATGACGGCGAGGAATACGGATCCACTGTAGCGGTCTTCGCATTCTCGGGGCCGAAGGGTCATCCCGACGAGCCCTCGCCGATCGAAAGCCCGCCGCGACGCGAGGTCGGTTGCCTCCGTCATCCCGAGCAAGCGAAAAGCGCCCGCGATCTGAGGGCATTCGGTGCTGGAACGCGAGTGGAAGGACTCGAGCCTTCAACCACCGGTTTCGTAGACCGAAAACGGAGTTTTCCTCCCGATCTTGTTCCTGATCTCGACCACCCTCTTCACACCCTTCGGCGTGAATCAAGTCCGTGGAGCGTGGCCGGCTCCGGTCAGCACTGTTCGCTCCAGTCGTCGGTTTCGTCACGGCGGGGTGGCCTGGGCGTCATCCAGGGAGACGCCGTCGAGGCCCAGGACCATCCTCACGAATTGTCGCCGAATCCTTCCGTCCGTTCGTCGACTGGCCCACCAGGCCACATGCTCTTCTTGATCGTTCAAACTCAGCTCGATGCCCCACATGGGATCCACTTCGTTCGGCAGGAAGCTGTACCGCAGGTCACCGATCCGCGGCGCGTGTTCCTCGACCGTCAGGTACCCGTCGGAAAACCAGCGAAACCGTTCCACGTCCCTGGCCTGGACCGAATCCGGCTGCAACCCTGGAAAGTCCCTTGCCAGATCAAGCTTGGCGACTCGTGCGCCGGGATACCAGAGCCGCTGGGTGCCAACCCGAACCGCATCGACGTAATAGTGCCCGTCGTATTCGTAGATTGACTTCCACAGCACCAGATTGGCGATGGACGGCTTGGCGCTCAGACGCGTTGGTTCGTGACCCCGGTCCCTGGCGAGCTGTTCCGCCGCCTCCATGGCCCGATCGTGCTGCCACCAACCGGCCACGAAGAAACACAGCATCCAGGCGCAGGCACACCAGTTGAGCCACTTGCGTTTGCAGCGGCTGGCGGCGATCACGAGCACCAGTACCGGCACGGTGAAGAGGGGATCCACGATGGGCATGCTGTCCCAGGCGATTCGCGCATCGGAAAAGGGCCAGAACAGCTGGGTGCCGTAGGAGGTGCAGGCGTCCAGCAACCCGTGCGTGGCGTAGCCCATGAGGCAGGCCAGATAGCCTTGGAACGCCGTGAGGCCCTGGAGCAGTGCGAAGCGGCTGGCAATGACGCGGACCGCAAGGAACACCAGGAAGGCACCCACGGGAATGAACACCAGCGAATGGGTGAACTGCCGGTGGTATTCCAGGAACACCAGGGGGTCGGTGGGTGATTGGAAGAGGACGTCGAGGTCGGGGGCGAGACCCCCAAGCGTGCCGTACCACGCCACGGTTGCCAGCTGCGTGCGACGCGCTGCGGTTTGGGCAAAGGCTGCGCCCACGACGCCTTGACTGATCGGATCCATATGGACCTCAAACGGTAGTGACCTGATCGATGGTGATCAAGCGCTGCTGAAGGCGACGGTGCGGATGATGGGGGAGGTCTCACCACAGCTGGCATCGACGGTCACCTCGATCACTCCTGCGCCTGATCCCGGAATTTCATAACGCCCGCCAACCCGCATTCAACCTCTCTGCACATCGCAGGGGGGTGTTCTTCTTGATCTGGTATTCGGGTGAAACGCCCGCGGTCGAACGCCTTGAGACGCGACGTACACCCCGCTGAACCCACACCCGATCGCAACCTGACCAACCCGCCTCGATATGGAACCGCCCTCGGCTTCGAGCCAGGGGCGGTCATCTGGTCGTCGTTCGGATGAAAGCGGGTGAACGGGCGTGATTCGCCACTCAAGGTGGATGAACGCCTTCCTGAATCAGTCCCAGCGGGCAGTCGCTCGGCGGCATCGGGTTCCGCGGTGCGTCGCCAGGCCGAGACCAGCCGTCGGTTAACGAAAGCCCGCCCCGACCGGAGTCGAGGCGGGCTGGTTAGTCTGCTTCCGATCGGGTGGAAGTTGTTCAGGGGATGCAGTCGCCCCAGAAACCGATGACGCGGTCGAGATCGTCGGGGCCGACGAAGCCATCCCCGTCGAGGTCCGCGATCTCCGCCTCCTCGGCCGGTCCCCAGCGGCTCAGGAGAAAGCCGACGTCTTTGCCGTCGATCACGCCGTCCGCCTCGAAGTCCACATCGGTGCAACTCGGCTCGCAATCCGATGACACTGCCGCGGTCACGCTGAAGAGCCCGCGGTATCGACCCTGGTAGAGCACGCCGGTGGGTCCGAGGGTGCCGACCATCTGCAGGGTGTTGTCGCCGTCGCCCGAACCCAGCTCGGTGCTTGAGACGACCGCGCCCGATGAAGCGTCGATCGCCACGAAGGAGTACATGCCACTGGCTTCGTCGCGGACCACGGTGTAGATCAGTCCGTCACGGCTCGACATCCGCGGGAGCGCCGACGAAGCGATCGACTCGTTCTGCCAGGCGACGGTCAGTCCATCGCCGTCCGGCGATACGTCTACACGCTGCATTCCACCGGCGAACGGCGCCGTGGGGGGGACGCTCGGGCCCGTGGCAGCCCCGGGCGGATAGGGATATCCGTAGGTGCTCGTGAGGAAAAGACTCGATCCGATCGCCAGCGTCGCGTTCTCGCTGCCACTGTTGACACCGGCGGTGAGGAATGGCGTTGAACCGATCAGCGTCCCGTCCGAAGCCCGGTAGACGAGCATGTTCTCCTGCGGGCTGCCATTGTCGGTGATGGTCAGATACTCGAATCCGGTGAGCGGGCCGAAGAACGACGGGGTCGAACCGGTCCCCCAGCTGAGCTGGCCCGGCTTGCGAGCGGGACCGCGGTCGTAGGTCCGGCGCCAGATCTGGGAGACCCCGTCGTCGGTGGCGACGAAGAGGTAGAGCGCTGCGGTCGATGCGATCGCCACGCCGGTGGGGGAGGAAGAGATGCTGTTGGCGATCAACTCGCCTGCCGGCAGCGTGAAGGACTCGGTGTCACCGGTCGTCGGCGAGTGAAAGCCGATCACGGCGCCACCGCCGGCGGTGGTTCCGTCCGCGGTGGAGAACCAGACGTTGCCGGTGTAGTCGGGCACGATGCCGACCACGTCCGGGTATCCGATCGGAACCGACTCGTCGACGGTCAGCTGCCAAGAGCCGTTCTTTCGCTGGCTGTGGGCGATGCGGAGCAGATCGCCGTCCGCGTTCACCAGCACGAGCCGATCCTCGTCGTCCAGGTAGGAGTAGATGCCTCCCGCGAGATCACTGGTGGAAGAGCCGGGAAGGTTCATCTGCGCCAACGTGGCGAGCGTGTCGGGGTCGAGCAGGTAGACCGTCGGTGACTGGTCGCTCCATTTGGTCGCGACGCAGACGAGAAGCCCATCGCTGGACATGAGGATCGACGGGAAGACCGCCTCGAAGTTGCGTTGGACGAAGGTCACCGCGCCGGACCCCGGTCCGCAGTACGCGGTCACGCCGGAGGACGATGAGTTCGCGTGCATGGTCGAGGTCCCGACCGGGCCCATGTTCGGATTCGGGGGCGGGAAGGTCTGTGCCGGCGCCGCTTCGGCGAGGAGAAGCAGCACGGCGAGGCCGGCGAGTCCGGCGAGTCCGGCGGCATGGGTACGATTCGTGGGGGACATGGAGGCGAGTTTCCAGGCGTGACAGGGCACGGCCCGTCTGGGCCGCGTAGGTTGACCAGCCCAGCCTAGGGAGTCACAACGTCGTCTCCAAGCGTCTTCGCCGCGGTCTGGAACTTCTTTCGAGCGACCGCGGGGCGTTCGCGACGTATGTTGATTCCGGATGCTCGCTTGTAAAGAGGGAGTTCGACGTGACTTACGTGAAAGCGGGTGAACGGGCTCGAACCGTCGACATTCAGCTTGGGAAATGCACACCGCTTCGAAGAAGTCGCCTCTCTGTTACGAAATGCGGATCGAGTGTAGCAAGTGTCGCTTTTGCACACGACACACGTTCTCAAGCGTCGCCGGACCGAGCCGATGTTCGTCAAACGAAAGCCCGCCCCGACGCGTGGTCGAGGCGGGCTGGTGAGTCGCAGTTGAAGCGTGGGTGTTTCAGGAACACGGGCCCCACAACGCGATCGCGATGCCGAGGTCGGCGGCGTTCACCC
>NYVS01000033.1 GCA_002684755.1 Phycisphaerae bacterium
AAGTGCATCAACCTCTCGAAGGAGGGGGAGCCGGAGATCTGGAACGCGATCCGGTTCGGCAGCGTGCTCGAGAACGTGGTGCTCGGGGACGATCGCGTCCCGGACTACGACGACGGATCCAAGACCGAGAACACCCGGGTCACGTATCCGGTGGACTTCATCGACAACGCCCGCCGACCGTCGATGGCGGGGCACCCTCGCAACGTGGTGTTCCTGACCGCGGACGCCTTCGGGGTGCTGCCGCCGGTCTCGAAGCTCACGCCCTCGCAGGCGATGTACTACTTCATCAACGGCTACACCTCGAAGCTCGCGGGGACGGAGGCCGGGGTGACCGAGCCCCAGCCCGGCTTCAGTCCCTGCTTCGGGGGGCCGTTCCTGCCCCGTCCGCCGATGGTCTACGCGGAATGGCTCGAGCGTCGGATCGCCGAACGCGGTGCGGACGTCTGGCTGCTGAACACCGGCTGGACCGGCGGTCCGTACGGGACCGGCAACCGTTTCAGCCTGGCGTGGACGCGGACCTTCGTCGACCGGATCCTCGACGGGAGTCTCTCCTCGGTCGAGACCCGGCCGCATCCGATCTTCGGGCTCCACATGCCCGTCGCGGTCGAAGGCGTTCCGGACGAGGTGCTCGATCCCCGGAACACCTGGGCGGATGGCGACGCCTACGACCAGATGGCCCGCAAGCTGGCGGCGAGTTTCCGCGAGAACGACGCCAAGTTCACCATCTCGGACGCGGTCCGGAAGGCCGGCCCCCTGGGCTGACGCCACCGATCCCTTCCAAGAATTCGACGGGCCGGATCTCCACAAGGAGGTCCGGCCCGTTCTTTTCGGGTTTCATCCGCCCGGTCGGTGCGGGGGGCGTCCACGCGCCGTCGGCGAGTTCGGGCTCGGTTCGAATGGCATGAATTCCGGTCTGCGCGTCCCGGATCGCGGCGGATCCGGCCGGATCGCCGGATTTATCGGCAGGCGAGGATCGCCTCGAGACGGGCTGGCGGTTGTTGTCGTTCTTTTGCGCAGATTCCTGCGTCGTCGAGCTGAATTCGCGCGGTCGAGCGTCCGATGAAACCCCTGACGCGGAAACTCGCCGGACGCGGGACACGTCGCAGGCCAGAGCATACGGGACGCAACACCATGAGCAACGAACAGTTCAACCTTCTCGACAAGGACGTTCTCACCACCGGGGAGGTGGCGAAGATCTGCAACGTCGCCAGCCGCACCGTGAGCAAGTGGTTCGACTCCGGTCAGCTGAAGGGATACCGGATTCCGGGATCGAAGGATCGTCGGATTCCGGTCGGCAACCTGCTCACCTTCATGCGGGAACACGAGATTCCGATGGACGGCCTGATGAGCGGTCGCCCCCGCGTGCTGATCTGCGATCAGGACGAAGGGGTCATCGACACGCTGACCTCGGTGCTCGGCGAGCAGACCAACTTCGACATCCACACCTGCGACAGTCTCTTCGCGGCCGGCATGGAATGCGAACGATTCCGTCCGCACGTGATGCTCTACGAACTCGGCGTCTCCGACGACGACGGTCGGCAGCTCTGCTCGATGATCCGCGGCAACGAGGAACTCCAGGTCACCCGCATCATCGCGATGAGCAGTCGGATCACCGACGGCCAGACCTCGCAGCTGATGCAGTCCGGCTTCGACGGCGTCCTGCGGAAGCCGTTCACCGTCCGACAGGTGATCGAGGCGGTCGAGACCGCCCACGCCGTGGTGTATTGAATCGATGAAGGAACCGTGGCGACCTCCGGGTCGTCGCCTCGCAAGGACGCGAGTACGCCCCGAGGCAGCCGATCCGGCTGTATCGGGGCGTGTTCCATTTTTCGGGCCGCGAGGGTCGGCGCTGCTACCCTTTCCCGCCATGCGAATCGCGATCGCCCAGTTCGATGTGGTGGTGGGAGACCTCGCCGGCAACGCCGAGGCCGTTCGTTCGGCCGCGGCCGCGGCGGCGACGGACGCGGCCGATCTGCTGGTCCTCCCCGAGCTCTGCCTGATCGGCTACCCGCCGCGGGACCTGCTCCTCCGCGAGGAGGTCGTGCCGGCCTGCGAACGAACGCTCGAGGCGCTGGCGGCGGACCTTCCGCTGCCCACCCTGATCGGCACGCCTCGGCGGGTCGCCGGAGGCGGCCGGCCGATCGCCAATTCCATCGCGCTCTGCCGGAACGGCCGCGTCGAGGCGTGGCACGACAAGATCCTGCTTCCGACCTACGACGTCTTCGACGAGGCTCGCTGGTTCGAGCCAGGCGAGCGTCCGCTGGTGTTCGAACTGCAGACGTCGAAGGGGATTCGCCGCGTCGGCGTTCTCGCCTGCGAGGACCTCTGGCGGGCGCAGGACGTGGGCATCGAGCGACGATACGAGGTCGATCCGGTCGCGGCGATCGCCGACGCGGGATGCGACGTCGTGGTGAATCCCAGCGCGAGTCCGTTCGTGGCCGGAAAGTCCACCCGGCATCGCGCGATCCTCGCGGACGTGGCGGCACGCGTCGAGGCGCCGGTGGTGATGGTCAACCAGACCGGCGCCTGCGACGACCTCGTCTTCGACGGCGGGTCCATGATCGTCTCACCGGATGGCGGGTCGCTCGGATCGCTCGACCGGTTCCGGCCCGCCCAGGGGACCTTCGACCTCGACGCGGGCGTCACGGATCTCGCCGACGAACCGTCGGTGCATGCGGACCGCTTCGAGGCGATCAAGCTGGCGCTCTCGTCCTACTGCCGACGAACCGGACATGGTTCCGTCCTGCTCGGACTCTCCGGCGGCATCGACTCGGCATTGGTGGCGGCGCTCGCGGCCGCGGCGCTCGGGCCCGATGCGGTGCTCGGCGTCCTGCTCCCGAGCCGGTACTCGTCCGAGGGATCGCGGTCGGATTCCCGTGATCTCGCGGCCAGGCTCGGCATCCGCGCGGAAGAGATGTCGATCGAACCCCTGCACGCCACGGTGGCCTCCACGCTGGAGCCCGTGCTCCGCGTCGACGGGGACGGGCTCGAAGGGCTCGCCGACGAGAACGTCCAGGCCCGGTCCCGCGGGCTCCTCCTGATGGCGCTGTCGAACGCCCGTGGACGGATGCTTCTCTCCACCAGCAACAAGAGCGAACTCGCGGTGGGGTATTCGACCCTCTACGGCGACATGTGCGGCGGGTACGCGCCGATCGGGGACCTCTACAAGGTCGAGGTCTTCGAACTCGCCCGGTGGATCAACGACTCGCACCGCACGCTGGGATTCGAGACGCCGCCGATCCCGGTCGCGAGCATCGAGAAGCCGCCGTCCGCGGAACTTCGTCCGGATCAGCGTGACGACGAATCGCTGCCGGACTACGAGGTGCTGGACGCCTACCTCCGGGGACGGATCGACGAGGCGCGGGCCCCGGAATCACTCCGGGAGGCGCTCGGGGTCGATGCGGACCTCGTTCGACGCATCGAACGACTGCTCGCGATCAGCGAGTTCAAGCGGTACCAGGCGACGATCATTCCCAAGCTCTCGCCGCGGACCTTCGGACGGGGGCGGGAGATGCCCGTGGCCGCCCGCTGGAATCCCGGGGACTGAGTCTCCGGTTCAGCCGGCCCGGACGTGGACGGTGCGTGGCTCGACCGCGGTGGGTTCGATGAAACGCCCGCCGGTCCTCCGGCCCCGGACCTGCCTCGACTCGACGGCGATGAACTCGTCGGATTCGACGAGGTACGCGGTCAGCGATCCCCCCGCGACGCAGCCGGTGTCGACGTTCACCGCCACCGGCCGCGCGTTTCGAACCGACCGGATCGGGGCGTCGACGGGCTTGTGCCCGCAGACGATCAGTCCGTCCTCGCCGGCGTAGTCGGCCCACCAGGGTGAACCGCCGGCGTCGGGCTTGAGGTGGATCTTGTCGTGGGGTTCGGTGTCCGCGAGCCCGAGTTCCGGTCGGATTCCCGCGTGGACGACCGTCGCATCCCCGGCGGTCGTCTCGATCCTCGGGATCGTGTCGGCGAGCCGTCGCCACGCGGCGTCGACCATGCCAACCTGCATAAGCCGGGCGTACACGCCGCGGTCCGACCGCGAGATCCGATCGAGCGGCGTTCCCGCGGCGAGTCGTTCGAGGGAGTGGAAGATTCTGAGATCCTGGTTCCCGCACACCGACTCGATGGAACGGCCCGCGCCGGCGAACGCATCGATCGCGTCGACGGTTCCGGCGGGATCCGGCCCCTTGGTCAGGAGGTCGCCGGTGAGGACGACCCGGGTCACGGCCCGAAGCTCCACGAGCACGTCGAGCAGCTCCCGGAGCTCGTCGCCACAGGCATGGACGTCGCCGATCACCGCGGTGATGTTGGTGGGATCACGCTTCACAGCCGTTATTTCGACGCGAACCCGTCGGATTGTTCGGTGATTTCGTGCGAATCATGTCGGATTCGACGCCGGATCGGTGCGACGCGGTGACCGCCCTACGATGGACACGTGCCGATTCGCCGCCTTCCAACCTCCGTCGTGAACCAGATCGCCGCCGGTGAAGTCGTCGAGCGGCCCGCGAGCGTCGTCAAGGAACTGATGGAGAACGCGTTCGACGCGGGCGCCACGCGGATCGAGATCGAGGTCGCGGGTGGCGGTCGGGATCTGATCCGGGTCGCCGACGACGGTGGGGGCATCCCGGTCGAGGAGCTCCCGCTCGCGGTCGAGTCCCACGCGACCAGCAAGATCGAATCCGCCGCCGATCTCGAAGCGGTCGCGACGATGGGGTTTCGCGGCGAGGCCCTGGCCTCGATCGCATCGGTCTCGCGATTCGCCATCGAGAGCCGGGTCGCCGGCACCGACGAAGCCTGGCGGATCGAGGTGGTCGACGGGGTGGCGACGCCGCCGGCCCCGGTCGCCGGGCCGGTGGGAACGAGGATCGAGGTTCGAAATCTCTTCCACGCCGTTCCGGCTCGCCGCCGATTTCTCAAGAGCGAGACCGCCGAGTCCGCGCGGATCGCGGAGATCGTCCGCCTGCTGGCCCTCGCGCGGCCGGGCATCGGACTGCGACTCGTCTCGAACGGGCGGGCGCTCGTCGACCTTCCCGCCACCGACGATCCACGGCGTCGGATCGTCGGCGTGCTCGGAGCCGAGATGGACGGGCGGCTGCTCGAGGTTCGCGGCGAGATCGGAGCACCGGACGACGGGACGCTGGTCGGCGTGTGGGGACTGGTCGGGCTCCCCGAGACGGCGCGACCGACCTCCCGGCATCAGCGGTTCTTCCTGAACGGCCGCGCCATCAACGACCGGTCGCTCTCGCACGCCTTGAAGGAGGGGTTCCGAGGACTGATCGAACCCGGGCGTCATCCGGTCGGGGTCCTGCATCTCGACATGGCCCCCGCGCGGGTCGACGTCAACGTGCATCCGGCGAAGACCGAGGTCCGTTTCCGGGACGCACGTCCGTTGCACGGTCTGGTTCGACGCGCGGTTCGCGAGACGCTCGAGTCCGCGGATCTGGTGCGGGACATCGGCATCCCGGAAGCGCCCGCGACACGCGAGGAACCGACGCCGCCGATCGTCGAGACGCGATCGATGCCGCCGGCGCCGTCCACCGCGGGGGCGGGGCGGGAACGGACGTCGGGATTCGAGCGACCGTCGAGCCCGGGGCTGGATCTCCAGCGGGCCCGGGCCGCGATGGAGGACGTCCCGCTGAACAGCACGGCCGTCGAGGTCCTGCCGACGCTGGTCGGTCGCGACGCGGTGCTGCAGGTGCACCAGTCGTTCCTCGTGACCCAGGACGCGGAGGGCCTCGTGATCATCGACCAGCACGCGCTCCACGAACGGGTGATGTTCGAACAGCTGCACGAGCGATTCTCCGAAGGTCCCCTCGAATCGCAGCGTCAGCTCGTGCCGGTCGTCTTCGACGCGGAACCGGCGTCGATCGCGGCCCTCGAGATGCTCGCGCCGCTCCTGGAACGGCTCGGAATCGATGCGGTCGCGGCCGGTCCGCGGGGGATCGCGATCCACGCCTTCCCCTCGCTGCTCATCCATCGCCGGGTCGAGCCGGCGCCGTTCCTCGCCGAGCTGCTGGACCGGGCCGCGGACGGCCAGGTCGATCACGAGGATCACGAAGCGGCGTTGTCCGAAGTGCTCGACGTGATGAGTTGCAAGGCCGCGGTCAAGGCGGGCGACCGCCTCGGCGAGCGGGAGATCGCGGAGCTGCTCGCGATGCGGGATCGGATCGACCGGGACGGGAGCTGTCCGCACGGGCGACCCACCCATCTGCGGATTCCCATCGCGGAGATCGAGCGACGTTTCGGGCGATCACCGGGCTGACCGATCGAATCCGCGCGACCTCCGACGGGTTCAGCCGCCGGAGACCGGCGGCAGGGCTTCGATCCGATCGCCATCCGCCAACACCGCCTCCGGCCGGATGATCGCGTCGCCGCGGGCGAACGCCACGGTCTTCGCGTGGGTCGCGAGGCCGGGATGGCGTTCGATGAGCGAGTTCAGGGCGGCGAACGCCGTCGATCCCGCGGGAAGTCGGAGCACGACGAGCTCGACGTCCGCCACCTCGCGAAGCACCGCGTGGAGGATCATTTCGATCCGGATCTCATCCATCGACNTCGTCAAGGTCCGGTCCCTCCGCNTCGACGCATGTGGTCGTCCCGNTGAGGAAGGAATTCGACGGGCGTGCCGGCCGGGACCTCGCCGTCGATCACGGGAAGCCGTGCGAAACCAGTCGTCCCCACGAGGTGGGGCAGATCGCCCGAGCCCTGCCAGCCNGGAATCGCGACTTCGACGTTTCCGTCGCCGTCGACCACCAGGTTCGCGGGTCTGAAGGCGGGACGCCGGGGGTTCGCCCGCGTGGCGGCGTGCAATGGCAGCGAACGCGATGCGACGGCGACTTCGANGCCCCGGAACGCATCGAACCAGGGGCGGAGCAGCACGTGAAGACACGCGAACGCGGAGACGGGATTGCCGGGCAGGCCGACCGCGACGGTTCCGCCNTCCGGAGCCAGCCAGGCGGAGAACGGTTTTCCCGGCTGCATGCGGACGCCGCGGACGAGTGTCTTCCAGCCTCGTCGGGCCCAGTGCCCCGGCACGAGATCGAGAACGCCGGCACTGACCCCGCCGACGGTGATCACCAGGTCGGCGTCGGCCGCCGCGGCGTCGAGCCCGTCGCGGGTCGCGGACGGATCATCGNTGACGTGCCTCGTCCCGGTCACGTTCCCGCCGAAGGTCCATCGATCGGCGATCAGATCGACGAGCAGCGGTCGGTTCGAATCACGGATCAGAACCGCATCACCGTCGCGGTCGAGGGGGTCGTCGGCGGGGCGGAGTTCGTCGCCGGTGGTGACCACGACGACCCGGGGCGGNCGATGGATCGAGACCAGGCCGGTTCCGACCGCGGCACCGCCCGCGATCGCCGCGGCCCGCGCCACGGCGTCGATCCGCGTTCCGCGCGGCACCAGGACGTCACCGGCCTTCGCGTCGGCGCCGCGTCGGTGGATGTTCCGGCCCGCCCGCACGTCCTTCGCCGTCACTTCGAGCGGATCGCCCCGGTCCGTCGACTCGTGTTCGATCACGGCGTCCAGCGTGCCGGGCACCGCGGCGCCGGTCGCGATCGCGACGCAGCCACCGGCCGCGACGTCCTTCGGCATCGCACCGCCCGCCGGAATCGAACCGAGGACCGGCAGTCGTTCACCGGTCGCGAGGTCCGCGGTCCGTACGGCATAGCCGTCCATCGTCGCGCGATCGAATGGTGGGTGGTCTCGATCGGCCCGGATCGGTTCGGCGAGCACGCGCCCGAGGAGATCCTCGTCGGTGATCCGCATGTCGGTCGTCGGTCGGTCCGGAGCGATCGTCTCGAGCATCCGGGCGATCGCGTCCTCGACCTCGATCGGACCGTCGTGGCTCATCGGTCGTCGTTCCCGAGGAATGCGAGGATCCCGTCGATCGCGACATCCGCGGAGGGGGCGAGGTCGTGTTCGGCGAAGGCGACTTCGAGGCGTCCGGCGCCGACACCCGACGCGGCGAGCGACGCCCGCCAGCCGATCGCGTCCGCGGCGGGCACCACGGTGTCCGCCGCCCCGTGCACGACGAGGGCGCGTTCCGCGACCCGACCACCGACCTGCATGGGATTCCGGGTGCCGAGTTCGGCCGCGATCTCCGCCGGTACTCCGAGTGCTTCGGCGAGGGCGAGTTCCATGCGTTCGGGCCGATTGCCGTAGGTCTCGAGAATCGGCGGGGAGACCAGCACGAACGAGCGAACGTCGAGTTCGGCCGCCGCGACCGCCAGCAGCGGCGCGGTCGCGGAGAGTCCGACGACCGAACACTGATGTCCGTCGGTCGAGCGTCGCGCCTCCCTCAGCAGATTCCGCGTCGCCTCGATGCAGCCGGCCGCATCACGCTCCGCGTCGAAGCCTGCGGGCCGGATCACCGCGTGGCCCTCGTCGAGCAGGGCCTCGGCCAGTCGGTCACCGAACTGCACGAGACCGCGTGCGGCGGGGCGCTCGAGTTCGATCCCGAACATCGCGTCGCCGGCGAGGATCACCACCAGATCACCACTCGGATCGGAGGGTGATCGGAAGTCCGCGGGTCGAGGTTCGCCGAACGCGAGGTACTCGAGCCGTTCGTGTCGGGTCTGGGGCTTCTTCGGGGCCATGGCACCGCATGATAGGAGCGAGCCACCGCGACGGTCGGATCAGCGGGGGTCGTAGCGGAAGTCGTCGTCGCTCAGGAAGCCGTTCCGAGGGAAGTCGGTGATGGTGTCGAGAAACGCCTCGTGCCCGTGCATGCCGCAGCAGGCGACGTCCTCGCACTCGACATGGCCGTCGAGGCAGACCAGGTTCGCGCAGCCGCCGTGCCGGAACGCCTGGGTGCCGCCGTGCACGAGGCCGAGATCGACCTCGACGGTGTTCGATGGCGCCCGCATGAACTTGTTCGCGCCACCGATCCAGCCGCCATCGCCGAAGAGCGCGGTGGTGGTGGGGCGTCGGTGAGCCGCGGCCGGAATCCCGCGTCGGCAGTGGTCCCAGCCTTCGAGCAGGTTGCCGTCGGGGTCGAGCGTCGGGTAGCGGCCCTCGGCGCCCACGAACGTCGTGTTGTAGTTGTAGCCCGTCGAGGGATCTTCGCCGAACGTGCTTTCACCCCGGAAATCCGGGCACTGGAACACGCGATCCCCGCCGCCGAGATGCGTCCAGATCGGGCCCTCGACGATCGTGCCGTCCGGGCGATGCTCGAAGTCCCAGGTCGTGGTGCGGACGCCGCCGTCGATGACGTGGTGGAGGATCGCCGCGGGGTAGCCGCCCTGGGTCGCGAGATACGATTCCGCCGCGATGTGGAGTTGCCGGAGATTCGACCGGCANGCCGTGCCACGGGAGGCCGCGGANGCGTTGCTCAATCCGGTCGAGACNAGGGCGAGGATCGTGACCACCACGCCGAGCACCACGAGGATCTCGACGACCGTGAAGGCGGCTCGCCGAGGGGTTCGGACGGGGCCGGTGCGGTGGAACGCGGCGGTGGGGCGGTGTCGGGTCCGTTCGTTCCGNCTCATTCGGTCCACCCCGCCAGCAGCAGACCGAGATCNGGACCANCGACGACGCCGAACCCGTCGAGATTCGCCGCCGGATCCCTGGTCCCCCAGGCGGCCAGCATCAATCCGAGATCGATGCCGTCGACCGCACCGTTTCCGTCGATGTCCCCGACGATTCCATCGGATTCNTCCGGTGCGACGTCCGCGATCGCATCGATCTCCGGGGTCGACACATCGCCATCGTTCGAAAGCCGGACGAACCGGATCCAGTCGAGTCCGAGTGTCGCGAGGTCGATGCCGGCGCCACCACCCGACCCGTCGTACATCTCGATCACTTCGAAGTGACCCAGTCCGGCCATCTCCAGGGGCCCCCGGGCGGGATCGACCGGACGGGTGAAGTCGGTCGGCAGCCGTCCGCCGACCTCGGCGTAGGGACCCGCATCGAGCCAGCCGATGGTCGGCATCGCTCCGTCGGCTTCCACGCCGTCGACGTCGAACCAGACCACGCCGTCCTGGCTCACTTCGATCCGGCCACCCTCGGCGTAGAGTCCGCCGGCGACGCCTGCGGGCGGGGCGAGGTCGGACAGGAAGGCATTGCCGAAGACCAGGAGATCGATTCCATAGGGATTCGCAGGATCGTCCANCACCTGGTGNTCGAANGCGAGCACGATCGAGCCGCCGACGCCCAGCGACACCACCTCGGAGGCGAGAAACGCGGGCTGGAACGGGGTCACCGCGGCGGGGAACAGGCTTCCGCCGGTGGTGCGGGTCGGCTCGCCGAGTGCGGCCTCCGGAAAGTCGTATCCAGGGATGCCCCCGATGCCGGGATCGAAGGCCACCACCTCGGTGGCGAACGGGGATTCAGCGTTGAGGGCGGCGGTGATCGCCATCGCGGCGAGCATCGCGGCGCGGGCGGGAAGGCGGTTCGGGGACGTGGNCCGGGTGGGCATGCCAAGGCACTCCGACGACCGGATTCGCGCCGGTCGGGCGGAAGAATGTCCGATCGCGTCGGACATCCAATCATTCGGGCAGGTCTTCCGGCTCCGGGCTTCTGGCGGACCGGCCTTCCCGGATCGCCGAGGAATCGACGATGCAGTGGCTGATGGTCCGCGAGATCGACCAGATTCGGCCGATCGTGCCCGTTACGGCGGCGCGTCCGCGGCGGCTTTGAACCGCCTTCCCTTCAAGGAGGACACGGAAGTCCATTTCTGGACGGTGCCTCCCTGCCCGCGATTCGTCGCGGAACCCGATATCGACCGGAAGTATATCGGCTGTCGGAGCGGTGTCGTCGGTCGTTCCACGGGGTTCCGACGCGTTGACACCCTTTCATGCGGCCCGGTACCCTGCTCGTTCTGCCTGCCCCGGAACCGGGGCGGACGGAACCGGACGCGGCCCCGTCGCGAAGCGGTTTCGATGCGGAGTCGGGAACCCGGGTTCCCACCGTTCACGTCCCCTCACCGGGACAGATTCGAGGTACGAGCCGACATCCGTCTCGGAAGTCGTCGTGCCTTCAGTCCCGTTCCCCGGTCGCATCCACGCGGCCGGATTCACGCCTGGTCCGATTCAGGACCGACCNCCGGCGGANCCACCGGANCCGTTTCACGGCAGACCCCGCCGATCGAACACCGATCGGCGATGGAGGATCGATTCGATGGATCGCACGTTCCGTACCTCGACGTCCACCAGCCTCGTTCGCGCCCTCGCGATCGGTGGCGTGCTGCTCACCGGATTCGAAGCCACCGGCTTCGGTTCCACGGCGTTCGCGGCCGAGACCCCGGTCGCGCAGGACGCGGCCGAGGCGGATCGGGTCCGCATGGTCGGTGACTTCCTCCACTACGTCCTGATCGCCAAGCCCGACCTCGCGGAAGCCGCGGGTCAGAAGCTGTTCGCCAGCGGCATCACCGACGCGGAACTCGCGGACGTGGTCAGCGAAGGCGATCTCGACGACAAGGTCGAACGTTCGCTCCGACGCGGCCGAGGCATGGCCGGCGTCGGTCCGATGGTCACCGAATTCGAACAGCGACTCGAAGCGGGTCGACTCGACCTCGCTCGCGACCAGGATCGGATCAAGGAATCGATCGGCATGCTCGACGGCTCGCTCCGAGCCCAGATGATGGGCAAGCGGCGTCTCGTCGAAGCCGGTGAGTACGCCGTNCCCCAGCTGCTCGACGTGATCGTCTCCGGTCGCAACCCCGAACTCGAGATCCGCGTGACGAGCGTCATCGAGGAGATCAAGCGACAGGCGGTCCTCCCCCTGTGTGCGGCACTNCCCGAGGTCTCGCCCTCCGTGCAGGTCAAGGTCTGCCGGATGCTNTCGAACATCGGCTGGCCGACCGCGATCCCCACGCTGCTCGACGTCGCCTCGGCCCGCGGAACCACCCCCGAGGTGAAGAACGCGGCCATGACGGCCTTCCGTCGGCTCGGNGGCACCTCCACCGANGTCTCCGCCGCCTACACCGCCCTGGCNAGGAAGTTCTTCGACGAAGAGCAGTCGCTGGTCGCCTACCCCGGGGATCCGGCCAACATGGTCTGGAGCTACGGACCTCACTCCGGGCTCGTGCAGACGCCGGTGGCGACCTCGATCTTCTGTCAGGTGATGGCGATGCGGAGCGCGAAGGCGGCCCTCGTCGCCGATTCCTCCAACCGNACCGCCCTCGCGGTCTACGTCGCGGCCGATCTTCGACGGCAGAACCAGATCGGTGCGAACGAGTCCGATCCCTTCGCGGACGACGCGAAGTACAGCCCGCAGTTCTTCGCCACCGCCGCCGGCAGCTCGACGGCCCGCGCCGTCCTCGCCATGGCGATCGACTCGAAGGACACCGCCCTGGTCCGCGACGCCATCGANGCGCTCGGCATGACCGTCGAGCGTGGTCGCATGGTCGCCTCGGGTGGTCGACGACCGCTCCTCGAGTGCCTCCGGTATCCCGACCGACGCGTCCAGTACGACACCGCCCTGGTGCTCGGGGTCGCGATGCCCGACATGGCCTTCGCCGGCGACAACCAGGTCGTCCCGCTGCTCGCCAGCGCGATCCGCGCGACCAACGACAGCTACGCCGCGGTGGTCGCCTCGACGGAGGAGGATCGAAACAGCCTCACGTCGAAGCTCTCGAAGCTGGGCTTCTCGGTCATCGCGAGCGGGCCTTCCTTCTACGACCTCGAGGGTGAGATCAACCGGGCCAACGGCATCGACCTCGTCCTCGTCCAGGGCGACTCCTCGGCGGCCGTCGAAGCGGNCGGCCAGGTCCGCAACTTCGCTCGCACCGGCGCCACGCCGATCCTGCTCGTGAACAGCGGGGCCGACAAGATCGCCATGGACCGTGAATTCGCCAACGATCGAGGCACCGCCTCGTTCATCAACGGCGGTACCGAGGCNCAGTTCGAATCCGCGGTGGACGCCCTGATGAACGTGGCGGCCGGCGGCCGGCTCACGGAAGCGGAGTCCATGACCTACACCCGGAACGCCCTGCAGGCGCTTGCGACCATCGCTCGGGCCGACAAGGNCGTCTACACCGTCACCGACGCCGAATCCTCGCTGCTCGGGGGACTCTCGACGATCACCGGTGGCATGCGGCTCCTCGTCGCCGAGGTGATCTCCCTCATCGACACCGAGGCGAGCCAGCAGGCCCTTCTCGATGCGGCGCTCGCCGCGGGTGGCAACGAACAGGTCGCCCTCCTCGATTATGCCGCGGCCAGCGCCCGTGACTTCGGGAACAAGGCCGCCGATCGCCAGNTCGAGGCCCTCCGNCGTCTCATCGCCTCCAGCACCGGTGACGGCAACGCCCGAACCGCGGATGCGGCGGGTCGTCTGTACGGTTCGCTCGATCTGTCCCCGGACGAGACCGTCCGCCTCATCGCCGAATGAGCCGGTCCTCCCCGCGTTCGACGGGTCGCCCAAGCAGAAACTCGCCCCGGCCCATCCTCGGATGAGCCGGGGCGATTCTTCTTGTCGAGGTCCGAGGTCCGAGCTCCGAGGTCCGAGCGAGTCGTTCGAGCCGGTTCGAGGGGAAGGGATCGACGGCGGTTTCGCGAACGGGGCGACGTCTGGTAGGATTCNCCGCTCGCCCGAGTCGTTCGGCGAACGGCGGAAACGCCACCATAGCTCAGTTGGTAGAGCGAAGCTTTCGTAAAGCTTAGGTCACCGGTTCGAGTCCGGTTGGTGGCTCTCTTCGGATGCACGCCCGCGAACACCTTCGCGGGCGTGCTTTCATTCCGCGGTCGGGGCCACGCACTACCATTCACGCATGCGTCTGCCCATGTTCGATCCTGCACCGGATGACGGCGGAACCGATTCCGCCGGGCTCGCGGAGGTGCTCGCGGCGATCGACGCGAGCATCGAAGGCGACGTCCGCGGGGATCGACTGACCCGTGGTCTCTTCTCGACGGACGCGTCCCCGTACGCGATGACGCCGCTCGCGGTGGTGACGCCCCGAACCGCCGAGGATGTCGCGACGACGATCCGGATCTGCGCGGAACGTGCGGTGCCGGTGCTGCCCCGCGGTGGTGGCACCAGCCTCGCGGGGCAGACGGTGAACACCGCCGTGGTGCTGGACTTCACGCGGTTCATGAACCGCGTCCTCGAGATCGACGCGGAAGCGCGGGTCGCGCGGGTCCAGCCCGGCCTGGTGCTCGACGACTTCCGGCGGTCGCTCGAACCGCACGGGCTCGCGTTCGGGCCCGATGTGTCCACGTCGACGCACGCGACGCTCGGAGGGATGATCGGCAACGCCTCCGCCGGTTCCCGGTCGCTGGTCCACGGCATGACCGACGAGCACGTGCTGGGTCTCGACGTGGTGCTTGCGGACGGATCGGAGAATCATCTCGGGATCGGAACCGCGTCGCGCGGGCCCGCGGTCGATGCGCTGCGTTCGGGTCTGCGTTCGATCGTCGAACCGCTGCGGGCGGAGATCGAAGCTCGATTCCCGCGGGTTCGACGGAACGTCGCGGGGTACCGGCTGGACGACCTCCTCGGCATGTACGACCGAAGCGAGGCCGGGACGGACGATGCCGTGAATCTCGGTCGATTCCTCGCTGGAAGCGAGGGGTCGCTGGCGGTCACCACCGCGGCGTCGGTCCGGCTGATCGATCCGCCGGGCGGACGATCGCTGCTGGTGCTGGCGTTCTCGGAAGTCGCCACCGCGTGCGCGGTGGTCGAGACGCTGGTGGCGAGCGGGCCGGCGGCGGTCGAGTTGATGGACCGGCACATCATCGACGCGGCGGCGCGGCAGCCGATCTTCGCCGCCGACGTCGAGCTGCTGCCGACGCCGGGCGGCCGGCGGGCGGGTGCGGTCCTCTTCGTCGAGTACCACGCGGCGGACGTCGCGACCGCGGAGTCGATGGCCCGGGCGGGAATGATCGCGGCCGACGTCGCCGCGGACGCCGGTGTCATGGTGCGGGACGCCGTCACGCAGGCTCGGCTCTGGGCGGTGCGGACCACCGGGCTCGGCCTGATCTCGAAGGTGTCCGGCAGCGTCCAGCCGATGGCGGGTCTCGAGGACTGCGGCGTGCCGCTCGAACGGCTGGCGACCTTCCAGCCGGCGTTCGAGGCACTGATCCGGTCCCACGGCTGGGCTGGCGTGTTCTACGCCCACGCCTCGGTGGGGCTGCTTCACGTCCGTCCGAGGATCGACCTGGCGAGTCGGCCCGACCGCGAGGCGTTCCTTCGTCTGCGGGAGGAGACGTTGGAACTGGTGCTCGAGCACGGCGGGTCGATCTCCGGCGAGCACGGTGACGGCCGGATCCGGACCGATCTGGTGCACCGGATGTACGGGCCCGCGATCGTGGAGGGATTCGCCGCGATCAAGGCGCTCTTCGATCCGTCGAATCTCCTCAATCCCGGCAACAAGATCATCGCCCGCGATCCGCTCGCGGATCTCCGATTCGATCGAGACGCGGGCACGGTCGATCCGGGCGACACCCACTTCGAATGGCCGGCCGGCGGTCCGCTCGCCGAAGCCCGGGCCTGCAATGGAAACGGGTTGTGTCGCCGCAGCGAGGGTGGGGCGATGTGTCCGAGCCATCGGGCGCTCCGAGAGGAACGACACTCCACCCGCGGGCGGGCCAACGCCCTGGGCCTCGCGCTCGACGGCCGGCTCGCCGAGGGCGGTGGGGACCAGCGGTCATCCGGCCTCGGCCGGGAGGACGTGCTCGAGACCCTCGATCTCTGTCTCTCCTGCAAGGCCTGTCGGCACGAGTGCCCGAGCAACGTCGACCTCTCGAAGTTGAAGTCCGAGTACCTCGCGCAATCCTACGACGCCGCCGGCCGGATTCCGTTTCGGACCCGTGTGCTGGGACGGGCGGGACTGCTCCTTCGCCGGGCCGCACGCACGCCCCGGCTCGCACGCCTGCTGGCGAGTCTGCCGGGCGGCACGACGCTCGCCGCCCGATTGCTCGGCCTCGACCCGACGCGGCCGCTCCCACGGCCGGCGCTCCGTGACCGTCGCGTCTTCTCGCCCACCGTGAACGCCGAGGCGCCGGCGGTCGTCCTCCTCGGCGACTGTTTCAACGCCTCGTTGGAACCCGGCCATCTCCATGACGCGAGGCGGGTGCTCGACGCCTTCGGCTATCGGGTGATCTCGACGACGCTCGACGGCTGCTGCGGTCGGCCGCAGATCTCGGCGGGGCTGCTGCGCGACGCGCGCCGCCTCGTCGAACGGGCCGCGCCATCGCTTCATGCGACGATTCGAGAACACGACGCGGTGGCGGTGATCGCCCTGGAGCCGTCGTGTCTCTCCGCCCTTCGGGAGGAGTGGCGGGAACTGCGGAGCGACGTGCCGGCCTCCACGACCGGGGCGATCGCCGATCGGGCGACGTCGATCGAATGCTTCCTCGACGCGGCGTGGGCCGATCATCCGAGACGCCCGGGGATCCGGATCCCCGAGGGAACCACCGTGCATCCGCACTGCCACGCCAAGGTCGAACGCGAGGCGTTCCGCCGACTCTTCGATCGATTCGACGCGGTCGACGCCGTGGTGCTCGATTCAGGCTGCTGCGGCCTCGCCGGTTCCTTCGGGTACGTCGCGGAGCATGCCGGACTCTCCCGCCGGATCTTCGAGCAGTCGCTCGGTGACGCGGTCGTGGATCGGCGTGGCGGGCCGCTGGTCGCGCCGGGAACGAGCTGTCGACATCAATGCGACGACCTCGGGGACGTCCGGGCGGTTCATCCGATCAGTCTGCTCGCCGAAGGGTTGGAACGCCCGGTGGAAGGCGACTGAGTCGGCTCAGCCCTCGATGGCGGCGAGCGCCGTCGCGGTTCGTCGTTCCATCCAGATCGTCAGTCCGCCGAGCACGCCGAAGAGCGCCGCGGCGCCGCCGCTGCAGACGGTTCCCAGCACGGGGCCGAAGGCCGACTCGAGCACCGCGACCTCGTTCGCATCGATCACGAAGACGTCGGCGACCGCCTGGCTGGATTCGTTCTCGCCGAGCTGGAGATCGAAGGCGTACCTGCCGGCGTCGGGAAGCACCGCCGACCCCACCAGCACCGCGGCGGCCGATCGGCCGGGGCGGGACGACTGGAGGTTGGCGCGGTGCGTCGCCTCGACCTCCACGTCGATCGGATCACCGGCCGCGTCGAGGATCGTCAATTCGAAGACGAGTTCGTTGGGGGCGAGGTGACGGGTCCCATCGAACTCGGTGTCGGTCAGATAGGAGATGAAGACGCGGCCCGCCGGAAACTCGAAGACCCCGGTTCCCGGCGCGAGGAATCGATGGGGGATCTCGGTCTCCATGCGGCGGCGCATCTCGGCTCGCGTCGACTCGAGCTTCGTCCAGGAGACGTTGAAGGCGGCGACGATGGCACCGAGGGCGAGCACCGCGGCGATTCCCAGCAGGAAGCGACCGAGGCGCGGCCGACGCCCTCGGGCCATTCCGCGGGCGGAGACGAGTCGGGGTTCGGATTCAGTCATCGGTCTGCGTCTCCGTCGTCGATCCCGCCGCGGCATCCTGCTCGAACACGAGGTCCATCGTCGTCCACCAGCCGCCGTCGTCGGGATCCGCGGTCGGAATCCGCCGCTGGTACGGCCGCATGAGGGCGTCCCACTCCCGACAGCGAGGGTCGTCGGTGTAGGACTGGTAGTCCCGGGCGGGATCGAAGTCGTCCTCGGCTTCGAAGACCATGAAGAGCCGAGGCCCGGTCCGCCAGATCCGCATGCCCCGGACGCCGATCGATCGGAGCCCGCGGAGCACTTCGGGCCACACCGCGGCGTGGTGCCGTTCGTATTCCGCGATCCGGTCGGGATCGTCCACGAGATCGAGGGTCTGGGCGAAGGTCTTCAAAGGAGTCTCCGAAGACGCAGCATACGAGCGTGAACGCGGGGAGGTCGCCGGTACCATCGAGGAATGAGTGATGATCGAGATCATGATGCCGTCGGTCCGGGAACCGTCGCCGATCGATTCGACCTGCTGGTCCTGACCGCCTCCGATCCTCGACAGGCGGCGATCTACGAGCGGTCGGTGGGGCGGCTCGTCGAGTGCGGCGTCCTCCCGGTCGACGACCTCCTCGTGGTCCCCGACCCGGGCGGACGGCGCGTCGGTTCCGGCGGCGCGACGCTCGAGGCCGCCGCGATGGCCGCCATGCATCTCCATGGTCGGAGTGCGGGCCGATCGCTCCGGGCCATCTTCCGAGACCGCCGGGTGCTGGTCGTCCACTCCGGCGGCGAGACCCGCCGCCTTCCCGCGTTCGCCGGTCTGGGCAAGATCCTCCTTCCGCTTCCGGAGGTCGGTCCGCTCGGGGGATCGCTCACCATGCTGGAAGCGATCGTCGCCGAGTCCGTGGCGCTTCCCGGTCCGCGGGACGGGCAGTTCATGGTGGTGACGGGCGACGCGGTGGTTCCGCTCCGGTCGACCGAGAACGTCCATCTGGATCGGCCCGGGATCACCGGGGTGGCCCAGCGTGCGACGCTCGAACGTGGAGGAAGGCACGGTGTCTACGTCGCGGACGACGCGGGGCGACTGCTCGACATGCTCCAGAAGCCGGAGCCCGACGAGGTCCGGCGGGCCGGAGGGATCCTGGCCGGCGTGGGTGACCAGGGGGACGAGGAACTGCTCGTCGACACCGGCGTGCTCTCGTTCGATCCGACCTCGATCGCGCGGTGGCTCGAGGCGGCGGGCGTCGACGCGAGCAGCATGGAATCCGACTCGACCGGGCCGACGGTGGGGGCCGGCCTGCTCGCGGCGATCCGCGCGGGTGAGACGGGGTCGGTCGAGCTGTATCACGAACTCCTGAAGGCGATGCCCACCGTCTTGTCGGCGGCGGACTTCGATGCGTTGGTGGAGGATCCGACCCGCCCGGCGCGGGCGAAGACGCTGCTCGACTGGCGTTCGAAGGTGATCGGCATGCCCTTCCACGTCGATGTGGCGGACTCCGATCCCTTCCTGCACCCGGGCACGACCTCCGAGTTCATCGACCTCGTCTCCGCGGGCGTCGATGCGACCGGGCCGATTCGACTCGACTCCCACCGTGCGGAGATCATCGCGGCCCGCGACAGCGTCGTCGAGGCATCGACGTTCGACGGGGCGGACGTGACGCTGCGCGGTCGAAACCTGGTGAGCGGTGTTCCAGCGATCCGGGATCTCGAGATGGACGTCCCCGGTGGGGGCTGCGTGTTTCTGATTCCGGTGGACGATGACGGGCGATCCCGATGGATCGCGATCGCCCATCACGAACACGACGACTTCAAGACGCGAATCCTCGATCAGGGAACGTTCGGCGGGCGACCGATGGAGCATCCGTCGGTGCGGCAGCGACTGGAATCGATTTCCGGGCGGCCGCTCGAGATCGAACACACCCTCCGCGAGGTGCCGCTCTGGTCGGTCGGGACCGCGGCCGGAAGTCTTCGACACGCGATGGCGGTGCTTCGCGGCGATGCGGTCGGTCGCGGCGCGCGGATCTCCTTCGCGGATGCCCTCGGGATGCTCGATCCGGATCGACTGCTCGACCATCGCGATCGTCTTCGTGCGGACGCCATCGAGCGATCCGCGATCTCGATCCTCCGTGATCGCGTCGACCTGTCCGCCGATGCGCTCGCGTCGTTGGTGACGCCGCGACAGGCGGGACGGATCGCCGACGCGATCGAACGGGCGGTGCCGGCGCTCGCGGCGGACGCCGCTTCCGCGCGGCTCGCCGCGGCGGGGCACCGGTTCGCGATCCGGGCGGGGCGTCGATCCGCGGGCCGCGGCATGCGCACGGCGTTGGAGATCGTGGGCCGTTCGGTCGCGGGGCCGGTCGAACCGAGTTCCGACGCGAACACCGCGATCGTCCTCCGCGACCAGGCGGTCTGGGCGGCTTCGCCGGTTCGAATCGACTTCGCCGGTGGCTGGAGCGACACGCCGCCGATCTGCAGCGATCTCGGTGGCACGGTGGTGAACGCCGCGGTGCTCCTGCACGGCAAGCAGCCGATCCAGGCGATGGCGAAGATCGTCGACGAGCCGGTGATCAACGTGCACAGCGTGGATCTCGGTCGAAGCCGAACGTTCACCACCACGCGTTCGCTGCTCGCGCCGGCCGATCCATCGGACTGGACGACGCTTCCGCGGGTCGCGCTCCAGCTCGCGGGGATCGTTCCCGCGGATCCGCGGGCGTCGCTTCGACGCCGACTCGAACGCTTCGGCGGCGGGATCGTGCTCACGCTCTATTCCGCGGTGCCCAAGGGATCCGGACTCGGGACCTCGTCCATCCTCGGGGCGACGGTGCTCGCCTGTCTTCGTCGGCTCGTCGATCCGATCGAAGATCCGGCGTGGGTCGTCGAACGGACGAGTCTGCTCGAACAGATGATGACCACCCGCGGCGGATGGCAGGATCAGGTCGGCGGGGTGTACGGCGGAGTCAAGATCACGCGGACCTCGCCCGGGCCGGTGCAGCGGCCGCAGGTCGAGCCGCTCGTGCCGCCGTCCGGATTCCTCGAAGCGATCGAAGCGCGATCGGTGCTCGTCTACTCGGGGGAGAAGCGGCTCGCCCGCGACATCCTCGAAAAGGTCCTCGGCCGGTACCTGGCGCGAGAACCGCAGGCCCTCCGGATCGTCGATCGGCTCAAGCGAGGCGCCGAGGCGATGGCGACGGCGATCCGCGACGGTGACGCGGATCGGTTCTGCGACGGCGTCGCCGAGTACTGGGCCCTCAAGCGGGCGTTCGATCCGGCGGCGACCAACGATCGGGTCGAGGCGATCGCCGCGGCGCACGCGGGGGATGTCGCGGCCTGGGAGCTTCCCGGTGCGGGCGGCGGTGGATTCGTCCTGATGCTCGCCCGGGACGACGCGGCGGCGACGCGGATCCGGAACCGGGTCGACCGGCATCCGGCCAACGAACTCGTCCGGCGTTTTCCGCTCGAGATCGACCGGGAAGGCCTGCGGGTCACGGTGCTCTGATCGGGACGGTCAGCTCCAGGCGACGAGCAGGATGCCGATGTCGGCCGAGTCGGTCGTGCCATCGCCGTCGAGGTCGGCCTTCGCCGTACCCCAGGCCGCGATGAGAAGGCCGAGGTCCGCCGCGTCGACCACGCCATCGCCGTTGAGGTCGGCGGGGTTCGGCGGGTTCAGCGGTTCGCATTCGACCTGCAGGACACCGTCCCCGACCGAACCGTCGGGACTGCCGACTCGAACGAGGAGCACCTGTCCCTCGAGGGCGAGGCTGGAAACGGACGCGTCATCGCCGCACTCGTCGTCGCCGCACGCGTAGGGCGTCGCGCCCGGGGACGGGCAACCGCCGGTGCCGTCGAAGATGTCGATCCGACTGTCGAACCCCGCATCGCAGGTGGAGATGGTGAAGGTCCCGGTGCAAGGGGCGATGAATCGGAACCAGACGTCGGTGTCGACCTGGGGGCCGTTTCCGCTGCTGCAGTTGAGCGAGCTGGGGATGCCGCTTCCGGACGCGCCGATGGTCGAGAAGGGGGTCTCGCCTTCGAGGATCTCGGCGGCGGTTCCGCAATCGTCGTTCGCAGGCGGTTCGACGGGATCGCATTCGATCAGACCGTCCAGTTCGTACGCCGACACGAATTCCCAGATCGCGTTCGTCGCGAACGAAGGGACGTCGTGTCCGCCGCCCTGGCGGCGAAAGTGCTGGAAGCCGTGGCAGCCTTCGGCCGGCGCCCAGTCGTAACGGGTCACGCCGCCGCCGAGGGAGACGACCTCGGGCTCCGGCTCCGTCTGGTTCTTCGCCGTCCAGAAGGCGTTCTGATCGGCGACCGAGGGGACCCAGCTGGCCCCGTCATAGGGTGCGTAGAAGTCCTCGGTTCCGAGGATGTGGCAGACGGCGGTGGAGAGGCCCGCCTCGCAATCGTCGTAGGTCGCCCGGTACATGCTCGCAGCCACCGGGGCGATGGCGGCGATCTTCTGGCTCCGGACGCAGGCGAGGTCCCAGACGAAGCTGCCGCCCATCGAGTATCCGCCCGCGTAGATTCGGTTCCGATCCGCGTTGTATCGCTTGGACAGGTCGTCGATCATGGCGTCGACGTAGGCGAGGTCGATCTCGTAGTTGCCATTGGTCTCGCCCTGGCCGAGGTCGTATCCCCAGCAGCGGCAGGATTCGATCACGTCGGGCCAGGCTTCGGGGTAGACGAGCATGAATCGCTGCGCGTTCGCGAGCGGGCGGAAGTCGGCCTCGAACACTCCGTCATTGGCGTTGCCGCCGCCGCCATGGAACCACATCATGACCGGGAGGTTCTCCGCCGGATCGAAGTCCGGCGGAAGGTGGACGAGGTACCGGCGATTCAGGCCGTCGACGTTCAGGGCGATCGCGGTCTGCCCGAGTGCGGGGGCCGCCGGAAGCAGCAGGCAGGAGAGTACGGCGAGACGGAGAAGGCGACGGAGCATGCGGTGAGGTCCTCGAGTGTGGGATCGATCACCGGAGACTACGTCGCGGGTTCGACTGAAACCAACGTTTAACGAATATATTCGTATTCAAGACCGAGCCCGCTCATCGCCGGCGGGTCAGAACTCGATCCGCAGGGCGAGCAGGGCGGTGATGCGGTCGGCCGGATCGTCCCGATCCGACGTCCAGACGATTCCCGGCTGCAAGACGACGTCCGACGTGATTCGCCAGCCGTAGAAGGCGGTGACGGCCCCGGCACGGAGGTCGACCTCGTCGAGAACGTGCTTCGCGGGATCGTCGACGGTGAGGCTGAGCCCGAGGACATCCGCCGGACGCCCCCAGGGCGTCGCGGTCGTCGCAAGACCCACCGTCGTTCGCGGCCCCGTGCGGTGCCGATGTTCGTCCGAGTCGAGATGGGCGCCGAACACGCCGAGCGGGTGTGAACCCTCGCCCGGCATCCAGATCGGATCAGATGCGTCGAGTGGCGTCATGACGTGATGGGGGAGGAGGCCCGGGCGGTCGAGCAGTCGGGCCAGCGCGTCGTCCTCGGCATCGATCGCGGCCTCGACGGGGGCGACGAGGCATCCGAGCAGGAGCAGGCGGCACAGGATGAATCGTTCGAATCGCATCTCCTTGATACGACGTTCGCGAGGTGTCGGATCGTGGGTCTTCACCCCCCTTGATCGCCCATGGAACGATCGNGAACCGCGATTCCCGCGAATTGTGCCGAAGCACTCCCTTCGGTACGGTGGGAACGTCGGCGTGTCGCCGATTCAACGGAGCACCTCAGAAATGTCCCATCCCGCCGATCCTCGTCGTCGTTCCTTTTTCGGAGGCCTTGCGGGGCTCGCGGGCCTCGGTGCCGCGACGACGTTTTCACGGTCCGCCGTCGCCATGCCGGACGCCGGAGAACCGACGATGCCGCCCAATCCGATCTCACTCGCCCAGTGGTCCCTCCATCGGGAGATCTACGGCGGCAAGCTCGATCCGCTTCGATTCGCCGAAGTCACCATGACGCGATACGGCCTCGCCGGTTGCGAGTACGTGAACAGCTTCTACAGGGACAGGATCGGCACCCCCGGCTACCTCGCGAGCCTGAAGAAGGTCGCCGACGATCACGGNGTCACCTCGGTCCTGATCATGTGCGACGGCGAGGGCGCGCTCGGCGATCCGGACGAGAAGAAGCGAAGGCAGGCCGTCGACAACCACCAGCGATGGCTGGAGGCCGCGAAGTTCCTCGGGTGCCATTCGATCCGGGTGAACGCCCAGTCTTCGGGAACCTGGAACGAACAGCTGGAACGGGCGGCCGACGGGCTCGCGCTGCTCTCCGANAAGGCCGCCCCCTTCGGACTCGACGTGATCGTCGAGAACCACGGCGGTCTGTCCTCGAACGGTGAATGGCTCGCCGGCGTCATGACGAAGGTCGCGATGCGGAATTGCGGCACCCTTCCGGACTTCGGCAACTTCAGCCTCGGTGGCGGCGAGTGGTACGACCGGTACAAGGGCGTCACCCAGCTCATGCCGTTCGCCAAGGCGGTGAGTGCGAAGAGTCGAAAGTTCGATGCCGACGGCACGGAATCGGAGACGGACTTCGCGAGGATGATGGAGATCGTCCGGTACGCGAAGTACCGCGGCTGGGTGGGCATCGAATGGGAGGGGGGCAGTCCCTCCGAGCACGACGGCATCATCCTCACCAAGCGACTCCTCGAGAAGACCGGCTGCGTCGCGGCCCGTACCGGCGACGGTCCCTTCGATGTCGCCTCGGCGGGCGGAGCGACCGATGCGAGATGACCCCGGCGTCGATCGGAGGCGAGCCTACTTCCACGCCAACCTCCGGCTCATCGGCGGGTTGCTCGCGATCTGGGCGGCGGTGTCCTTCGGTTGCGGGATCCTGCTCGCACCGAGCCTGAATGCATTCCGGCTTCCGTTCACCGAGTATCCGCTCGGCTTCTGGTTCGCCCAGCAGGGTTCGATCTACGTCTTCGTGCTCCTGATCGTGGTGTACGTCGTCGCGATGAACCGCATGGACCGCCGTTTCGGGGTCGCCGAGAAGGAGGATTGAATGGACGTCCAGGCCTGGACCTTCGTGATCGTCGGGATCACCTTCGCCCTCTACATCGGAATCGCGATCTGGTCGCGGGCCGGCACCACCGGTGAGTTCTACGTCGCCGGCAAGGGCGTCTCGCCCCTCGCCAACGGCATGGCCACCGCCGCGGACTGGATGAGCGCCGCCTCGTTCATCTCGATGGCGGGCATCATCGCCTTCGCCGGGATGGACGGTTCGGTCTATCTGATGGGCTGGACGGGCGGCTACGTCCTGCTCGCCCTGCTGCTCGCGCCGTACCTCCGCAAGTTCGGGAAGTTCACGGTCCCCGACTTCATGGGTGACCGCTACGCCTCGCAGGTCGCGCGGCTGGTCGCGGTGATCTGCGCGATCTTCGTCTCCTTCACCTACGTCGCCGGGCAGATGCGTGGCGTCGGGGTGGTCTTCAGCCGCTTCCTCGAAGTGGACATCACGCTGGGCGTGATCATCGGCATGGGGCTCGTCTTCTTCTACGCCGTGCTCGGCGGCATGAAGGGGATCACCTACACCCAGGTGGCGCAGTACTGCGTGCTGATCTTCGCCTACACC
>NYVS01000034.1 GCA_002684755.1 Phycisphaerae bacterium
GCACCGGGTTCGAGTCCGGGATCGGCCGCCTGCGGAAGACCGGGATCGGCGACGCCGACCGGCGCTGGAGCCCCTTCCACCGCGGCCCCGGGTGTTCCGGTTCCATCCTCCGCTTCGACCTCCTCCGCGAGCCCGCGGGACGTCGCATCCGGCGCGTCGGCCTGAGCCTCGGCCCGTTCCGCCGCCACCTTGTCGCGAGCCGCTTCCGCCCGCAGCAGCACCTCGTCGGCGTCGTCGGACTCGACGACGAGCTGGAAGTGCCAGACGTTCCGACTCTCGATCTCCGCCGGTACGAGTTCCGCGAAGAAATCAGGCCCTGGAAGGTCCCAGACCGGCGCATTCGCCGACCGGCCGGTCATCACCGGCTCCCAGCCCGGCTTCTCGACGCGAACGTCGTACTTGCCGTAGTGCAGGATCTCGACCTCGCAGGGCGTCGACCCCACCTCACGATCGTTCATCCAGACCACGGCGCCATCGGGATCGGAGGTGATCTGGACGACCCGCCGGACGCACCCCGCCCCGAAGAAGAACATCGCCCCGAAGAGCATCATCGAGATCGAGCGCGGAATGTCGGCGTTTCTGGTGTTCACGACTCGGTTGTAACGGGCCGCGCGAGGGCTCGCAAGCCGTCGCCGGAGCCGACCGCCGTCCCCGGTTAGAATGGCCGCAGATGGCACTGCTCGAAGTCCAAGATCTCCAGAAGACCTACAGCGGCCGCCGCGTCGTCGACGGTGTCGGATTCACGGTCGAAGCCGGCGAGATCGTCGGACTGCTCGGCCGGAACGGCGCCGGGAAGACGACTTCCTTCCGCATGGCCATCGGCATGCTGACCCCGGAGAAGGGCCAGGTGGTCTTCGACGGCCGGGACGTCACCACCGAGCCGATGTACAAGCACGCCAAGGCCGGCATGGGATACCTCAGCCAGGAGCCGAGCGTCTTCCAGAAGCTCTCGGTCGAACAGAACGTCATGGCCATCCTCGAGACCCGGGGGCTGGATCGCGATGCTCGACGCCGACGATGCGACGAACTGCTGGAGCAGTTCGGCCTGATCCACAAGCGGAAGGAACAGGCACGGACCTGTTCGGGCGGTGAACGCCGACGCCTGGAGATCGCCCGCGCCCTCGTCACCCGCCCCCGTCTGATGCTGCTCGACGAGCCCTTCGCGGCGGTGGACCCCCATACCGTCGAAGAGCTCCAGACCGAAGTCCGGAAGCTCGCCGATGAAGGCATCGCGATGCTGGTCACCGACCACAACGTGCAGCAGACCATGCGGATCTGCGATCGCGCCTACATCATTCATCAGGGCAAGAACCTGCGGGACGGCGATCCGCGCACGATCATCAACGACCCCGTGGTGAAGGACGCGTACCTCGCCAGCACCTTCCGCGGCGACGAGTTCGACTGATCCGCAGGCCTCTCGCAGATGCCGGAAGAACCAGAGCTGCAGGAGCCTTGCGAGCTCAACCCCTGCCGCGCGTCGAGACCTCTCGCAACAGATCATCGATCTTGTGCAGGAAGACATCCAAGCCGAAATTCTCTTTCACGAACCTAGCCGCTTCTTCCGCTCGCTCGATGACCGCCGCCCCTCCCTGAAGATCCTGGAGCAGGATTTCCGCAAGCGCCTCAGGACTCTCGTCCTCGACTTTCTTGAACAAGTCGTCGGGATACAGCGCGTCTGTCTCGGGAATGCGACGCATGATCACCGGGAGACCGGCCGAAGCGGCTTCCATGAACACCATCCCCGTGGACTCCCAGTTTGATGGCATGCAAAAGACCGTTGACGTCCGGTACTCCTCGAGCAACCGAGAACGCTCGGAAGGTGCATCCATCGACAAGTAGCCGAGGCACTCGACACCATCGAGCTCGCCGACCGATTCCGGCGGGTCACAGCCAATGATGATCAGCGAAGCGTCCCGCTCCGTTTTTCGAAGAATCTCGAAGGCCCGGACGAGATGGTCGCCCCCCTTCACTTCCCAGTTGCGTCCCACGAACAGGATTTTCTTCCGTGACCAGTCTCGTTCGCCCGATTTCAATTCCGGAAAGTTTCCCGGCGGCGTCAGGACACGGATCTTTTCCTGGCCGACGCCGCTCTTCTGCAACAAGCCGGATGTGTACGGCCTGTTCGTCCAGATCAGATCACAACGATCCGTGAAGATCCGCTCACCCTCCACGGCCTGAGCCCGCACTGCGTCGCTCAGGCCGGAGAAACGATGGTTCTTCGCGTACATCTCCGTCTCGAATACGGAGCCGATGGGGTACTCGATGTGCGCAAGCAAGGGTAGGCCTGGTTTCGGCATGCCCGCGACTCCGAACTGAAACACGACGTCCGCATCCTCCCATTGGCCAGATCGGTTGAACTCGACGCTCAAGCGATCGATGTTCTTCGGGAGATATCGCCAAACCTGAAAACCTTCAGGCCAGACCCCGTCACGTATCCCCAACCGGAGCCGCCCCCAGACCAGAGACTTGAAATGAGAGGGTTTCTGATTGAACTTCCCTGCAAGATTACCGCGGCGTTCAAGTCTCGAAAATATCGTTTTCGGAATGCCGCTGTACGTCGAACCGTCAGTCGGAGGACCCCACGTCGAAGCGCAGATTTGGGGCAAAGATTCGGAGGAACTTTGTGTCATTGCTGCTCTCGTCACCCAGGCGTCATCACTAATTCAAACCTAAGAGATCCCCATACTAGTGTCACGTGGCTGACGCCCCTACGTCGTAATATCGACCATCCAGTGACGCCTTGGTGGTGTAATTGAGCATATTTTCAAAATCCCGACTCGCCCGGCTCGCAGCCCGGGGAGCCAAATCTCTGGGGTCACAAAGATGCCTTCTAGCAATCTTTTTGTCGCCAGGCGTTACTCCTTGCGACGAAGCGTCAATAACACACTCGCTTCAGAGATTCAAACCGGGCTTGCCACGCAAAAAGCCCGTCGAGGCCGCCCTTACGACTTGTGAAATAGACGATACCGCCGACTAGCCGATGAACCGGAACGTCATCGGATAGCGGAAGTACTCGCCGTCCCGCCCGGTCGCGATCGCGCCGCGAATCCCGGAGATCAGCTGCACCGGGATCCAGACCAGCAGTGCGAGCCATCCGATGATCGGAATCACCATCAGCACGACGAACGTCAGCATGACGTTCATGAGCTCGCGGCCCTGATCGTCGACGAGCTTGGAGCGATCCTTCAGGATCCCCCAGAAGATGATCACGCCGATCCAGAGCAGCGGAAGGGTTCCGGTCACCAGACCGATGATCGGCCAGAGATGACTTCCGACCAGCACCGTGCGAATGGTGCTGCAGACTTCGGACTGGCGGAGCTTCCCCGACGGATCGACGATGAAACCGCCGGAATCGCCGTCTCCGTCACGATTCCAGACCGGCCCCGCGTCGTTCATGATTCCGGATCCTTGCATGTCGTCTTGATGGGAAACCGGACGGCCCGATTTCATGATTCCGCCTCGTCACGGGGGATCAGGCCTCGGAGCCGTCCTCGTCCACGGGCTGAAGCCTCGTGACGGCGACCCGCTCGATCCTGGTCGGCTCCGCCTCCAGCACCTCGAACCGCAGACCGAGATCCTCCACCGTCTCCCCCGTTTCCGGAACCCGCCCGAGGCGCTCGAGCATGAACCCCGCGATGGTGTCGAAGTCGTCGTCCTCGGGCAAGGTGGTCTCGAGCATCTCGTTCAGGTCGTAGATCTGGAACCGGGCATCCATCTCCCACCGATCGTCTCCGACGCGGGCGATGGCCGGCGGGAGTTCCTCTTCGGTGTCGTGCTCGTCCTGGATCTCGCCGACGATCTCCTCGAGCACGTCCTCGATGGTCACCAGCCCGCTGGTTCCGCCATATTCGTCGACGACGATCGCCATGTGGACCTCGCTCCGCTGGAAGTCGCCGAGGAGGTCCTGGACGGGCTTCGTCTCCGGGACGCGGATCGGCTGTCGCAACAGCCGGTCGAGCCGGAAATCCTCGACCTCGGTACCGAGATACGGCACGAGGTCCTTCACGTAGAGGATGCCTCTGATCTCGTCGAGGTTGTCGCCGTAAACCGGAATGCGGGAGTGGCCCGCCTCGATGATGGTCTTCCGGATGGCGGCGAGATCGTCGGTCGACTCGATCCCCTCGATCTCGGTCCGGGGCGTCATCACCGTGCCCACTTCCGTGCTCGTGAAGTCCACCACGTTTTCGAGCATCTCCGCGGCGACCTCGTCGAGATCGCCGCCGAGCGTGGTGTCCTCGATCGAGCGGCGCAGTCGGTCGCTCGCTTCCGCCGCCTGCAGATTCGCGCCGCTGAGCCGGCGAACCGCCTCGTCGATCACGCCGCTGATGCCGGCGAGGGGACCCAGGACGAGGTCGACCACTCGAAGGATCGGAAGCGTGCGCACCAGCAGCGAGGTACCGAGATGCGTCGCGAGGGCGCCCGCGATCACCCCGGTGAGCAGCCAGAGCGTGAACGCCGACACCAGGCCCGCGATCACGAGATCACCGGCGTCGAGGGACGCCTTCGTGCCCCGGTCGGCGAAGATCACGAGGTACGAGACGGTGACCGCGACGCTGCAGATGATCCGCAGGAAGGCGAACTCCGTCACCAACCTCGATCGCCGCGCGAAGATCCACTCGACCCGGGGCGTCTCCTCCGACTCGTCCGCGGTGCCGTTCCGCCGCCGCAGTCGGTGCTCCAACTCGCTTCGGCTCGGATCCTGCAGTGAAAGACGCATGGCGCTGCACCACGCGGCGACGATGCCGCAACCGACGAGAATCAGCGCGAGAAGACCGCTCATGCCCTGCCGCCTTCCACGCGACAGACCGGCCCGACGCCGATCTCAGTCAGGAGACGGCCCACCCCCGCGTGCATCCGGAGGGGAGCTCCGGGATCGTGGCCCGGCGGCTTGTCGGTTTGTACGCGGGCACGCGCGGGATCGATTGAAACCACGACCGACGTCGAGTGACGACCGTCGAACAGTCCCATCGAATTCACCGGAAGGCAGGAACAGGGATACCGCCTCGGCGGCTCCGACTCGACGAAAGTCTCGCACGCCGTCGCGGCCCCAACGGCGCATGCCACGTGCATGGCTTCCCGCGAATCACTGCGATGAACCAGCCCTTGTATCACGTGTGGATCACCTTGTCAGATATTGGAGTTCCCCAGTATTCGACTCTCGTACCACTCCACCTCGGCGCGGAGGCCGTCCAACGCCGTCGTTTCGGGACTGTAACCGAGAACNCGCCGGGCCTTCGTGATGTCCGCATGGGTTCGGAGCTGGTCGCCACTCCGGGATGGTCGGACATCGATCCGCGCGGAGCGACCGATGATCTCNTCGACGATCTCGATCCCCTGCCCCGTCGTGATCTCGATGTCGGAACCGATGTTGAAGACCTCGCCCTGACAAGCCTCCAGATGATCGAGTACGGCGATCAGCCCTGAAACGATGTCGGCGACGNAGGTGAAACTGCGTGAGTGATCCCGGCTTCCCTCGAAGAGCGGGAACGGCTCGTTTCTCAGAATCGAACCGATGAGTCGCGGATAGAGCTTTTCGGGACGCTCGCGCGGGCCGTATACGGAAAAAAGCCGGAGCGAGCAGGCGGGAAGCCTCTTGCTCCGCTGGTAGGAAAGCACGAGTTGCTCGGCAGCGAGTTTCGTCACGCCATAGTTGCTCGTCGGCTTCGGTGGCGTCTTCTCGTTNTCCGTNGCGACTTCGCCGTAGACNGAACTGGTCGAGACATTCACGAAGGCGACGAGCGAGTCCACGCGAGTTGCCGCTTCGGCCAGCCGCTGGGTCGCGATCAGGTTGTCCCGCAGGAACTCGTCGAAGGAAGTGGANTCNCTGATCCCGGGTTGCGCCGCACAGTGGTAGATCACGTCCACGCCGTCGAGGATGGCGGCGAGATCGTCCTTGACAAGATCGAGCGGATGAACCTCCACACCGCAGCCTGCAAGATCCCTCGCGTTCTCCTGTTTGAGTGAACGCGCATAGAAGTCGGTGAAACAATCCAGACCGACGACTTGATGCCCTCGGCCCGCCAGGCCCTCGGAAAGATGACTGCCGATAAATCCGGCCGCACCAGTAACCAAGATTCTCATGAAACTCCTCCGTATCCATTCATCCGAAGGCAGGCCGCGCACCGCTGCGTCTGCCCGATGAAAGTTACGCCGACAAGGAGAAATGAAAACCGTGAACCGGAATATCTCGAGAGGAAGACCGGATACCGGCTCGATCGAACCAAGCAGGCCTCCACGATGCAGCGATAACCTCGATCCGGAAGCCCCGGCCGAGGCCCCTTCGTCCGGAAGACCCCGCATCGGGGGCGTCGCCAGCGCAACAGATCGCTTCGGCTCGGATCATGCCCTGAAACCTGCATGACGCCGTACCACGCGGCGACGATGCCGCAACCGACGAGGATCAACGCGAGAAGACCGCTCATTCCTCGCCNCCTTCCACGCGATAGACCGGCCCGACGCCGATCTCGGTCAGNAGACGGTCCTCCTCAGCGTGCATCCGGGCATGAGCTTCGGGATCGTGATCGTCGTGCCCGATGGCGTGGAGCACGCCGTGCACCACGTAGAGCAGGAGTTCGTGTGNCGCGTCGTGTTCGAAGGAGGCGGCCCGCCGGGACGCCTCGTCGAGGCAGGCGAGCAGATCGATCTCGAGCCCCTCATCCGCCTCGGAGACGAAGGTCAGCACGTCGGTCGGACCGGACACCCGGCTGAAACGTTCGTGCGCCGCGGACATCTCGGCGTCGTCGACGATCCGCACCGTGCACCGCTCGATGTTCCCGTCGTGTTCGGCCGCGATGCGGTCGATGACCGCCCCGGCCCGATCGCGGATCCAGGCCACGTCGATCGACGCGCCNCCGGAGGCGGGGCACCTGACGTCGACGATCGTCGACNTCGGANNCACCGGAATCCCACCGNGGGGATCCCGGTTCCGGAGGGTCGGGTTCGGCGGNGGGCTCNGANGCCGATCCNCCNTCGGTCTCNCCGTCGGCATGCATCGTNGTTCAGGCTCCNGCGGTGACCGTGACCGGAANGAACTGGGGCTTCACGCGAGCCTCGAATTCGCCGCGATACTTGTTGACGATCGTGCGCACCGCCCAGTTGTTTCCATCCGCGAGACCGCAGATCGTGGTTCCGGGCGTGAGTCCCATCGAACCGGCGACCTCGAGCAGGAGGTCGAGGTCCTTCGTGGTCCCGGCACCGCGTTCGATGCGGGTCAGGAGCTTCAGGACCCAGCCGGAGCCCTCGCGGCAGGGCGTGCACTGACCGCAGGATTCGTTCTTGAAGAATCGGGCGATGTTGCGGGCGACCGCGACCATGTCGGTGTCCTCGTCGAAGACCGTCGGGCACGCGGTGCCGAGNCCGAGGACGTCGAACCGGCCGATGTCGAAATCCATCGGGGCGTCGAACTGATCCGGGCCGAGCACGCCCATCGAGACGCCGCCCGCGATCGCGCCCTTGAAACGCTTGCCGTTCCGCATGCCCTTGCAGTGCGTCTCCACGAGCTCCCGAAGCGGGATGCCGAGATCGCACTCGTAGACGCCCGGACGCTCGACGTGGCCCGAGACGCCCATCAGCTTGGTTCCGTAGCTGGGCGGGCCGCCGGCGGCGCTTTCGCAGCCGTGCCCCTTCCACCACTCGACGCCGTGTTCGATGATCGGCACCACGGCCGCCAGCGTCTCGACGTTGTTGACGATCGTCGGGCGACCGAAGAGTCCCTTCACCGCCGGGAACGGCGGCTTGATCCGGGGCCAGCCCCGCTTGCCCTCGACCGCCTCGAGCAGCCCGGTCTCCTCACCGCAGATGTAGGCGCCCGCGCCCCGGTGGAGGTGGCAGTCGACCGCGAAGTCGGTCTTGCCCTTGAGAAGTCCCTGCTTGCCGAAGACTCCGTGTTCGTAGGCTTCATCGATGGCACGCTGCATCACCTTCGCCTGATGGTGGTACTCGCCGCGGATGAAGAAGTAGGCGGTGTCCAACCGGCAGGCGTAACACGCGATCGCGATGCCTTCGAGCACGAGGTGCGGATCGAAGTCGCAGAGCAGCCGGTCCTTGAAGGTCCCCGGCTCGGCTTCGTCGCAGTTCACCGCGAGATAGCGGCGACCGCCGTCGGCGTCGGGCAGGAACGACCACTTCAGTCCGGCGGGAAAGCCGGCGCCGCCGCGGCCTCGAAGCACCGCGCCCTTGACCTCCTCGATGATCTCCTCGGGCTTGCGATCGAGGGCCTTCTCGAGGTTCGCGTACCCGCCCGTGCGGACGAACTCCTCCAGACCGACGGTGTGGCGATCCTTGGGATCGCCCCAGGGGTGGGTGGGGATTCGCTTGGTGAGGACTGGCTCGTTCATGGGCATTCCGGGGATCTCGAATTCGGGGCCTTGGTTCGCGTCGTACTGGTTCGCGTCTGGTCGGATTCGTTCAATGTTCGCTGCTGGAGTCGTCGTTCGTCCCGGCCGGAGGATCGGCCTTCGGATCCGGCGGTCGGTCCGCGGGCATCTCGACCTCCTCGATCGTGGTCCGGCGAAGCACCACGTCGCCNCGCCGTTCGGTCTCGACCTCGCGGCGGACCTCGGTGGTCTTCGGCGCCGAGGGATCCGTCCGGATCCCCTTCGCCACGTGCCCGACGAACTCGCCGAGCGAACGCATGATCGACTTCGGTTCCTGACCGGTCATCCGGGCTCAGTGCTCCGATTGGCCGCCGACCTGCCGCGCCTCGGCGATCAGGCGGTCGATGGTGGGAATGTCGAGGTTCTCGTGGAGGGTCTCGTTGAACAGCGCCACCGGGGCGGTGTCGCAGGATCCGAGACATTCCATCGCCAGAAGCGAGAAGAGGCCGTCACCGGTGGTCTCGTGCGGCTCGATGCCGAGTTCGTCCCGGACGTGGTCGAGCAGCGCCCGGTGCCCGCAGACCTCGCAGGCGATCGACTGGCAGATTCCGATCACGCACTTCCCGACCGGCTCGACCGTGTACTCCTCGTAGAAGCTGACGGTGTCGAGAACCTCGGCGGGCGGGATCTGAAGGAAGCTCGCGAGCTCGATCATCGCCTGGTACGGAACGTGGCGGTACTCGTGCTGGACCTCGTGGAGGATCGGCATCAGCGCGCCGTGCCGGGTCTCGTACCGCGGGATGATCTCCGCGGTCCATCGAGCCTTCATGGCCTCGGTGCACCACGGCTCGTCGCGCTGTTCGATCTTGGCGTTTCCGGAATCTACGATCTTCCAGGACATCGATTGACCTCTCGCGGCCCGACCGACGATCGGCCGGGGTTGGGGTTCGGTGCGATCAGCGGTCCAGTTCGGCCGCGATGACGTTGAGGGATCCGAGCACGGCCACCACGTCGCTCACGAGGTGTCCCTCGATGAGCTTGGCGAACGACGAATAGTTGACGAACGAGGGCGGACGCGTCCGGACGCGGGTCGGATACTTCGTGCCGTTCGCGACGATGTAGTACCCGAGTTCCCCGTTGGGACTCTCCACGGCGCCGTACATCTCGCCGATCGGCGCGTCGACCCCGCGGTTGTGCATGAGCAGCTCGAAGAGCTGGATGGTGCCTTCGATCGAGCCGTAGACCTCGCCCTTCTCGGGAATGCGTGCCTTCGAGTCGGCGAGGGTGTCGATGGGCCCGGACGGAATGTCGTCGATGAGCTGCTCGATGATCCGCACCGACTGCCGGAGCTCCTCGAGCCGGACGAGGTAGCGNGAGAACGAATCNCCGTCGGTCGAGATCGGCACGTCGAACTTGACGGCNTCCGCGCCGCGGCCGTCCCAGTTGTCNGCGTAGCANAGNTACGGGTCGGACTTGCGNATGTCGCGGGTCAGACCGCTCGCCCGGCCCACNGGCCCGGAGAGGCTCCACGCCATCGCNTCGTCGCGGCTGATGGTGCCGACGCCCCGCAGCCGGTCGTTGAAGATCCGGTTCCGGTTCAGGCAGGCTTCGAGATCACGCTGGGCGTTCGGGAGACGGGTGTGGATGAACTCCTTCACCATCCGCTTGAAGACCTCGTCGTCGTCGATGTCCCGCCACGCGCCCCCGAGCCTGGTCCAGTCGGGATGNAACCGCTGCCCGGAGAGGTACTCGACGATGTCGTAGATGAACTCGCGTTCGTTGAACCCGTAGAGGAATCCCGTGAAGGCGCCGAGGTCCAGCGCCGCCGCGCCGATCGACAGGAGATGGTCCTGGATCCGGGCGAGTTCGGCCATGATCGTTCGGACGACCTTGCACCGCGGCGTCACGTCGATGTCGAAGAGCTGCTCGCAGACCGTGTGCCACGCGATGTCGTTGCCGATCGGCGAGACGTAGTTCATCCGGCTCACCGTGCACACGTACTGGTTGTAGTCGTGATGCTCGCCGAGCTTCTCGAAGCCCGAATGCAGGTANCCGATGTGGGGCGTGCAACGGGCGACCCGCTCGCCGTCGAGCTCCAGCACCAGCCGGAGCGTGGTGTGGGTCGCGGGGTGCTGGGGACCGAAGTTCAGGACCCACCGGTCGGGGGCCTGGACATGGTCCTTCAGGTAGTCGGTGTTTTCGATGTCGAGGCCGTAGACCTCGTCAGGCTTCATCGTGTAGGGCATGGATCGGGCCCGAAGGAGACGAATCGCTCGCGGCGATCCGGAATGGGACAGTGACGAATCGGCAGTATAGATGCGACTCGGGGTTCAAGACGGGGTTTGACACCCATTTCGAACCCCTGAAAGCCCTTTTNAATCCGTCGCAGGCCCCGGCCGNGGGTGCCCCGCTNGGAAATCATGCGCGGAAGACCGCTCCGAGCTTCTTTCCGAGGAGCAGACTGGCACCGGCGAGGGTGCAGGCGAGGAGGAGCATGGCCCAGGTTCCCATCGCCGAGGCGATTCCCGGACCGTCCCCGAGTCGTTCGAAGAGCACGTAGATCGCCTTGGTGATCGGATAGTCGGCCTCGCGCTGGGCGAGGATCAGGCTGTCACTGACTTCGAGCATGGAGAAGCTGAAGGCGAGCAACGCCCCCGCCACCAGATTGGCCGCCACCAGCGGCAGGACCACCCGGCGAAGCACGGTCAATCGCCCGGCACCAAGCCCCTGGGCGGCTTCCTCGAGATCCACCGGGGTCTGCTCGAGACCCGCGACGGTCGATCTCACCACGTACGGAAGCCGACGGACGGCGTAGGCGACGATCAACAGCGGAATCGGATTGGGATTCGCACCNAGGATGTCGGCGGCCCAGCGAAGCGGACCGTCATCGAGGGACGCGAGCGTCGAGGCNGGCAGNATCGGGCCGAGGATCATCGCGACCCAGCCGGGCATCGTCCCCTGGAACGGCCATTCGAGGGTCATCGCGACGTACCCGAACGCCATGACCAGNCCCGGCACCGCCAGCGGAAGCATGCACAGGGCATCGAGCAGACCGCGGCCCCGGAGCGTCGTCCGCACGATCACCCGGGCGGCGATGACGCCGACCACGAGATCGAGGACCACCGCGATCGAGGCGAGGAACAGACTGATCCGGATGGAGCCGAGGGCGAGCGGATGCGACANGGCCTCGGTGTAGTTGTGGAGGGTGAACGCCCGGGGCAGGATCGACTGGTACCACTGCCCTTCGACGGANAGGCTCGCGAGGATCACCCCCACGTGCGGCATCGATGCGATCCCGATCACGGTGCCGAACAGCAGGGCGGCGAGNATTCCCGCCACCGGGCCGAGCCGGACCGACGAATCGGCCCGCGAGGCCTTCGCGCTGGAGGCGACGCCCTTGACGCCGGGGAGCACGCGACCGAGCACGTAGAAGAGCGTCGCGGTCGACAGCATCACCACGGTCAGGGCGAACGGCTCGGCACTGGTCTCCATCTGCTTGAGCCCGTCGAAGATCTGNACGGGCGTGACCTGGCGGAACTCGAACATCAGCGGCGTGCCGAGTTCGGTGAGGCTCCAGATGAAGGTGATCGTGCAACCGGCGAACAGNCCCGGTCGGACCAGCGGAAGCGTGATCCGNCGGAACCGGGTCCACGCGGAGGCCCCCGCATCGCGGCCGGCCTCGTCGAGGGCCGGATCGAGGTTCGACAGGGCCGCGAGGAGATTGAGGTAGATGATCGGGTAGAGGTGGAGCGCCTCGACGATGATCACCCCGAACAANCCGCCGTCTCCGAGCACGTCGATCGGGGCGTCGATGAGCCCGAGATCCGAGAGGAGTGCGTTCAGCGACCCGGACCGCCCGAGGAGGTGACGAACCCCGATCGCCCCCACGAACGGCGGCAGGATCAGTGGGATCAGGACGAGGGCGCCGAACAGCGCCTTCCCCGGAAACTCGTGCCGCGCACCGACCAGGGCCAGTGGCATGGAGATCACGATCGAGAGCAGNGTGGTCGCGGTGGCGATCANCAGGGCGTTGACGAGCCCCCACCGNAGATTCTCGTCTCGAAACACGTCNAGGACGTGGTANAGCGTGTACCCGCCGTCGACCGACGTGAGGCCACCTCGGACGGTCAGCCAGATCGGATAGACCAGCACGATCCCGAGCAGCCCGATGAGCCCGTAGAGGGAGATGTACTTGCCGAGGGAGTTTGAACGCATGCTCCGCGGAGTCTACGCGGATTCACGTCGGGCCTGCGAGCCGNTCGGCCGACTCATCCGGTCCACAGGGCGAGCAGGGCGCCGATGTCGCCGCCTCCGACCGAGCCGCTTCCGTCGAGGTCCGCCTCCGGGTCCGCGGTCCCCCACCGCGACAGCAGCACGCCGAAGTCGGCTCCGTCGATCCGACCATCGTCGTTCAGGTCCCCCGGCATGGACTCGNCCGCGGGCGGGATCCACCAGGCGATGGCGGCCCGCGTCGAGACGGAATTGCCGTCGAGCCGGCTCAGCCGGACCGCGTAGTCCCCCGGCGCGAGCCCGCGGACGTGAATCAGTTCGACGTTGTCGACGCCGCTCGCGCTGCGGACGTTGCCGGTCACGAACGATGCGGCGTCCGCTCCGACGAGGGACTCGGGGGCCTCGTCCACGATCCTGAACAGNTCGAGATCGAGATCGGGGTGCGTGGCGGTGGCGAAGTTCGACGCCACGATCCGGTTCCAGGTGACGAGGATCCCGATCTCGTCCGCGACGGAATCGATCGAGAAACGATGCCAGAGGATCTCNCCGTTCGACATCGACTCGAAATCCCAGCCGGGGCCGGCCATCGTCGCNGAGGCGGGAAGTNCGGCGTCGCCGGACTGCTCGAGTCCGGTGTAGATCGCGTGGGNCCGGTCGATGTCGACGAGTCCCGCCCCGTAGATCTCGTCGATCGGCCTCGAGGTCGATCCGCGCTGCGGCCCCTTCGACTCGGGNGCGTTGGTCCACGTCTCGNTCCGGGACGCGCCGGCGAGCAGCACCGCCTTGATCACCTGGGGGAGATCGGCGATGGCGTTCCCGGAGAGCGCCGGCGTGACGTCGTGCGTCTCGTAGAGGAGGGCGGCGCATCCGGCGACGACGGGCGTCGCGAAACTCGTGAAGTCCGCCGGGGCCACGAGCTCCGGCTTCATCCGCCCCTGCTGTTCGGTGCCGACGCCGGTGTCGGCTTCGGCATGATCGCCGTCGGCCTTTCCGACCGCGATGCCGTGATGCATTCCCGCGAGCAGCGGCGGCGAGTCGCTGCCCGCGCCGTTGTTCACGCCCACCACCCACAGCGTCTTGAAGGTGTTGGCGGCGAAGTCCGCGCGTCTCAGGACGTTGATGTCGGCGGAGGCCCCACCACTCCCGATCCAGCTGTGGTTGAAGATCCTCGCCCCACCCGGTGGATTGTCCGGCAGCGAACTCGAGCCGTAGCGGAGATGTCCCGCGCCGATGAAGTCGTTGACCTCGAACAGATTGACCGTGGGAATTCCCGGCGCGACCCCGTCCGTTCCGCCATAGAAGGCGAAGCCGACCTTCGAGGCGTGGAGACTGGGATCGGTCGCGCCGCTCCGTTCCACGAACTCGATCCCGGAGAACTGACCGTTCCCCTGGTGCGGGGAGTAGCCCGGGTCGAGCGCCTCGGTCTGGACGACGACCACGCCGGCGCCGGTCGGCAGGTCCTCGCCGAGCCTGGCTGCGAGGTCGAAGTACCCGATTTCCTCGAGCACGTCCGCTGCCGATGCCGGGACGATCGCCGCGGTCGCGGCGACGAGGAGGGTCGGACTGAATCGGCGGATCTTCATGGCGTGGTCGCTCCGGTGGGTCGGGCGTTTTCCGCCCGACCTGCAACTCTAGCCCTCGAACCGACACGATCCAGTCCAGGGTCCGGAAACCCGCCTGAAGCGTCTTCTTCATCCCGTCTGGTCGGGTCGCGAGGGTGATCCGCCGCGGCTCAGT
>NYVS01000160.1 GCA_002684755.1 Phycisphaerae bacterium
GAACGGGCCGTCCGCCGAGACCGGTGCGACGATGCCGACCGACGCGACCATCGCCGCCACCGAAGCCCACCCCCACAGAGGCTTCGGTGGCGGCGATGGTCGCGTCGGTCGGCATCTTCGCACCGGTCTCGGCGGACGGCCCGTTCTTCTTCGGGGCGCCGCAGGTGGTCACGATGCCCACGCCGCACTCGCCGACGATGGTGGCGATCGGGGACCTGGACGAGGACGGCGATCCGGATCTCGTGATCGCAGGCCGCAACTCGGAAGGGTTCGCGTATCTCGTCCCGAACGAGGACGGCGTCCTTGGAACGCCGGTCGAACTGGTGACCGGCGGGCAGACGGACTGGGTGGAGATCGTGGACCTCGACGGAGACGGCCACCTCGACCTCTGCTTCGCGGTCCGGTCGTTGCGGGGAAGACTGTCACTCCTTCGCGGTTTCGGCGACGGGACCTTCGCGGAATTCGAGGAGATCCGACTGGGTCGCGAACCGCGGGCCCTGGTGGTCGACGATCTCGACGGCGACGGCGATCCGGACATCGCGGCGATGAATCATCGTCTGCCGATCATCGAGATCCTCTTCAACGACGGCACCGCGGGATTCGAACGCGGGGCGGATGTCGTGATCGCGGAATCCGAGGTCGGCCACCCCTACCCGCAGGCGATCGACACCGTGGACATCGACCGTGACGGCGACCGCGATCTGGTGGTGGTCGCGACCGGTGCAAGCCGGGCGTGCGTGGTTCTCAATCGTGGTGACGGCACCTTCGAACCGGATGCCGGCTGGCGTCCGCCGCGCGTCGCCGGCGAGATCGGTGGCATGACGAATCTCGGGATCGGCGATGTCGACTCGGACGGTGACGAGGATCTCGTCGTGCCGCTGATCCTGCTCGACTCTTCGTCCCATCTCGGCGTCTTCGAGAACGGCGGGGCACCGGTCGGCATCGACCTGCAGCGGGAACGGGCCTTCGCCTCGACCCAGCTCGGGTACGCCTACGCGGTCGGGCTCGGCGATCTGGACGGGGACGGTGACCTTGATGCCGTGGTGGGTCATGCCCTGCCCGGCCCGGTGATGGCGCTCGACAACCGGACGGTGCCCGTGGCCGAGGGCGGCGACGGACGAGTGACCTTCGAACCGCCGCAGCAGATCGGGTCCGACAGCTTCTTCCGGGCCGTGCTCGTCACGGATCTCGATGGTGATTGCGATCAGGACGTCCTGGCCGTCGAACTGATCTCGAACTCGGTCTGGTTCCTGCCGAATCTCACGCCGCAGGAGGATGCGGACTGCGGTGAGGGATTCGTGCCTCGCACGGGTCGAGCCACGGCGTCGCGGACGTCCTCCCCCGGCTTCGCGATCGATCGCGGCGCGATCGGGGATCTCAACGGCGACGGGGCGATCACGGGCGTCGACGTGGCGTTGTTCCTCGAGACCGTGGGTGGTGATGTCCACGCGGACTTCGATCCGGCGCCCGAATCGCCGGAGTCGTCGGAAGGAGGGATGCGCAGATGAACGGCATCCTCTCCAGAATCCTCGCGGTCGCGCTGATGTCGCTGCCGATCTCCGCGGCCCGGGCGCAGGACGACTGCGGTCCCGATCGCCCGCCTTGCGACGAGCCGCACGACGGGCCCGGTTGTCTTCAACCGCAATGTTGCGAACTGGTCTGCAAGATCGACGTCTTCTGCTGCGAGGTCGTCTGGGACGAGACCTGTGTGGAGCAGGCCGGGGAACTCTGCGGCGACGTGTACTGCCCCGATTTCGGCGGCTGTCTCGAGATTCACGACACCGGTGGCTGCCTCGACGAGACGTGTTGCGAACTGGTTCGGATGCACGATCCCTTCTGCGGATACGGCACCTGGGACGAGATCTGCGTCGCGGAGGCGGAATCATGGTGCGCCGGCACCGTCGAGTGCCCGATCGTTCCGCCACCGAACGCCCGCGAGGAAGGCGAGCCCTGTCTCGAGCGGCTCAACGACGGATGCGGCGGCGGCGCGATCGAGATCAACGCGTCGTCGATCGCCTGCGGGGACGCCATCTACGGGAAGACCACCACCAAGGTGCCACGCGACGTCGACTGGTTCCGACTTCCGGAGACCCGCGACGGGCCGCTGGTCATCCGCCTGGAGACGGAGTTCCCCGCGCGAATGCTCATCGTGACCGGATCGTGCGAAGGGCCGATCAGCGTGCTCGACCGGCGACCCGTCGACCCCTGCGGAAACGACGAGTGGGTCGTCGATCTGCCGGAGGGCGAGTACCACCTCGTCGTCGAAGCGGGTGCGGACGGCCGATCGCTGCGGTCCGGACTTCCCTGCGACGAGATCGACCCGAAGAACCCCCCGGACGACGACGAGGAACCGCTGCCGCGGACCTACGGACTCCACTATCTCCTCGAACTCGCCTGCAACGCCGCGCCATGTCCGGGTGACCTGAACGGTGACGGCATGGTCGACGGCGTCGACCTCGGCCTGCTCTTCGCGGCCTGGGGCGAGTGCACGGACGTCTGCCCGGCCGACTTCGACGGCGATGGAACGGTCGATGGTCAGGATCTGGGCGGGCTCTTCGTCGGTTGGGGCGGCTGTCCCTGAAAATGAGCGGGTGATCACGGCCGCCTCCGCGTTATTCGCTGGAAACGGTCGAGAGATCGTCCACAATGAGGACGGAGACTCCGCCCCATGAACCCTGCTCGCCTCGCCCCCCGCATTCTGCTCGTCACCCTTCTTTCCAACGCCTCCGCCGCGGTCCTCGCCCAGGATCTCCTGATCGAGCCGAAGGAGAGCATGGTCGACCAGACCCTGCTTGTTTCAGTGCCGTTCGACGGCGTGCTGATCGGCGACTTCGATGCGAAATCGAATCCCGACGGAACGCAGACGCGTCCAGGCCTCTTCGGGGGCAGCGGAAACCTCCCGGTCGGCTACAGCGCCGTCTTCGGAATCGGATCACCGTCCCTGCAGTCGCAGCCATCCGGCTTCATCGCCGTGGATGCGGTCGACATCGGTGACGGGATCCTCGGAATCGACGGCTTCGAATTCGACGTCCTTTCGGGCGGGACCGCGTCGGTCGGCGTCGATCTGACGATCCTGCTCCAGACCTTCCGGACCTACGCCCCGTTCTCGATCTATCCCGGCGGTTTCGAGATTCCGATCCCGTTGCAGACGGGGACGATCTCGAGTTTCGTGGTCCGGTCGGAAACGCCGGCCACGGTGCTCGTCGCCTCCGCCGGAGACGGATACGAATTCGAAGCCGTGCTTCCGGCCGTGATCTCGCTGGAGATCGATTTCGGTGCCGGCGTGCAGGTCTTCGACCTGCCGTTCGCGTTTCNATTCACGGGCGGACTCGAGATCGGCACCACCGAGACGGTTCTCACGCTCTCCAGCGNGGTGAGCGCCGCCGGCGAACAGCCGGTCGACTTTCCACCGTTTGATGAGATCCCCTTCGAGCTGCCGACGTTCCCGCCCGGGGACGAGACCGCCGGNGTGCTGCTGGGCGGCACGATCACCAGCGTGATCNCCGAACTGGACCTGCTGGTCGAGATCGTGGCATCGGCGCCGGTGTCGACGAACCCGGCGGACTTCAACGACGACGGCGTCGTCAACGGCGCAGACCTCGGATTCCTGATCAGTTCCTGGGGCGTCTGCATCGGCTGTCCCGAGGATCTGAACTTCGACGGCATCGTGAACGGNTCGGATCTCGGACTGTTCATCGCCGCGTGGACCGGCTGAACCGGCGGCGTCGATCCGCGCCGGGTCAGAGCAGCGTCGGAAGCACGTCGAGGTCGAGGTTGCCGCCGCAGAGGACGACACCGACNCGCTCGAATCCATGGCGTCGGAATGCGTCGGTGCCGAGGGCCGCGATGCCCACCGCCGCGCTCGGTTCGATGACCAGTTTCGCGCGTTCCATCACCAGTCGCAGGGCGTCGCGGATGGCTGCTTCGGGCACCGTCACGATGTCGTCGACGAGGTCCCGGATCACCGGGAAGGTCCGTTCACCGAGCGTGGTGCGAAGCCCATCGGCGATGGTGGAGGTCGGATCGCCTCGATGCGGCTCGATGCGTCCCGACCGGCGGGACCGGGCGGCATCGTCGACCAGTTCCGGTTCGGCGGCGATCACCCGGANCCCCGGTGCGATNGCCTTCACGCAGATCGCGATGCCGGCGATCATCCCGCCGCCGCCGACCGGTGCCACGATCGCATCGAGATCGGGCACCTGTCCGAGCAGCTCGAGGGCGATGGTCCCCTGTCCGGCGATGATCCGGTCATCGTCGTAGGGCGGAATGATGGTGCCGCCGGTCTCCGCCGCGACGCGTTCGCANGTCGCGAGCCGCTGCTCGAGGGTGGGCTCGCAGTCGTGGACGATCCCGCCGTAGTCGAGGACCGCGTTCTTCTTCACGGACGGCGCATTGGTCGGCATCACGATGTTGGCCGGGATGCCACGTCGCCGCGCGGCCCAGGCGAGGGCCTGGGCGTGGTTGCCGGAGGAATGCGTCACCACGCCGGANGCCGCGAGGTCGTCGGCGAGCGAGAAGACGGCGTTTGCGGCCCCGCGCGCCTTGAAGGCGCCGACCTTCTGGAGGTTCTCGCACTTGAGGTGGATCTCCGCGTCGGCGACCTCGTCGATCCTGGCGCAGGTGAGCACCGGTGTCCGGTGCACGTGCGGCTCGATTCGACGGGCGGCGGTCCGGATGTCCTCGATGGTGGGGGGGGTTGGATCACGGTCGGCCATGTCCGGATTCTAGACGGNGGCGGATCGTGGACCGGCGGTCGGAACCGGAGACGGCGTCGCGGGCGTGCTACCATTCGGCAGCCACTCGGGGCGTCGCGGGTCCATCGACCGCGTACTGAGATGCACCCGTTGAACCTGATCCGGCTGGTACCGGCGGAGGGAACGTGGCCCGTGACGTCCTNGACGCGCGGCTCCTCCGTGACGGACCGGTCCCTTCGGCCACCCCAGGCCAACGGAGTCCGAGATGATCACCCCACCCACCGAAGATCCGCGCTGGCGATTCCCGATTCACGGCGCCGAGGACCCGTCCTCGACCGGCGAAGGCACGACCCCCGGGTCGTTCGCCCACCGCGCCGACATCGGCGGACCGCTCACCTTCAGTTCACCCGACACGCCCGGCATGCCCGAGCCCAGCACGTCGACGGCCTGGGACTTCCTGCCCGACGGTTGGACGATCGAAGCGACCGACGGTCCGGACTCGGGATGTGGTGGACACAATCANGCGTCGGTCGGCGACTGGATCCGCGCGGTCCCGCCCGCCGGCTTCGAGGCGATCACCCAGCTCGAACAGGCCCGACTGGGCGTGGTCACCCCGGAGATGACCCGGGTCGCCGAACGCGAGACCCANCTCACGGCCTTCCAGGTCCGCGACGAGGTCGCGTCGGGACGGATGGTCATNCCCGCGAACNGGAACCACCTCGAGTTCGAACTCGATCCGATGGCGATCGGCCGCGCGTCCAAGACCAAGATCAACGCCAACATGGGCGCNTCTCCGGTCAGCAGTTCCACCGACGAGGAGGTCGAGAAGCTCAAGTGGGCGGAACGATGGTCCGCGGACACCGTGATGGATCTTTCGACNGGCGGTGATCTGGACGCGACCCGCGAGGCGATCATNCGCAATTCGTCGGTGCCGATCGGGACCGTGCCCATCTACTCGATGATCATCGGCCGGAAGATCGAGGATCTCGACGAGCCCATGATCATGGAGACGCTNGAGCANCAGGCGGCGCAGGGCGTNGACTACTTCACGATCCATGCNGGCGTCCGGAAGGCGCACATCCCGCTGGTGCGCGACCGGCTCATCGGGATCGTGAGTCGTGGGGGCTCGCTGCTCGCGAAGTGGATGCTCACCCACGACGCCGAGAANCCCATGTACACCGCNTGGGAACGGATCTGCGAGATCATGCGNCGTCACGACGTCACGTTCTCGATCGGCGACGGCCTTCGCCCCGGCGGCCTCGCGGACGCGACCGACGCGGCCCAGCTCGGTGAGNTGGAAGCGCTCGGCGAACTCACCGAACGCGCCTGGCGCTGCGGCGTGCAGGTCATGATCGAGGGTCCGGGCCACGTCCCCTTCGATCAGATCGAATTCAACATGAAGCTGCAGCGGCGGCTCTGCCACGGNGCGCCGTTCTACGTGCTCGGGCCCCTGGTCACGGACATGTTCCCCGGCTACGACCACATCACGTCGTGCATCGGCGCGACGGCGGCGGCGTATCACGGCGCATCGATGCTCTGCTACGTCACCCCGAAGGAGCATCTCGGACTNCCCAAGCGGGACGACGTCAAGCAGGGATGCGTCGCGTACAAGATCGCGGCGCACTCCGCGGACATCGCCCTGGGCATCCCCGGAACCCGCGACAACGACGACGAGCTCACCAAGGCCCGGGCGGCNCTGAACTGGCAGAAGCACTTCGACCTGTCCTTCGANCCCGACACCGCGCGGGCGTANCACGACGAGGANCTCGACGTCGACACCGACTTCTGTGCGATGTGCGGTCACGACTGGTGCAGCGTCCGCATCTCCAAGGAGATCCAGGAGTTCGCCAGCGGCAAGGCCGAGGGCTTCGATCGCGGCAAGGCGATCCGGTCCGACGCGCTCAC
>NYVS01000161.1 GCA_002684755.1 Phycisphaerae bacterium
CGGCATCATCCGACGCCTCCGATGAAGACGGCGTCGCCTCGGCATCGTCTTCCTGGTCGGAATCCTTCTGCTGGTCCTGCTGCTGCTGGTCCTGCTGCTGCTGGTCCTGCTGCTGCTGGTCCTGCTGTTGCTGATCCTGCTGCTGCTGGTCCTGCTGTTGCTGGTCCTGCTGTTGCTGATCCTGCTGCTGCTGATCTTGCTGCTGGTCCTGCTGTTGCTGGTCCTGCTGCTGCTGGTCCTGCTGTTGCTGGTCCTGCTGTTGCTGACCCTGCTGTTGTTGTTCCTGCTGCTGCTGGACTTCTTCCAGCCGCCGAATCAATCGAGCGGCCAGTTCCGCGTTGATTCTCGCATCTCGATTCTCCTGATCGGCGTCGAGTGCGTCCTTGAAGTGCTCGAGTGAACGTTCGACCCGTTCGATNGTCTCCTGCATCGCCTTCGGATCNGAGGCCTCGGNGTCGTCGCCGAGTTNCTCGAGTGCCGCGGCGTATCGGGCCGTTCCNTCGTTGTACATCGATCGGGCGGCGAGATCGGCGTCACCGAAGCGNGCGGCCCGTTCGAAGGCGTCGGCCGCNNCTTGCGGGTCGCCATCGCGATACCGGGCCACGCCGAGGTTGTAGATCGCGGCGGCCGCGGTGGGGTCGAGGCGTTCCACCTCGGACCAGGCGTCGGCGGCCTTCGCCCAGTCTTCCGAAGCCATCGACGCGCGTGCCGCCTCGATCGCCGTTCGGATCTCGGTGGCGGAGCCTCGAGGCGACGTGTCCGTNNCCTCGGTGNCGGCTCGGGCGGAACGCGGGGCCGTGTCCTCCGCCACGGTGGCCATCGANGTCGAGAGCACGGACGCCAGCGTGACGGCGGCGAGCATGCCCGTGATTCGAAGTTCTGGTCGGCGACGCGGCGTCATGCGTTCATTCTCCTCGATTCCACGGCCCGTGTCGGCTTCGCGGGCCGCCGCCGGCGATCGCCGATCAGCATCTCCACGATCATCAGCACGAGTGCGACACCGGCGAACCACTGGAATCGCGGGATCGTCCGACGCGCGGTCCCTTCGTCGCGATCCCGAAGGTCGATGGTGGTGATCCAGTCCGCGAAGAACTCGCCGAGGTCGACGAGGCTGGTTCCNGCCGGAACGAAGACCCCGCCGCCGGCGGCCGCCACCGATTCGAGCAGGGAACCGTCCATCTTCGACCAGACTTCCTGATTCTCGTANTGAAGCCAGCCCGGCTGTCCGTTCCGNGACACCGGAATCCGTCCGCCCTCCTCGGCGTCGCCGATGCCGACGGTGTAGATGCGGACGCCGTGGTCCCGACGAGCGGCTTCGGCGGCTTCCACTGGAAAACTCCCCATGTCCTCCCCGTCGGTGAGAATCACGATCGCCTTGCCGCCCGGCTCGTCGTTGCCGAACGCATCGGCCGCGACGCGGATCGCGTCGCCGAGCATCGAACCGCCGCGGGCGGCGCTTCGGGGCGTGAGTTCGTCGAGGGCGTCCTCGAACGCGTCGTAGTTCAAGGTCAAGGGGCTCTTCATCGTCGCGGTGCCGGCGAAATCGACGAGTCCGACCCGATCACCGCTCATCGATTCGACGGCNTCCTCGATGAGCGACCGGCTCCGGTCGAGCCGACTCGGGCTCGCATCTCCCGCGAGCATGCTTCGAGAGACGTCGACCGCGAAGATCACGTCCATGCCGCCGCCACGGTCGACCTCGACGTACCGCACGCCCCATCTCGGATCCGCGATCGCGAGCACCAGTGCCAGCANGGCGAACGTCGCCAGGCCGGCGCGGACCGCCGGTCGAAAGAGGCTCACGTAAGGGGCGATCCGGACCAGCATCGGATGCGATGCGAATCGGCCGAGCGCCCGGCGCCGGGCGAGGATCCCGAAGGTGGCGANGACCGCCAGCACCGCGACGAGCGCGAGCAGTCTGAAGGCACCGGGATCCTGGAAGTCGAAGTCCATGGGCGAATCGAAGCGAGGGGTCAGGGGAGCGTGCGAAAACGAGTGTGGACGAGCAGTTGTTCGCCGGCGAGGAGCGCGAAGGCGAGAAGGAGGAGCGGGGGAATCGTCAGCGTGCCGAGCCGAAGCGGTTCGACCGCGAGATCACGGTAGGAGCGGTAGCGGCGCTGTTCGGTGGTGGTCTTCTCGAGCGCGTCGATCGCGGCGTAGATCTCTCGAAGACCGTCGGTGTCGGTGGCGCGGAAGTACCGGCCACCCGTCGCGTCGGCGACCTCGGTCAGGGTCTTCTCGTCGATCGAGACCCGCTGTCGNGTCGTGATCTGCCGNCCGAAGGGATCCTTCATCGGGATCTTCGCCACGCCGTTCGATCCGACGCCGATCGCGTAGATGCGGACGTCGAAGGCATTGGCGATCTCCGCCGCCACNAGCGGATCGATGTCTCCGGCGTTGTTCTCGCCGTCGGTGAGCAGCACGATCACCCGGCTCTTGATCCGGCGGCCGGCATCATCGTCACGCTCGTCGAGTTCACGCAGTCGCTCGACCGCGAGCGCGATGGCGTCGCCGATGGCGGTCCCGTCCTCGCTNCGCTCGGTCGCGATCCGGACGTCGTCGAGGGCGTCCGTGACGTAGGCGTGATCGAGGGTCAGCGGACTGACGCTGTCGGCGAAGCCCGCGAAGGTGATCAGGCCCACCAGATCGTCGGGACGGCCGGTCAGTTCGTCGTCGCCGCGAATGAAATCGGTCAGGACCTTCTTGACCGCGGTGAGCCGATCGACGGTGCCGCCACCGAGTCGGAAGTCCCGGGCCCGCATGCTGCCCGAGCGGTCGATCACCGACTGGATCGCGACGCCTTCGACGAAGACCCGGCTTCGTTCGTTCGCCTTGATCGGTCGGGCCATGCAGACGATGAGCAGGGCGATGCCGCCGGTCCGGAGCGTGGGCGGAATCCATCGCAGACGCCGGACCCAGCTGCCACCCGTCCCGGCGAAGGACTCGGTCGANGCGTGGACGATGCCGGGACGGCGTCGCCAACGCGGAAGCCAGGCGAGCAGGCACAACGGGAGCAGAAGGAGCCACCAGGCGGACTCGGGNTGGAAGCCGAGTTGCGAGACATCGTCGANAAGATTCCGGAGGAGGCTCATTCGCGGGCCTCCATGCGCTCGAGCCCGTCCACGGCGCGGTCCAGNGATCGCCTGCGGTCTCGATCGTCTTCGTCGGCCGGGGGNGGNCCGGAATCAACGCCGTCCGCCTCCGGTGCCGGCTTCGGTCCGATTTCGACGACGAGGTCACGAACCTGCACGAGGGCGTCTTCGCAGACGTCGCGGGCGGGACGATCGCCGGCGAACTTCACGAGGTCGGCGGTGCGGAGGATCGCGCCCAGTCGGATCATGCGATCCCGATGCGCCGGTTCCATCTCGAGGGCGGTGCGAGCGGCATCGATGAATTCCGGNGTGGTNCGCTCGGGTGCGGCGATGCCGAAGCGTCGTTCGACGTACTCCCNGGCGATGTCGGTGAGCCGGGTGAAGAAGGGATCGACGCGGGCGTCTCGGAGCAGGTCGTCCGACGCGAGGCGGTCGAGNCTCGACAACGCCCAGGCGTCNGCGGGTTCGGGAGGCGGAACNGGNCGAGGCCGACGCCACCACCACCAGAGCAGGGCGAGCACCGCGACGAATCCGATCGCCGCGGCCGCGATCGCCCACCAGAACCAGACCGGAAGCGGACTCGGCACCTCGACGGCCTCGGCGATGTCCTGATGGGCTTCGACGTCGGTGTCCAGGCCCGCGACGGAGTCGATCATCAGGGTGCGTGCAGGCGTTTGAATGCCGGCGTCACCNAGGCTGACGGGAAACGGTGGAAGTTCCTGCGGACCCGGTTCGAAGGTGCGAAGCGAGAGTCGCGCGGGCGGCGANGCGTCGTTCGTCTCGACGCTCGTTCCGGGGTTCGGGCGCCGCGGGGATTCGATCACTTCGAAATCGCCGAACTCGGTGCCGGGCGCGGGGAGGTCCAGGACCGCCACGCCAGCCCCGCCGTCGGGCACGAGAAACTCGATCAGGATCGGGGCCCCGGTCTCGATCGGGTCGGTTCGAAGGACGGCGGTGATCGTCGTGCCGTCGATTTGAAGCGTCCAGGGTTCGCCGGCTTCGAGGATCGGGGCGTCGTCGACCGTCTTCTCGGCGGGCGGGGACGNGGGCGGCGCCTGCNGCGCCGATCGGACCGNNGACGCAGTCACGAGCACGAGGAGGCCTGCGAGGGCTTGAGGCATTCGCGCGGCGATCATCGGGACCGCCTCCGTTCCCGGCGGTGGAAGTANGCGGTGAGGGGCTCGATGAAATCCTCGCCGGTGTCGATCTCGATCGGATCGATCTTCATGCGACGAAGGACCTCTCGTCGTCGCTCGTCCCGGGCCGCCGCCGCCGCTTCGAAGCGTCTCCGGACCCGCCGCCGTCCGGTGTCCACNAGGCGTCGCTCGCCCGTCTCGGCGTCGGTGAATTCGACGAGACCCATGCGCGGAAGCTCCCGTTCCCGTCGGTCCTGCACCACCATCGGAACGATGTCGTGTCGCTGCCGTGCGGCGCGAAGCGGGGTCTCCCAGTCGTGGTCGACGAAGTCACTGGCCACGAACACCACGGACCGCTGCCGGAGGACCCGATCGAGTTCCCGGATCGCGGGCCCGATCGCGGTGCCGCGGCCTTCGGGTCGCAGGGCCAGCAGTTCCCGCACGATCCGCATCACGTGTTTCGTGCCCTTCCGGGGCGGGACGTACTTCTCGACCCGGTCGGTGAAGGCGAGAAGCCCGACCTTGTCGTTGTTGAAACTCGCGCTGAACGCGAGCGTCGCGACGAGTTCCGCGACGACGTCCCGCTTGAACTGCGTGGTCGTGCCGAAGGCGAGGGAACCGGAGACGTCGACCGCGAGCATGACGGTCAGTTCCCGCTCCTCGCGAAAGAGCTTGATGTGCGGTTCGCCGAGTCGGGCGCTCACGTTCCAGTCGATCGAGCGGACGTCGTCCCCGATCTGNTAGGGGCGGACCTCCTCGAATTCCATTCCCCGGCCCTTGAAGGCGGAGTGGTACTGACCGGCGAGCGCTGCGCTCACCACGTGACGGGTGCGGAGCCTGATCCGCCGGACCCGGCGGAGGAGATCCCGCGCGTCGTCCGCGGACGTCGGTTCGCCGGCCTTCGATGCGGCCTTCGATGTTCTGGCGTGGTCGTGTTTCACGGGACTGGAACGTGATCGAGCATTTCGGAGATCAGATCGTCGGCGGTCCGTTCCTCCGCNTCGGCCTCGTAGGAGAGTCCGAGCCGGTGCCGCAGGACGTCGGGAGCCGCATCCTTCACATCCTGCGGGACCACGTAGCCTCTGCCGGCGAGGAAGGCTCGAGCCTTGGCGACCAGGACGAGGGCGATGGTGGCGCGAGGAGACGCGCCGAAGTCGAGCAGTTCGGCGAACCGGAGCCCGGCGGCGCCCGGCTCCCGGGTCGCGACGACCAGATCGACGACGTAGTCGCGGATTCGATCGTCGACGTGGATCCGATCGACCAGCGTGCGGGCGTGNGCGATGTCGGCCGGTTCGATGACCGCTTCGACCTCGAGGTCGGTGGTGGTCTTCGCCATTCGATCGAGGATTCGACGTTCCTCTTCGCGGTCCGGATAGCGGACGACGAGTTTCATGAGGAATCGATCGACCTGGGCCTCCGGAAGCGGATAGGTGCCTTCCTGCTCGATCGGGTTCTGGGTCGCGAGCACCATGAANGGTTCGGGNAGCGGGTGCGTCTCGTCGCCGATCGTGACCTGTCGCTCCTGCATCGCTTCGAGCAGNGCCGACTGGACCTTCGCCGGCGCCCGGTTGATCTCGTCGGCGAGCACGAGGTTCGAGAAGATCGGGCCGGTCTTGACCACGAAGTCGCCTTCGGACGGTCGATAGACGAGCGTTCCCACGAGATCCGCGGGCAGCAGATCGGGGGTGAACTGGATCCGTTTGAAACCGGTCCGGATACCGCGTGCGAGACTGGCGATCGCGGTGGTCTTCGCGAGCCCCGGCACGCCCTCGATCAGGAGATGCCCGTTGGCGAGCANCCCCACGATCAGTCCGTCGAGCAGTTCCTGCTGCCCGACGATGACGCGGTGCATCTGTTCCTGAAGTCGTTGGAAGGGACCGCAGGCGGCGGCCACCTCGGCCTCCAGACGNGCGGTGTCGTCCCGGGTGGGTGGCTTCGTCAAGGCAGGGTCGGACATGGTGGGTCTGCTCTGGGGTGTTGAAGGGATTCGAAGGGTCTTCTCGGACCGATCCGTCGACCGGAGTTCGATCCGGAGAGCGTACAACGCGGGCCTGTTCCCGTTGCAGTCGACGGGACTCCCCGCGAGTACGATCGGGTTTCGGCGAGGTTCGCCGGGGCCTCCGNGGATCGGGAANTCCGATCGGGTCCTGGATCAACGGAACGAGGAGTCTTCACGTGCAGATCGGTTGGATCGGATGCGGTGTCATGGGAGCCTCGATGGCGGGCCACCTTCTCGAAGCGGGGCACGCGCTTCGCATTCACACCCGGACCCGTGGAAAGGCGGCGGGACTGATCGAGCGGGGGGCGAGCTGGGCCGGTTCGCCTCGCGAGGCCGCCGATGGGGCGGACGTCGCGATCTCCATCGTCGGCTTCCCGGAGGACGTGGAGGCAGTGCATCTCGGAGCGGCTGGGACCCTCGCCGCCGACCGACCGCCGCCGATTCTCGTCGACATGACGACCAGCGAGCCTGATCTCGCCGTTCGTCTNCACGGCGCGGCAGCCGCCGTCGGCACGAGTTTCGTCGATGCACCGGTCTCCGGTGGNGACATCGGAGCGCGTCGCGGAACCCTCTCCATCATGGTCGGGGGAGACGATCCGGCGATCGCGACCCTCGAGCCGATCTTCGACGTCATGGGGGGGACGGTGGTGCATCAGGGGGGCCCGGGGGCCGGCCAGCGGACCAAGATCGTCAATCAGATCCTCGTGGCGGCGTCGATGATGGGGGCGGCCGAGGCGGTGGTCTTCGCGACCCGCGCGGGGCTTGATCCGCGCCGGGTGCTCGATTCGGTCGCCAGCGGGGCGGCGGGCAGCTGGACGCTGTCGAATCTCGTGCCTCGGATGCTCGAGGGCGACTTCGAGCCGGGTTTCTTCATCGATCACTTCGTGAAGGACCTCGGAATCGCAGTTCGGGAAGCCCGTGGGCTCGGACTCGATCTGCCGGGCCTCGCCCTCGCGGAGCGGTTCTATCGAGACGCTCAGGCGGAGGGGCTCGGTGCCAAGGGGACGCAGGCGCTCCTGCTGCTGATGGAGGCTCGTCAGCAGGGATGACGGCCGCATCGGAAGGGCCTCGAATCGGCCTCCTCGGCCCCGGAAACCTCGTTCGGGTCCGACGGAGACGGTGTCACGATCCCGGCAAGGGTCGAAAATCCGGGACCAGGGGCGTTTGGGTGCTGGAATCCTGCGTCGAGGCTGGTACACTTCTCGATCCGAGATTCGGCCACGAGGTGGCCGGCTTCCAGACGACAGCTTGCCGGACCGAACGCCATGGACCTCGCCCCGTCCTCGACCATCACCTTCACGATCACCACGCTTCCCAAGAACGAGCGAGGTCGAAAGACCCTCAATCGGCTCATGAAGATGCAGCCGGAGGTCCAGAAGGGTCTCTCGATGCTGGCTCGTCGGCGTCGGCAGAAGGACAACGTCCCGACCAAGCGTGCCGGTCGGATCTGGATCAACCGCAAGAAGCCCACCGCGCTCACCCGCGTCGAGATCGGCGAGTCGTTCACGCTTCGGGTGACGGCGCAGATCATTCCCGACATCAAGAGCGTCGCGGCTTATCTCGAGATGAAGGCCGCCTGATCGCGGCTTGAGCGTCGACGCCGATTCGGTGCACGCTCGAGACGACCATCAAGACGAACTGCAACGACGGCGACACTTCGAGTGTCGCCGTCGTTCGCTGCGCCGATTCCGTCGCGGGCGAGGCATCGGGGCGATCGCAGGCGACGCGTGAATTCGGGCGGGCGCGGGCTCACCTCGCNCGGGTGGTGATGAGCAGGCTGAGCGGCGACTGTGATCCCGTCGCGGGCAGGACGACCACGATGCCGGCGGCGGGCAATCGCAACTCGAGATCAGTTTCGATCGTCCGCTCGTCCACCGCATCGGATTCCGTCATCGAGAAGGTCCCCCGAATCCCGCAGCGGAGCACATGACCGGCGGGATCCCATCGAGGATCGAGTTCGAGGGTGATCTCCACGTCGTCGTGGGCCGCCGAGAGACTCGTGCGGCGACCGGGCACGAGGTCCGCGAGTGCCTCGAAGCGGGACGCCGCCTCCGATGCCCGGCGAATCGCCGCGATCGCGGTCGGCGAGTCCGGCGGGTGGGCGAGGCGGATCCGTTCGACCGCGGCGATCGGCATTCGAACGATCGAGATCGAGCACTCGACGCGATCCGGTCGCTGGATCCGGAGCGTTTCGAGCAGCCGGGCGACTTCGAGCTGGATGAACGCGGGGGCCACGACCAGCAACGCGTCGGGCCGGATCCGGATCCGGCCGATCGATCCACCGACTTCGTACCAGTCGTCCCGGGCGACCACGTCGCGGATCAGATCCGCGAGTTCGTTGGTGTCGGCGAACCGGGTCGGCGCCTCGGCGTCGGCGGCCAGGAGCGGCGTCGATGCGATCAGGTCGGCGACCGGATGCAGCAGCGGGCCGCCGGAACCGGCGGTGGTGGCGCGGGCGGTCACCCGGAGACCGTCGGGGGTGCCGTCGACGACCGGTCGCTCGTAGCCGCCGCCGATCGCGGCGAGCACCTGTTCGAGGACGATCATGATCGATCCGGGACGGGCGTCCACGTCGACGGTCTCGTTTCGAACGATCCCGATCGTCTCGAGGGCCGCCCAGTCGGCGTCGATGCGCAGTTCACCGAGTTGCCCGAGCACCAGCAGGGCGTCGTCGAGTCGAAAGGTCCGTGCGGGGAGCGATACACGGGTGCGTTCCGCTTCTTGAAGTCGCGCGAGCGACTTGACGACCGGTGCCGGTGTGATTCTCGGTGGCGCGGACGGTTCGGGGTGGGAGGCTTCGGCCTGCGATGGCGAGTCGTCGTCGGCGGGCGGTGTGGAGGCGGCGAACGCAAGCGAGGCCGCGATGACCATCACGGAGGGAAGGATCACCGGGTGTTCTCCGAACCGAGATCGAGGATGGCCTCGATGCGTTCGACATCCGCGGCATCGGTGGTGGATTCCAGAAGGGCCGCGCGAGCGAGGGCCATCGCTTCGGGGGTCAGTGGTCCGNCGAGGGAGGCGTGGCCTTCGCGGTCGTTGAGATGTTCAAGGATGGAGTCCAATCGACCGGTCTTCTGGAGATCCTCGAAGACTTCCACCGCCCTCGGTTCGTACCAGGTTCCGGCNTGTCGACGAAGGTCGTCGATGGCCTCGACGGCGGCATCCTCGCCGACGCCGTCGCGGTACGGTCGGAGACTGGTCATCGCATCGAAGCCGTCGATCACCGAGAACCATCTNGCCGCGATCGGAATCGCCTCGCCCGCGAGGCCGTCGGGATAGCCGGTGCCGTCGATCCGCTCGTGGTGGCTCCGGATCACGTTCAGCACGAGCGGGTCCCGCACGCCCATTCGTTGCACGCGCTCCCATCCGAGCACGGTGTGCGACTTCATCGTCTCGTATTCGGCGTCGGTGAGACGGCCCGGCTTGGAAAGAAGCTCGGCGGGAATGTCGATCTTGCCGATGTCGTGCAGCACCGCGCCGAGCATGAATCCCATCACCGTCGAGACCGGCATCCGTTCCGCTTCCGCCACCGCCTGCGCGTACATCGTCACCCGCCAGGTGTGGGCGCCGGTGCTCCGGTCCTTCAGCTCGACGATGCGAGCCAGCGCGTTGGCGAGTTCGAAATCCACGTCTCAAGGGTAGCACGTGCCGCGTCCGGATCGAGTCGGAGGCGACCTGAGCCCGCATCGGTCGTGGAATCGGGATTCCGGTCGAGGCTCAGCAGGGGCGGGAGAGGATCGCCCGTCGGATCGGAACCAGCACGGACGGAATCAGGCGTTCCTCGACGAGGCGTTCGCCGTGCCCCGCGAGGCGTGCGAACATCGCGGGAAGGTCCTCGAGTCGTCGGATCGGACCGCTCGACCGGACCGTGAGGTACACGCTGATGGGCTCATGGCCCTCGAGTCCGGGGATCCCGAGTCCACGGGCGGGCCGCGACTTCACTTCGAAGAAGGCCTGCATGGTGGGATCATCGTCGAGGGAGATTCCGATGAAGGGCTGGGCTTCGACGAGTCGCTCGCGGTCTCGGTCGACGAGTTCCGCAAGGGGTGAGTTCGCGAGCAGCGCCTCGAAGACGATCTCATCGCGATCCCGATCGGCCTCGAAGTCGAATCCGAAGACGAGCTCCAGATGATCGAGATCGAGCGGGCTGATCGAGAGGAAGTACGGCGAGATCTCGAGGATCGTCCGGTGCAGCTTGTATGCCTCTTCGAGCGAGGTCGGATTCACCGAGCCGCTTCGAAGGGTGGTCTGCCGGAGGGCGACCCACGAATAGGTGCCGTCGGTGTCCTCGGATTCGAGCGCGCACTCGCCGTCGTACCGCTTCAATCGTTCGAGTCGGGGGAATTCACGCTGGATTCGGCCGAACAGGTCGAGCACCGACTCCCGTCCCGTCGGAACGTCCATGGTCAGCGCGATCTTCTGGTTCAGGTAGAAGTCCGAGCAGAGGGTGGTGATGTCTGGATCCACGGATGAGGCTCCCTCGTCGCGTCGACGCCCGAGGGGAGGAGCGGCCCTCCCGGTCTTCGGGCCGTCGACCTCGGTCGCGACGGGTCCAAGGTAGGGCCTGAACCCGGGTTGCCGTGGTCCTTGACGCGTTTTCCACGGTCAGGAGCCTCGTCAAGGTGTTCGGGTCACCCCGAGATAGGAGCCTGTTCGCCAGAGCCACTCGAGGGGCCCCATGCGGAATCGCCGCGACCAGAGCACGCAGGCGGCGGCCACGCCGCAATAGACGAGGATCGCCGCGAGGAGCAGTTCCATCTCGCCGAGGCGGCCGAACTGGGCCAGTCCCCAGAACGACATCAGCGCCACGAAGCACACGCTCTCGAAGAGATAGGCGGAAAGCGACATCCGCCCGACGGTCGCGAGGGTCTTCGCGCCGGGCATCCGCTGTGCGGCGCAGGCCAGGCCGACGACGCCGATCAGGCCGATCGCCAGCACCGCCGACGCGATGTCGTGCCCGGCGGAGATCGCCGCCTTCTGGACGACGCCGGGCTCGCCGAACTGGAGCAGGCCGGCGAGGGTCAGTTCGAGCGGAAGGCCGATCGCCACGCCCCAGATCGCGAGGCGACCGAGGAGTGGTCGTCGATCCGGATCGAACAGGCCGATGTCGTGAAAGTACGAGCCCACGAGCACGAGGCCGAGGACGTGCCATCCGTAGTTCAGGAAGAAGATCACGCTGGCGAAGCCCCAGGTCACGCTCCGGAAGAGGAACGCATCGGTCCACGGCCCTTCCCGATAGGCCGCGATCTCCGCGGGGATCCACTGGGGATGCGCTGGATCGAAGTTCGCGGCCTGCATCGCCTCCAGGCCACGAAGCGTGAGATCGGGGGCGTCGGTCACCGTTGGTGCGAAGAGGGCGAGGAGGCCGAACAGAAAGATGCCGGTCATCGACACCGCAAGGCACGCGACCCCCAGCCAGAGTCTGACCGTGGTGGGAACCTGGATCAGGAGAATCATGATCATCCCCACCAGCGCGTACTGGAAGAGGATGTCGCCGTACCACAGCAGGCCGGCGTGAAGCAGGCCGAAGACCGCGAGAATGAGCATGCGCCGGGCGAGAAATCCCGCGGCCCGACCGGTCCGCTCGAGGAGTCGGGCGCGCTGCATCGCGATGCCGAATCCGAAGAGCACCGAGAAGATCGAGATGAACTTGAAGGAGAAGAACCCCGTCACCACGAACCAGGCGACCGCGTCCGCCCCGTCCGCCCGTACGGCGGTCTGTCCGCTGCCCGTGGCGAGGGGGAGTCCGAAGAACCAAGCATTCACCACGACGATGCCGAAGAGCGAGAATCCGCGCAGGACGTCGATCGCGGAGATTCGTTCGGCGACGGGGAGCGGCGAGGGAATGGCGTGCTGTGTCATGGTCGGTCCCTTTCAGCGGGATGTTCGCAGATTCCGTCGGCCCGGACCTCGGCCGAGGGTCCGATGCCGTTCGCTTCTTCGATCGCGGTTCAATCGTCCGCGGGGCGGCGGGGGCGCAGATCCACCGACGTCGCGCCGGCCACCGTGGTGCGTCGTCGCATCGGCGGGCGTTGCAGATAGGTGAACCAACGCCAGCACCACTCGAACGGCCCGAGCAGGAACCAGCGATTCCAGAGGAGGCCCGCGGCCATCACCACGCCGAACACCG
>NYVS01000162.1 GCA_002684755.1 Phycisphaerae bacterium
CAGACCGGTCGAGTCATTCGTCCCGGTGATCGTCTGCTCGTCTGGGATCGTTGGGACAACTCCCGCGACTGGAACGGCTGGGTGATCGTGCTCGAGGATTGAGCCGACGGACATCGCCGCACTGAAGCACGACGAGCCCCGGATCCGGCGACGGATTCGGGGCTCGTTTTCTTCGTTCCGAATGTTCTGCGGCACTCAGGCCGGGATTCAGACCATCTCGACCATCATGCTGACCGCGTTGCCACCGCCGAGGCAGAGACTCGCCACGCCGCGCTTGCCACCGGTTCGGCCGAGCTGGTGAAGCAGGGTGACGAGCACGCGGGTGCCGCTGGCGCCGATCGGGTGACCGAGGGCGATGCCGCCGCCGCAGATGTTGAGCTTGTCTTCCGGCACGCCGAGGTGCTTGATGTCCGCGAGCACCTGGGCCGCGAACGCCTCGTTGATCTCGAAGAGGTCGATGTCGTCGACCTTGACGTCGTTCTTCGCGAGCAGGGATTCGATGCCGATCGCCGGGGCGAAGAAGAGCTTCTTGGGCTCGACGCCCGCGGTGTTGTAGTCGACGATCTTCGCGATGGGGGAGAGGCCGAGTTCCTTCGCCTTGGCGAGGCTCATGACCACGACCGCGGCGGCACCGGCCGAGATCTGGCTCGCGTTGCCGGCGGTGACCGAACCGTCCTTCGTGAAGGCGGGTCGGAGCTTGGCGAGGGAATCGGAGGAACTTCCGGGACGGAAGCCTTCATCCTTCTCGACGCCCGCCCGGGCGTTGCACTGCTCCGCGGACATCGGCAGCACCTCGGCCTCGAAGTGGCCGGCGTCCCACGCCGCTTCGGCCCGGTTGTGGCTCTGGGCGCTGAAACGATCCTGCTCGTCCCGGGAGATGTCGTATTCGTCGGCGATCCACTCCGCCGCGTTGCCCATGGGCCACTTCTCGAAGGCGCAGGTCAGGCCGTCATGGGCCATGTGGTCCTGCATGGTGGCGGGTCCGTACTTGACGCCGCCTCGGACGTTCGCGAAGTGGGGGGCGAGATCCATGTTCTCCATGCCACCCGCGACCGCGACCTCGATGTCGCCGGCCTTGATCGCCCGGGCCGCCTGCATGACCGCTTCGAGTCCGGAACCGCAGACCTTGTTGACGGTGACCGCGGTCACCGTGTCCGGGATCCCCGCCTTCAANGCGGCNTGTCGNGCNGGATTCTGNCCGACGCCNGCCTGNAGNACGCAGCCCATGAAGACCTCTTCGACNGCGGCNGGATCGAGNCCNGCNTCCTTCATGGCTCCANCGATCGCGACCGNNCCNAGTTCNGGGGCGGTCACGCGNCCGAAGCCGCCGAGNAAGCGGCCGATGGGGGTGCGTCGGGCGGCGATGATGACGGGCGTGTGGGCGTCGCTCATGGGAGAAAATCGGATCCTGAGGGTTGGAGATGACAGTTCGAAGACGATCGTGTGGGGCCGTCTGGGGGCGACATCCTAGCCACCGTGCTCCCAGGGCCCCGACGAATCCGGCGGGATCCCCGGATCNGGGCTTCAACGCCGTTCCGGGCCGAGCAAACCGGAGACCGGTTTCCGGACTCGATTGTAGGCGATTCCGCTTCCGGTCGATGATGAGGGCATGCAGCACGACGACGACCTGGTCCATCAGAATCTCATGAGTCTCCAGACCCACGTCCTCGCCGAGGAGGCCAAGCATCCGGGGGCGACGGGNGATCTGTCCTGGATCATCTCCGCCATCTCCCTGGCGGGGAAGACGATCGCGAACAAGGTCCGTCGGGCCCGCCTCGACGACGTGNTGGGTGCCCACGGCACCGAGAACGTGCAGGGCGAGGATCAGTTGAAGATGGACGTGATCTCGAACGAGATCATCATGCGATGTCTCGGCGACCGGGCATCGATCGCGGTGCTCGCCAGCGAAGAGGACGAGGAGCCNCGGATCCTCCGGCGGTCGGGTGACGGCGGCAAGTACTGCGTGCTCTTCGACCCGCTCGACGGCTCGAGCAATCTCGACTCCTGCGTCGGCGTGGGGACCATCTTCTCGGTCACCCTCAACGACCCCGCCGAGTCGGACGGTGAAAAGACCGTCTGCCAGCCNGGGACCCGGCAGGTCGCCGCGGGCTACATCCTCTACGGNTCGAGCACGATCATGTGTCTCACCACCGGCGACGGCGTGGACATGTTCGTCCTGGACCAGGCGATCGGCTCGTTCCTCCGAGTCCGGACGAACGTGCGTATTCCCGAGCAGGGCACCACGTACTCCATCAACGAGGCGAATGCGGAGACGTTCCCGGAGGGCTACCAGGCGTACCTTCGATTTGCNCACGGTGCCGGATACACCAGCCGCTACATCGGATCGATGGTCTCCGACGTCCATCGCACCCTGATCCGGGGCGGCGTGTTCCTGTATCCGCCGACCGCCAAGAACCCCGACGGAAAACTTCGTCTGCTCTACGAGGCCAATCCGATGGCCATGCTGATGGAGCAGGCCGGCGGTGTTTCCTACTCGGGCGATGTCCGGACCATGGAAGTGCGACCGGAACGNCTGCACCAGCGGGTGCCGGTGCTGCTCGGGTCACCCGCCGAAGTCGCGAAGGTGCGCGAGTTCATGNGAGCGGCAACGACGACGGCCCACGCCGCCGTCGATCGTTCGAAACTCCGGTCGGTNCCGCCACGCGGCTTCATTCGAAGCGGCCGTGATCCTTGATCTCGAAGTCGTTCATCGACGCCAGCTCGGCCGTGGACAGGTCGTCGACGCGCCGGAATCGACCGATCACCGAACCGGGATCGTCCATCGCGAGCCTGCCGAGGACCTCGGCCTTGTTNGCGAGNATGCCCTCGAGATCGCAGGTCGTGTTGCGGGCGTGGCCCGACGGATACATGACGAGGCCGGAGTCGAGGCTGCGACCGTCGGTCGTCTCGATGACCACCGAGGTCGGGATCCCGTCCGGGTAGCGATCGTCGTAGTCCTTGCCGCCGTGGGCGAACTCGATCTTCGCCATCAGGGCCCGGGTCTCGGGGCGGGCGATGGAGGCGGCGTCGTAGTCGGCGGGCACCAGGATCAGCGACTTCCACATGGTGTCGTTGCCGTCGGCGATCGTTCCCGATCCCTTCGACTTCGCGGCATCGATGGCCTTCTGGAGCAGCGTCGAGACGATGTAGACCATCGAGTGATCCGCGCTCTGGCGGGTCTTCGGGTCACGCTTCGCCGGGTCGCCGATGATGCCGAAAGCGGGCTCGTACGCGACGATCCGGATCGTCTGGATCAGGTCCGGATTCGCAAGCAGGTCCGGGTTCGCGGAGACGAGGTCGATCATCCCCTGNAGTGCGCCGGCGGACTGATGCTCGTAGAGNCCGAGCTTGAAGTGCATGCCCATCACCGCGAAGTCATCGCCCGAATGGCTGAGCACGAGATCGAACGGCGCGTCGCCGTCGGTGGGCTCGAANTGTCGCCAGATCGCCTCCGGGTTGCGGAAGATGTCGCGGGGGCCGAGGAAGCCCTTCATCGAACGCATCATCGCGAGCACCGCGACCTCGGTCGAGATCGCCGCGGAGGCGCCCTTCGAATCCGAAAGCTGCTTGCCGGCGCGAATCGCCCGCCAGGGGATGAAGTGGGCGACGGTCATGCCGATCGCGGATTCGATCTGTTCCGCGGTCGCGCCCATCATCGCGCCGTAGACCGCCGCGGAGGCGATCGCGCCGTGCACCACGTGATCGATCTTGTAGGTCTTGAGGCTGAACACCTCGGCGAGCCGCCCGCGGATCTCGTCGTGGAGGATCATGCCGCGAAGCGCCGCGGCGCCGTCCGCGCCGGTGAGCTGCGCCGCGGCGACCGGCACCGCGTAGAAGTCGTTGTGGCNGAANTCGCCCGCGGTGTGGCCGAGCGCGGGGTTGTAGCCGAAGTTCGTGCCGTTGGAGTCCCACTCGCGGACCGCGGAGCAGTTGGCGGCGATCGCCTTTTCAGGACAGACCGCATCGGTCGATCCGAACACGGTCACGCCGCCCGCCTTCGGATACTCCGCGGCTTCCTCGCGGAGGACGAGGGGGGCGTTGGTGCCGAGGGCGATCGCGGAGAGTCCGCAGACCGCGGCGTCGGCGAAGAACTGTCGAGTCTTGTCCTTGACCGCCTCGGAGGGCGTTCCGTGATCGTCCCGCATGAACCGAATCGCGAACTCGGCGATGCCGAGGGCCTGGTTGGTGTCCCGGGCGAGAAGGGTCGAGGTGGCGGGATCGGCGGTGACGGTCATCGAGAGGCTCCGTGAGTGGTCTGCAGGGAATCGACCACTCTACCGGACCGGCGTCTCAACCTCCACCGTCGGGAGGCGTTCCAACGCCGTCGATCGGGCATTTTCCGTACAGCACCGCACCTTCTGGGACGTCGCCCTCGGGAAGGTCGAATCCGTAGCTCCGGTAGAGCCCGCGGGCCACGGCGTTGTCGCCCGCCACTTCGAGGGTGAGATCGCAGCAACCGAGGGCCCGGCCCCGATCCGCACAGGCGTCGAGCATCCGCCGACCCAGACCGCGTCCGCGATGTTCGGCCGCGATGTACAGGTCGTGGATGTTCACGCGCTCGCAGGCCCGGAACGATGCGATGATCCGTTGGGCGATCAGCATGCCGATCGGTCGTCTTCGGTCCTCGTCGACCACTTCGGCGAGGAGCACGAAGGCGGCGTTTCGTCCGAGGAACGGTGCGACGGTGTCGCGGACCGTGGATGACAGTTCGACGTCCGACACGTCCGCGAACGCCTCGACGAGTCGTCGAACCGTGGCTCGATCGTCGGCGTCGTCGAAGTCGGCCTCGCGAATTCTGATGTCGTGTCGTTTGTCGGGCATCGTCGCACGATACCGGCTCGCGTTCAGGCGTCACGCTCGGAACGCCGAGGCGGGATCAGGAGCCGGGTGCCGCACTCCGGACAGGCGTCGGCGTCGGTCGCGGCGCAGTCGTATCCGCATCGGAGACAGATCGGTGTTCGTTCGTTGGTGGCGGCGGCGGCGATGCCGGCCCGGATCCGACCGCGGATCCGGGTGATCGTCCAGAAGTGCCACAGGTAGGTCGTCGTCGCGATGAGCATCGCGATGACCACCATCGAGGCCGAGGTCGGAAGGTCGCGATACACCGCGTCGTGTCCGAGCCAGATGAGGATCACGGTGGTGATGAGGCCGCGACTCGCGTTGTAGCTCCACAGTCGCCAGGGTCCCGGCGCGTCGGCAGCGGCGAGCATCTCGGCCCGCGTCGAGGGCGGGAGCGATGCGATCTCGGGAATCTTCTCGATGCTCGAAGGAATGCTGAACGGCATGACCGTTGGCAGCATACGCCGAGAAACGACGGTGAATTCGCGGGTATCGACGACGTCGTGAAAACGAGAGACGAGTCCGTTTCTTGTTGAGACTGGGTCTCAATATCCCCGCTGTTTTCAGGCGATTTCACGCTCAGCCGAGGATGTCTTCGAGCAGTTCGACGACGCCCTTGCCCTCGGTCGCGATCGTCTCGTGGACGCGACGTCCTTCCGCGATGTCGAGGAGTTCTCGAACCAGCTGGTGCTCGCCCGCGTGGTCGGCCTTGTTGACGACGAACATGTCGGCGATCTCCAGGATGCCGGCCTTGTCCATCTGCACGGAGTCGCCCATCCCCGGCACCACGACGACCGCGGTGCGATCGACGTGTTCCCGGATCGCCACGTCGTTCTGGCCGGCGCCGACGGTCTCGATGAGCAGGGTGTCCCAGCCGGCGCCGCCGACCAGTTCGATGATGTCGGGAAGCGACGCGTAGTCTTCGCCGACGATCGCGAGGCTTCGATAGAAGACGGCGTCGTCGACCGCGTTGAAGTCGACCCGGAGTCGATCACCGAGCAGCGCGCCGCTGGAGATCGGGCTCATCGGATCGAAGGCGACCACGGCGACCCGTTCGCCGCGTCGGACCGCTTCGTTGGCCATCGCCGCGACCAGCGTGCTCTTGCCGGCGCCGGGCGCACCGGTCAGGCCGATCACCCGCTTGGGGCGGGAACGCGGGGCATCCTTCGGCGGTGTGCCGGCGTGGGCGAGACTCAGGAGCCGGGCGAGCGAGGCGGAACCGTTCTTGAAATCCGGCGCGGTGTAGGGGACCACCGAGTTCCGGACGCTCGCGACGATCTCCTCCATGCTGGTGCCGGTGTGGAACACGTCGTTGACGCCCGCCTCCTTCAGCGTGGAGACGTCCTCCTGCGGGATGATGCCACCCACGTTGACGGTCATCTTCGGTCGACCGACCGCCTCGAGTTCCGAAAGCAGGTTGGGGACGAGCACGAGGTGGGAGTTGCTCATCATCGAGCAGGCGATGCAGTCGACGTCCTCGTCGCGAGCACCGATCGCGAGGCTTCGCGGCGTCTGCCAGAGCCCCGAGTAGATCACGTGGATCCCGCTGTCCCGCATCAGTCGGGCGATCAGCTTCACACCACGATCATGGCCGTCCAACCCCATCTTGCCCAGCAGGACTCGGGGTCGGTGCGAGAGATCGCCACAACGGTCGATCTTCTCGATGGCGGTGGTCGGTTCGGAGGTGGCACGCATGATCGAGATCCGTTGGGGGCTGGAGAGCGGGCCTCCGCGGATGGAGGCGATTCGGGTCGAACATGATACGAGACCATGATGTCCCAAG
>NYVS01000005.1 GCA_002684755.1 Phycisphaerae bacterium
CAGGTGCTCGGCGTGGTTTCCGCTGATCACGCAGTTCTCGAAGTTCAACGTGGAATGCCTTGTCCACAGGCCACCGCCTCGTTCGGCGAATCCGTTGGTGATCACGAGATTCTCCACCCGAGCGGTTTCACCGATCGCGAGGATGATGGCGAGGACCTGTCCGACGCCCTGGCCGTCGAGAATCGTCGCGGGCCGGCCCTTGCCATCCACGGCGCCGCGAATCTCGAAGCCCGGGCCGTACATGACGACCGGTTCGTCGACCGGATAGGTTCCGGCCGCGATCTCGATCACGTCGCCGGAGGTCGCGACGGCGGCGGCTGCCGCGGGATCGGTGAAGTCGCAGGATCCGTCGAGGCAGACGGTGATGGTGTCGGCTGCCGCCGAGGCTCCGACGAGTCCGGCGATCGCGGTGGTCGCGAGGAGATGGTTGCGGCGGAGACGTGTCTGCATGTTCATTGATCACCCCTGAGTCTGAAAAGTGAGAATCGTGCCCGATCGTCGGACGGTGCTTCTCAGTCCGAGTGAATCTAGCAGATGTTCCGTCGAAATCAGGCCAAACAGGAACGAACGGTCCAGAGCCCGGGGTTGGTCCCGAAATAAGCCCGCTCGTACTCCCTCCGTGGTACGGATCGGCGGAGAAGATCGCGGCATCCTGTCTTCAATCCCGACGGCGAAGCGGTGACCGTCGAGCGCGACCCCTGGAAAGAAAGCGGCCGCCGACCCTTCGCGGGGTCGGCGGCCTTCGTTGCCATCATGATGAGCGGCCTGCTCAGTTCGAGCGACGACGTCGGGCGCCGAGTCCCGCGATGCCGAGCAGCGCCAGAGCGCCGGGGGCGGGGATCTGGGCCATGGACACGGCGTCGACGCCGGCCCAACCCTCGGCGCCGTCGAAGGCGCCGGTCACGAGTCGAATCTGGATGAGAATGGAGTCGGCCGCGTCCGGGGCGACGAGGTCGTTCATGCCGAAGAGGGCCCAGCTGTCGGTGTAGTTCCAGACCTGCAGTCCGGTCGCGCTGCCCTGCACACCGCCGCCGTTGCTCCCGTCACCGTCGAACCAGAGCACCTCGTAGAAGGCGACCGAGCCGGGACCCGGGACGCCCACGCCGGCGAAGGAGAAGTCGTAGGTCTCTCCGCCCATGATCGAGCCGGCCGCGGTCTGCTGCTGGATCTCGGACACGGGGCCGAAGTCCGGAGCGCCGATCACCCCGAAGTACATGAACTCACTGCCCTCATATGCGGAGGTGCCGCCGAAACCGGCGACACGATCGGTGGAGGCCGAAGCGCTTCCGCCGAAGATCTCCAGCTGGTTCCATCCATCGGCGTCTTCGCCGGTGCCGGCTTCGAAGCCACCATTCACCACGAGGTCGCCCATCGCGGGGGAGGCGATGGCCGCCGCGCACAACATTTGCCACATCTTCATTCTTCGAACTCCTTGGTTTGGGAACGGATGCGCTCCACCCGCGGGTGCGCCGCCAGTTCAAAGAAGACCTGAAACCCGGGCTTGAAGCAAGCGTGTGATCGTTGATTCGGAAGAATGCGGATCGAAGTCACGTGCACTCACGCGGCGGAAATTTCCCTTCGGCACGACGCGTCGTTCAGGGGCCGAATCATGGAAATCACCGTCCGCGTTTCCGCGATGATCAATGATGATCAGTGATGATCAGCGACGGTCTCGATTGAACCGCCGCTGATCCGAACGGACATTCAGTCCTTGGTGTTCTTTCCTGCGAGCAGTCGCTCGAGGATGGACTTCTTCCGCTCGATCAGATCGGGACTGACCCGCTGGCCCACGACACCGACCTGGCCGCACCACTGATCCTTCGACGTCGCGATGAGCGCGCCCTCGGGATCGACCCCGAAATCGCGGCGGACGTCCGCGAGCGGGCGCTCCAGATGAGGTTCGAAGTCGAAGTCGAGCTGGAGGTAGTCCACCGAGGCCCGGGCGCCGCGCTCGAAAGCGCGGAGCACGATCTCCGGCTTGAACTGGTTCTTCCACGATCGAAGGCCCTTGTCGAACTGGAGACCGACCTGGAACTGCGCGATGTATCCGATCAGCGCCTTCCCCATGTCGAGGTCCATCATGCCGCTGTCGAAGGCGACCACGCAGGTCTCGCCGAGCGGCGACGTGGGGTAGCCGGCGAGGACGTGGTGCATGTCGTGGATGGTGAGCGAGTTGGAGAAGAAGGCGCCAGGGGTGCCCGGAAGGGGGAAGTCGTTGTCGTCGTAGTAGCGGATCAGCGTCCCGCCGAAGGTGCCGGCCGGGAGATCGCGAAAGCCCTGGTAGCGGGCGAGCACCTTGCGGTCACCGTCCACGTGGATCGCACTCTCCGCGAGTTTGATGGTGCCCTTCCACAGTGGTGCCCCGACTTCGAGCGAGAGCGGTCGGTAGAGGCAGATCGCCATGCCGGTGACCGCTTCATGGCTCAACTGATGCAGCCGCTTCGCGAACTTCCGATCGATTCCGAGCGCGTCGCCGAGCCGACCGACCGCGTCGATCCGTTCCTCCTCGTGAGCCTCCTCCACGAACGGGAGGATCCCCGCCATGTTCATCACCTCCAGGGCGAGTTCGTGATCGTCGCCGACGACCTCGCCGGCCCGGGAGATCGGAACCTCGGGGGCGTCCGGATCGAAGGTCGTCCGGAAGAGATGCGTCGCGAGCGCGTGGAACGTCTCGAGGTGGATCTCGTGAATCGGAAAGCGACCGTCGTCGGTGGCGACCTGCTTCAGGATCGCGAGGATCGACGCGGCTTGTTCATCACGGACGTTGAGGATCTTCTTCATCGTGCTCGCTTCGGTGTGGTTTCGGGGAGGCGGCCTTGAACTCGCGGGTCGGATGCGAAGGCTATCCGGGCCTCGGAGGATTCGCTTCGCGTTTCCACGGCCTCCCGAGCAGGACGAGGACCGCCAGCAGCACGACCTGGAAGATCCACCGCACGACGTGCCCGCGGGTCGACAGCCGGGTCCCGTCGAAGGGAAGGTCGTTCAGCCACATGTTGAGGTTGGCCAGCGACATCGCGAGCACCAGCAGGACCAGCAGCCGCGCGGACCAGCGGCGGGCGATGGGGACCATCAGGCCCAGGCCGAAGAGGATTTCGAGACCGCCGCTCGTGAAGTTCCAGAACCGCGGCCGGCCGAGATACCCGGGCACGATCGCCTCGAACGGTTCGGGGCTCCGGAAGTGCTGGATGCCGATCGCGACGAACGCCATGCCCAGCGACACCGAGAGGACCGCGATCGAGACGGCGCGGATCCGCTGGGAGCGGTTCTCGGCGACCACGTCAGTTCATCGACCCGAGCCGGCCGACCTCCGCGAACACCGCCGCATAGAGCCCGGCGCATCCGGTCACCACGAACACGTGCCAGATGACGTGGAAGCCGCGGCGGTGATCCTGCAGGTAGAACGCGACGCCCGCGGTGAACGCGACGCCCGCGGCCAGCAACGAGATCAGACTGGCACTGCCGAGACGTTCGAACATCGGGACCGCGGCGACCACGCACACCCACCCCATGAGGAGATAGATCACGGTGGAGAGGAGTTCGAAGCGACCGGTGAACCGGATCTTGAGCAGCACGCCCACCAACGCCATCGACCAGACCGCGATCAGCAGGCCGTCGCCCCAGGGTCCACGGAGCCCGGTGAGGCAGATCGGCGTGTAGCTCCCGGCGATCAGCACGTAGATCGAGGCGTGATCCAGGATCCGCAGTCGGTGCCTGCGGTCGGGATCGCGATTCGCGTGGTACGCGGTGGAAGCGGCGAGGGCCAGCACCATCGAGAGTCCGAAGATCAGGCAGCCGACGAGCGTGGTGGTGTCGCCCCGCTCGGCGGCGAGGACCAGGAGCACCGGCATCGCGGCCAGCGCGGCGAGGCAGCCGACGCCGTGGGTGATGGCGTTCCAGATCTCCTCGCGGTTGGAGGCGGTAACGGACACGCGATCAGCCTACCTCGGGGCGGGCCGACGGGGGCCGGGAACGCCGCCGAGCCCCCGCATCGGCATGAACGGCATGAACCGTCTGAACGGCCCGTCGATGAACACGCTCGCCGTGGCGGCGTCGATCACTCGGGAGGATGTCGGAGGTCGTCTTCGGTGTCCGGGACCCGGTCGGGACCGTCGGACTTCACCACCGGTGCGGCCTTCCCGGCTGGTCCGGGATCGACCCGGTACGGCGTGCCCCAGGGGTCGACGTGATGCGGAAGACCGGGGTCCTTGACCTTGTCGATGCGGCCCGGAACCGGGAGATATCCACCGGAACCGGAATTCGCCATCTCCAGCATCGCCTTGTGGATCTGGGACATCTGGTTCGCGTTCTTCTCCACCAATGCGGCACGCTCCGCCGTCGCCAGCGACGGAAGAAGCAGACCGATGAGGAACGGAACGGTCAGGATGAACTCGGCGACGCCGATCGCACCGAGGACGACACCGGCCTTCGCCTTCCCCGAGGGATGCCGCTTCATGGCGACGAGCGAGAGCACGAGACCGGGAATCGACAGGAGCCAGAGACCGCAGGTGACCACGCCGAGGATCGAGCAGACGAGCCCGGTCGTGTCCATCCGCCCGCCGCCGGCGTCGGAGGCGTTCGTTCTGGAATCCCGCTCGTCCGAGGGGGTGACGTCGACGTCGGTCATCGTGGAGCTCCTTCGCGCGGTGTGACCCCTGCGGCCAAGGTGCCGGCTCGGTGGGGCACTCAGACGTTGAACAGGAAGTTGACCACGTCGCCGTCCTGCATCACGTAGTCCTTGCCTTCACTGCGGAGTCTTCCGGCCTCCCGGATGGACTTCTCGTTCTTGTGCTGGACGAGGTCGTCGACCAGGTAGCACTCGGCCCGGATGAAGCCGCGTTCGAAGTCGCCGTGGATCACGCCGGCGGCCTTCGGGGCGGTGTCGCCGGTGCGGATGGTCCAGGCCCGGATCTCCTTCGGGCCGGCGGTGAAGTAGCTCTGCAGGCCGAGCAGGTCGTAGGAGCCACGTGCGACCACCGCCAGGGCGGGTTCCTCCATCCCGAGCGACTGGAGCATCTCGAGCTTGTCGTCCTCGTCGAGCTCGGCGAGTTCGCTCTCGATCTTCGCGCACACCACCACCACGCCGCCGCCGTTCTCCTCGGCGTACTTCCGGACCGCGTCGACGAGCGGACCGGAACCGTCGGCGTGATCCTCGTCGACGTTGGCGACGTAGAGGATCGGCTTCGCGGTGATGAAACCGAACGATCGGACCGCCTTGGCCTCGTCCGGATTGAGGTCGAGCGTCCGCAGCGGCTGCTCGTCGTCGAGGCAGGCCTTGCACTTCTCGAGCACGCCCAGCCGGAACTTCGCGTCCTTGTCGCCGGACCGCGCCTGTCGCTGGGCCTTGTCGAGCGAGCCTTCGACCTGTTCCGCATCGGCGAGCAGGAGCTCGAGCCCGATGATCTCGATGTCGCGGACCGGGTCGATCGAACCGGACACGTGGACGATGTCGTCGTCCTCGAAGCATCGGGTGACCTGGAGCAGGGCGTCGACCTCGCGGATGTTCGCGAGGAACTTGTTCCCGAGCCCCTCGCCCTTGCTGGCGCCTTCGACCAGGCCGGCGATGTCCACGAGGCGGATCACCGCGGGGATGATCTTCTGCGTCTCGATGTGGTCGTTGATCACCCCGAGCCGCGGATCCGGGACGCTCACCACGCCGATGTTCGGCTCGATGGTGCAGAACGGATAGTTCTGGGCCTCGATGCCCGCGGCGGTGAGGGCGTTGAAGAGGGTGCTCTTGCCGACGTTGGGCAGTCCGACGATGCCGCATTCCATGGCGGGATTCCTGACGCGCTGGGGGGATGGGGGAGAACGCTCGGTCCGGTCGAAACCGGGCCGGGCATGCTAGTCGCTCTCCGTCGATCGCGAATCGCCCCGCGTCGGGTTGACCATTCGTCGATTCGCCGTGATCCTGCTCCCTCCGGCGCGTGAAGACCGGTCCTTTTCGGACCGACGCGGCCGGTTGAATGGCATTTCACAGGCTGGAGCGACCCATGAGCGTCAAGATCACCTTCCACGGCCACGCCGCGTTCTCGATCACCGACGGGACCCACACCGTCCTGATCGATCCCTTCATCACCGGCAACCCCCAGGCCGAAGCCGCGGGGATCACCGCGGATTCGATCGACTGCACGCACATCGCCCTCNCCCATGGTCACGAGGACCACGTCGGCGACACCCTCGCGATCGCCAGGCGATGCGATGCGACGGTGCTGGGCCCCTTCGAACTCTGCAACATGCTGGGCGAGCAGGGGCTGGAGAAGCTGGAGCCCGCGAATCCGGGCGGCGGCGTCGACATGCCGTTCGGCCGGATCACGATGACCAACGCCTTCCACTCNTCGAGTTACGGCGGCAAGTACATGGGCATGCCCACCGGACTGGTGATCAGGATGGGCGACACCACGATCTACGACACCGGCGACACCGGGATCTTCGGCGACATGGCCCTGATCTCGGAGATCCACCGTCCGGACGTGCTGATCCTGCCCATCGGCGACCGCTTCACCATGGGGCCCGCCGACGCGAGNCGGGCGGCGGAGATGGTGAACGCGCCGATNGCGATTCCCTGCCACTTCGGAACCTGGCCGCTCATCGATGCGGATCCGGATCGATTCACGCCCAAAGGCGTCGAGGTCCGACGGCTCGAGGTGGGTGGNTCGACCGAGGTCTGAACCGGTTCGATCGGGATCGCCACCGATTTCGCTCCGAGGGAAGTCCCGGCGGGGACCGAGCCGATATGGTTCGAGTGACGCGCCTCGTCCCACGCGGGCGAGGCGCCGGCCGGGTCCCGTCGAAGCGGTCCGGTGGAACCCGCCCGAGCCCCCGGAGTCGAATGCGACCACCCACCGGCCAGACCGACGACCGCATGACGCCCTTCCACGTCAGGCTGATCGGGCTCGGCGTGCTGTCGTTGCTGGTNATCGGCACCCTCGTGCTTCAGATGATCCGGCTCTCGGTCGTCGAGGGGCCTTCCCGGCTCGCTCGGGCCGAAGCGCGACTCGTCCGGCGGACCTACCAGCCGACGGTTCGAGGGCCGATCGTCGATCGGGCCGGCCGGCCCCTCGCCGTGGAACGGACCGGCTGGGACTTCTGCGTCGACTACGAGGTGATCACCGGCGAGTGGCAGCGACGGCAGGCGGCGCGAAGCGCGAAGCGGACCGTCGGCACCGGCTGGAGCAGTCTTTCGCGAACCGAACGGGACGCGGCGATCGACGCCGAAACGCCCCGATGGCAGGCACGCATCGATGCGGTCTGGGANGCGGCGGCGTTCGAGACCGGACTCGTGCTCGAGGAACTCCCGGCGCGGCTCGACGCGATCCGGCGCGGNGTCTCGATTCGATCCGCCTCGGTCTGGCGGCGACAGTTCGAGCGGCTGGCCCGACGTCGCGGACGCGCCGAGGCCGAGGAGATCTTCGTCGCCCGGCCCATCGCGGAGCAGAAGGGCCTGCATCCGATCGTCGAGGACTTCGCCGAACGCGACGCGGACACCTTCGCGCTTCGAAAGGCGATCGCGTCGCTCATGGAGGAGGTCGCGGCGTCCGGNGGTTCCGCGGAGAGCGATCCACCGTTCGCGNTTCGAGGGGTCAACCGGCGGGTGCGCGGATTCTCGAAGGCCCGGGTCGCGATCGATCGGGCGACGCTGCCCGCGGATCTCCGAAGCGAAGGCACGGCCGAGGTCGTGGTCGGCGGCATCGCCTCCACGCTGATCGGCACGACGCGGTCCGAGGTCGCGCCCGAAGACATCGAACGCCGTCCCTACGAGCGCCGCGACGACGACGGCGGCGTGATCCTCGACTACTCCGGGTATCGGGCCGGACGCGACCTCGTGGGTTCGACCGGACTGGAACGGGAGTTCGATCGTGGTCTCCACGGCACGATCGGCATGAAGGAGACCGATCGGGCGAGCGGCGACGTGCTCTCGCGGGTGGAACCNCGTTTCGGCGAGTCGATCAGGCTCGCGATCGATGCGGACCTCCAGGCCCGGGTGCGGGCGATCCTCGATCCGGAACTCGGATTGATGCAGGTCCGGCAGTTCCACTACGGCTGGAACGCCTCCGGGCCGCGGGCGACGACGCTTCCGCTGGGCACNGCGCTGCACGGGGCCGCGGTGGTGATCGACGTGGAGACCGGCGAGACGCTCGCCCTGGTGTCGACGCCCACCTTCGCGGACCTCGAACTCGCCGCCGAGGACCTCGCCCTGATGCTGATGCCGGACGCCGATGCCCGGGCGCTTCCCGAGGATCAGCGTCGTCGACGCCGCACGCTTCAGGATCTCGCGCCCTTCCGCAACCGGGCGATCGGAACCGCCTACGCGCCGGGGTCGATCGTGAAGCCGCTGGTCTACGTCGCGGGGGTCGAGGACGGCCGCTTCGGACTGCGGCAGTCGATCGAGTGCAAGGGTTGGATCCGAGGCGAGTTCAAGAANCCACGTTGCTGGGGATGGCGGCCNGAGGACGGGCTCTACGGTCGACACGGGNCGCTCGGTCCGGTGGACGCGATCGCCCAGAGCTGCAACATCTACTTCTACACCATCGCGGACGTGCTCGGTCCCGAGGCGATGGAGGCGTGGTATCGATCCTGCGGTCTCGAGACGCCGCTGGGGGCCGGACTCGCCGGCGGAAGCGAAGGGACCTTCATCCCCGACGACACCGAGATCGGCCGCATGCTCTTCGGCATCGGGCAGGGCTCGGTGGCCTGGACACCGCTGCACGCCGCCAACGCGTACGCGCGACTGGCCCGTGACGGTGCGCCCGTGGAACCGGTGCTGGTGCTCGACGACGCGACCTCGCGACCGACGGGCGACGGCGACTGGAACCCGGCGGCGGTCGACATCGCGCTCGAGGGCATGGCGAAGTCCGCCCGCGAGGGAACCGCGAGTCGGCTCTGGCTGGACCCGACCACGGGCCCGCGGACCGAGGACATCCTCGACTTCCGCGATCTCGGAGCGGCCGCGCCGANGGTCTGGGCGAAGACCGGCACGGCCCAGGTCACCGGCANGGCCTCGCACGCCTGGTATGCCGGCCTGATCGCTCCGGCGGGATCGACCGAACCCCGTTACGCCTTCGCGGTCATCGTCGAGCACGGCAATTCGGGTGGTCGCGCCGGCGGACCGGTCGCGGCGCAGGTGATCCGGGCGCTCGCGGCCGAGGGATACCTCGGCATCGAGGCCCTGGAGGCGCTCGATGCGACGCCGGTCGAATGGCTCGATCCGCTGCCGGACGAGGCGGGCCTCGTCGAGTCGCCGGTCACCGGCGACGTCGCGCGGGCCGCGACGCGGACCTCCGACCGGAGTGATGCGGGTTGACCGATTCCGGATCCATCACCTCGTCGACGCGGGTCGACGAACCGGGTCGACCGGCCCGGGAGCGGTTCACCGCCCGGGAGCTCCACGAATCCGCACGCGATCTCCAGGCGGGACGGATTCGGTGGGCGACCGTCGGCTGGATCGTGGTGCTCGCGGCGCTCGCCCTCAACGTGCTTGGAATCGTCGCGATCGCCACCACCGAGCCGGGCTTCGCCCGCAAGCAGGCGCTCTTCCTGCCACTGGGACTGATCGTCGCGGCGGTCGTCGCGGTGCCCGACTATCGCCGCCTTCGACGGCTCGTTCCGGGCCTCAGCGTCCTGGTGCTCGCGTTGCTGGTCTTCGTGCTGATCCCGTTCGTGCCGACCTGGCTCGTCCGGCCCTACAACGGGGCCCGCCGGTGGATCAACCTCGGCATCACGGACCTTCAACCGTCCGAACTCGCGAAGGTCGTCTGGGTGCTTGCGCTCGCCGCGTGGTTCCGACTGCGGTGGAACGTCCGGTCGCTGCGGGGATTCGCGCTGCCGTTCGTGGTGACGGCGATTCCGATGGGGCTGATCCTGCTCGAACCCGACCTCGGCACGGCCCTGCTCTTCGTCCCGACGCTTCTCGCCCTGCTGCTGGTCGCGGGGGCGAAGGTCTCCCACCTCACGATCCTGGTGCTCTCGGGGGTCCTGGCGATGTCGGCGGTGCTCTTCACGCCGGTGCGCGGATACCTGAAGGAACATCAGCAGGATCGCATCGAGGCGCTGCTGGCGCAGATCGAGGGCGACGACCGGTATCGCGACGACATCGGCTACCAGGGAGATCGGGCGATGACCCTCGCGGGGGCGGGCGGCCTGACCGGCGTCGGGCGCGAACACGCGGCGACGCTGCTCCGGTTCAACCANCTTCCCGAGGAGCACAACGACATGATCTTCGCGGTCGTCACCTGCCGGTGGGGCATGGTGGGCGGGGCGGTCGTCTGGTCGCTGTATCTCCTGCTGGCGATCGGCGGATTCCTCGTCGCGGCGTTCGCGCGGGATCTCTTCGGTCGACTGCTCGCGACCGGCCTGGTCACCCTGCTGCTCGCCCAGATGGTGATCAACACCGGCATGACCATCGGACTGCTGCCCATCACCGGCATGACGCTCCCGTTCGTGAGTGCGGGAGGATCCAGCCTGGTCACCGCNTGGATGATGATCGGACTGGTCCTGAACGTCGGCCTGCGACGNCCCAGACGGATGGAGCAGTGGGAGGTCGCGGGGACCGGCTGAACCCCCGTCGCGGCAGCGGGGGACGAACCGTGGTACACCGTCCTTTCCCATGAACGAACCCAGTCTCGCCACACCTCCCGAATCCTTCCGCTCCGCCGCCGCCGCGGCGGGAATCGACTTCGAGCCGGAGGATCTCGTCCGCATCGGCCGGTATCTCGAGCTCCTCTACGACGCCAATGCGCGGATGAACCTGACCGCGATCCGCGAGCCCGCGGAGGCGTGGGAGCGGCACGTGCTCGACAGCCTCACGCTGCTTCCCTGGGTCCTGCAACTGGAGGAACGCTTCGGCGAGTCGACCCGGCTCATCGACGTGGGCTCCGGTGGCGGCCTCCCCGGGCTGGTCCTCGCCTGCGTGCGGCCCCGGTTGGAGATCGCNCTCGTGGAGGCGACGGGAAAGAAGGCGAGATTCCTCGAAGCGACCGCGGCGAGCCTCGGGCTCGATCGCGTCACGGTGCTGAACGAACGGGCGGAGACCGTCGGACGGGATCCGGATCACCGCGAGTCCCATCATCTCGTGATCGCGCGGGCGGTCGGCTCGCTGGACGTCCTCGCGGAATACACCGTCCCGCTCGCCCGCACGGACGGTCTGGTGCTGGCGATCAAGGGTGCGAAGGCCGAGGAGGAGATCGAGACCGCNAAGCAGGCGCTGTACAAGCTTCATGCTTCGGTGGTCGAGGTCCATCCCACCTCCACGGGACGGATCGTGGTCATCGAGAAGAACCGGGCGGTGCCGAAGGCCTACCCCCGCGAGGTCGGTGAACCGAAGCGGCGGCCGCTGGCCTGATTCCNCCGGTTCGACCTCCGTTCGAAGACCTATGCTTGAGCGAACGGATCGCGTCCGACGCGTCTTCCCGAGCCCCACCGAACTCCCCATGATTCTCCCCGCCCGCTCCATGCTCGCTCCNGACGGTCCCGTCGCCCGCCGACTCGCGGGCTTCGAGGCGCGGCCTCAACAGCTGGAGATGGCGACGGCGGTCGAGGATGCNCTGGCGGCGAAGGAACGACTGTTCGTGGAGGCGGGAACCGGTACCGGCAAGAGTTTCGCCTANCTGCTGCCCGCGATCGGAAGCGTGCTCGCCAACCGCGGTGAACGCGTGGTGATCTGCACCCACACCATCAGTCTCCAGGAGCAGCTGATGGAGAAGGATCTCCCGCTGCTCCGGGCGCTCGTTCCGGACGAATTCACCGCGGTCCTGGTGAAGGGACGCTCGAACTACATGTCGAAGCGGCGACTCCGGCTCGCGGTGGAACGGGAGACGAGGCTGCTCGCCGACGAACCCGAACGTCACTCGCTCCAGCAGATCGAGAAGTGGGCCGCCCGCACCGACGACGGAACGCTGGCCACGCTTCCCCAGCTCAAGCGACCCGGGGTCTGGGACCACGTTCAGAGCGACGGCGGGAACTGCATGGGCCGCCGCTGCCCGACCCACGACGAGTGCTTCTACCAGTCCGCGCGTCGGCGGATGGAGAACGCGGACATCCTGGTGTGCAACCATGCGCTCTTCTTCAGCGATCTCGCGCTGCGGATGCGGGGGGCCGGTTTCCTGCCGCCCTACACGCACGTCATCCTCGACGAGGCCCATACCGTGGAGGACGTNGCCGCGGAGCATTTCGGACTCCGCGTGTCGGAGGGCCGCGTCCGACACCTGATGCGGATGCTCCTNTCGGAGCGGACCAACCGCGGCGTGCTGGCGACGATCGGGGGNCGATCCGGCGCGGGGGAGATGGTCGACGACTCGATCACCGCGCTCCGCCGGACGGAGACCGCCACCAACGCGTTCTTCGACGACCTCGCCGCGTGGCTGGAGCGCGACGGACACGGCTCGGTCCGGATCCCCGTCCCCGGCGTCGTGGACAATCCGTTGTCACCGGCGTTGCGAGCGCTCGCCTCCGCATTGAAGGTCCTGCGGACCAGGGTCACCAACGAGACCGACGAGATGGAACTCGGTTCGCTCGCCGGCCGGGCGACGGAGATCGCCGAGGCGGCGGCCCTCCTCGTCGAGCAGGGCGTCGAGGGATGCGTCTACTGGGCGGAGAGTCACCGTCGTCCGGATCGCCGCGGACGCGGACACCGGGGCAGCGTCACCGTGGCGTGCGCCGCGGTCGATGTCGCGCCGGTGCTGCGAGAGCATCTCTTCGGCCGGGACGGCGCCGTGATCTGCACGAGTGCGACGCTCGCCACCGGTGCCGACGATTTCTCGCTGGTGACCGGCCGGCTCGGTGCGGAGTCGCCGAGGATGCTGCAGGTNGGTTCGCCCTTCGACTTCGCCCGGCAGATGCGGGTCTTCGTCGATCCCCACATGCCCGAGCCGAAGGATCCCGTCTATCTCGACCGCCTCACCGCGAGGATCGTCGAACAGGTCCGTGCGACGGACGGGGGCGCGTTCGTGCTCTTCACCAGCAACACCGCGATGCGGGAGGCGGCGGAGCGATGCCGCGGNCCGCTCGAGGCGGAGGGGCATGCGGTGCTCGTCCAGCACGAGACGGGGCCGCGCGGCCTGCTGCTCGAACGCTTCCGGGGGGACGAGCGGGCGGTGCTCTTCGGCGTCTCGAGCTTCTGGCAGGGCGTCGACGTCCGAGGTCGCGGCCTGCGGAACGTCGTGATCACCCGGCTGCCGTTCGACGTGCCGGACCGACCGATCGTGCAGGCCCGGCACGAGGCGATCCAGGCCCGCGGCGGACGTCCGTTCATGGAGGANCAGGTGCCACGGGCGGTGATTCGATTCAAGCAGGGCGTCGGACGGCTGATTCGTTCCAGTGACGACTCGGGGCGGGTGGTGGTGCTGGATCCCCGGATCGTCACCAAGGGGTACGGCCGGATCTTCCAGGCATCCCTTCCGGAAGGGGTGGAGGTCGAACCGTTGGAGCCCCTGGAGATCGACGTCCCGGACTACGACGCGTTCGACGAGTCGTTCGACGACGTCCCGGAGCTGCCGGTCGACCATGACTTTCCCGGTGGATTCGACGCCCTCGACCCCGGACCGTGAGTCCGTCGTCGGCGCCTTCCGGGCCGGGACGGNCTGAAACGATTCGGGANGACTCCTGCGTTCAGCGGGTNCGACGTCGGCGGACGAGTCCGAGTCCGGCGAGGGCCGCGATTCCACCGATGCCCGGAACCGCGGTNGATCCCGCGACGGTGTAGGTGAGATCGAGCGTCGCGTCCTCGTCGAATCCCCATCCGGGNCGGATGGTGTCGGTCGAGAGGAGGTCGAGGGACGATGTGCCGTTCGCGCCGCCGGTCGTGGCCACGTCGAATCGGAAGGTGTCCCCGGCCGCGAGTCCGAGCGACTCGAGACTGAAGGTCCAGCTCACGGTTCCGGAGGTGGCTCGGGCGAGGTCCGGCGTGCCGGACTCCTTCTCGTTCCANCGGCCCCCTTCGAAGGTGTAGTTCAGATTGCCGCCGCCGTCGTCGAGCCAGGAACCGATGAAGGCATCGGTGCCGGCGGGGGCGGCGATGCCTCGGTGGAAGGGATTGCCGCGCGGCCCCTCGGCGTCACTCCGACCGGCCGTGGTCAGTGACGGCGTGCTGTCGATGAAGACGAGGTAGTCGCCCCAGGTCGTCGCGGAGACGTCGCCGCGCACCGTGACGCTGAGATGGAGATGGGTCGCGTCGTTGGAGAATCGGGCGGAGACCAGGTCGAGGTTCGTCAACGACGAATCGAGGAGATCGTTCGTGGCGTCGGTGTAGGTGGTNCCGATGACCGCGGCGTGGGTGCTCGCACCCATGCCCAGGGTCGCGACGGCGATGAACATCTTTCGCATCTCGTGTCTTCCGTTTCCGATGTCGGGTCTCCCCGGTTGCTTCGGCTCGCGCTTCACCGGAACGAATCGGCGGTCGCGACCGTTTGAAACGTAACGCTCGACACGACGGATACAAACGGAAAGCGTCGTCCAGTGGGTGCATTCCCACCCGGGATATCGGAGGTTGATCGACTCCACGGTCCGATGCGGTCGGATCGGATCTCTTATCGGTTTCGTCGGTACGACCCGACCGGTCCGAGAATCGATTCAGGGCGTGCCGCCGGGCGGTGCGGGGTCCGTCGCATGCCCTCGGGTGCGTCGCATCGCAAGCAGTCCCGGGAGCAGCACCACGCTGGCCATCATGCACGCGAGGCTTCCGATCGCCATGATCGCCCCGAGACTCTGGAGGCCCCGGTGTCGGGCGAGGAGCAGGGAACCGAAACCGATGCCGGTGGTGCACGCGGTGAGGATCACCGCGTTCCGCGTCGACTTGAAGTCCAGCGGGCCGTCACCGCATTCGCGGGCGCGATGGAGCATGTGGATCGCGCTGTCGACTCCGATCCCGATCAGGATCGGGATCGCGAAGAAGTTCGCGACGTTGAGCGAGACGCCGAGGAGTGAAGCGATCCCGATCGTCCACAGCAGACCGACGAGCAGGCTGGTCATGACCAGCATGGTGTCGCGGACGGTCCTGAAATCGAGGAAGACGACCAGCGTGACGAGCCCGAGCGCCAGCGTCCCCATGAGGATGAACGATCGACGCATGTCGCGGAGGGACTCGTACTGCGTGATCGGGACCCCGGTCGCATCGGAATCGACGGTTCGGATCGCGGTGACGAAGCGTTCCATCGACGCCGCGTCCCAGACGTCCTCGGCCGGAACGAGTTCGACCTGGAAGCGTCCCGTCGGGGACATCATCCTGGCGCGGATGGCGGCGGGGAGCGCGTCGCGAAGCGGGAGGACGTCACCCGCCAGCATCGCCCGCAGGGCCTCGCCGGTCCGGGACCGCGCGAGATTGATCGCGATCCGAGTCGTCTCGCGTGTTTCGGCGGTCGCGTCCGGCCCGAGCGTCTCCGCGAGTCCTTCGAGGCGGACCGCGATCGCCCGAAGTCGTTCCGCGCCGGCCGCGTCGATGGTGCGGGCCGCGTCGCCGAGCCGTCGCAGCCTTCCCGCGGCGGCCTTCAGGTCCTCGTCGGTGAGCGGCGCGTTCGAAGCGCCGATCGTCGACGGGGGTTTCTCCGGTTCGAAGGCGTCCGCGAAGCGTCGACGGAGATCCGTGCGCTCGGGCGTCGAAGGCCGGACCACGTCCAGCACGCTTCGCACCAGACCGATCTCGGGGTGGGCGGCGGCGCGGGTGACGATCCGTTCGATCCCGGCTTCCGAATCGACGACGACCGCCGCGAACCAGGAGGCGCTGCTGGAATCCTCGAGCACCCGGTGCTCCCATTCGACGCTCTCGAGTCCGTCCGCCTGCAGGGCGAGCAGGTTGTCCTCGAAGCGGATCCCCGTCACCACCGCGATGCCCGAAAGGACCGAGGCGAGGAGACCGATGCCGATCACGACGGTCGCCCTTCGAGGGCCGGGCGTCTTCCGCGGGTCCGCGCCGGTGATCGGCGAAGGGCGGTCGTCCGGGGCGTCGTGACCACCCTCGGCGAGCAGGAGGATCGCGGGGAGCACCACGCTCATCGCCAGCACGCAGAGCAGGAGTCCGGCCCCGGCCACGACGCCCAGTTCGCGAAGACCGCCGAAATCGGTGGCGAGGGCGAGCAGGAAGACGCCGGCACTGGTGACGGCGCCGAAGAAGTTGCCCACGCCGGCGGTTCGAAGCGTCTCGGTGACCGCCGCCCGCGGGCTCGAACGTCGACGGGCCTCGGTCCATCGAGCCACCACGTGGATTCCGTAGTCGAAGCCCACACCGACCAGCACCAGCATGAAGACGATGCTGAGCAGGTTGAGGCGTCCCACCAGGAGCGTCGCGGCGCCGTAGGTCCAGGCGAAGGCGATCAGGAACGCGACCGCGGCGAGGAGTGGTCGCCGCACGTTGCGAAACGAGATCATGAACAGGATCGCGATCACCACGAACGCGATCGTCGCGCTTCGCGTCATGTCCGCATCGCTGGTGGCGAGTTCGTCCGCCTGCAGCACCGGCTTGCCGGTGAGGCCGATCTCGACGCCGGGATGTTCCGCGGCGACCTGCTTCATGACCGCGCGGATCGATCGCAACGGCCCCTCGATCGCGGCGAGCGAACCGAAGTCCTTTCGAGGGAGGATCTCCACGAAACGAAGTAGGCCGCCCGGGTTCACGAGGAATTCGTCGGCGCGGAAACCGGCGAGCGGGAGCGGCTCGAAGCCGTCGGGTGGCGAGATGCCCGGGACGTCCGCCGCGGCGATCGATTCGAGGAGCAGGACACCGCCTGCCGCGAGTCCGGTCCGTTCCTCGTTTCCGAGGGTCAGGGCCCCGAGCCCGGTGACCCGTTCCAACCGGGCGGTGCCCGCGCGGACGACGCTGGCCGCATCGGCGTCACCGGCGAGGATCGGAATCGCGTCCCGGGCGCGGACCAGGCCGGCGAGGTCGTCGATCGGCATGGCCCTCGTGGCGAGACCCCACTGTTCCCGCGCGTCGATCCATCCGTGGACGGCCGGGAGATCGGGAACGTCGCGAAGTCGTTCGACGAGGGACCGGACCGCCTGATCGGCCCGGTCGTCGGCGACCGTGTTCGTATCCGTGTCCGGGTCGGCGGCGTGGTGATCAGCGGGATCCACGACGACGTAGAGATACTCGAGATCGCCGAATTCCTCGAGCCAGGCGTTGAACGCGATCATGAACGGTCGGTCGTCGCCGATCAGGTGGTTCGTGTCGGCGTCGAGTTCGAGGTTGCGGGCCGCGAAGATCGCGCCCGCGATCGCGAGCAGCAGGGCGANCACGACCGGGCGGCGTGGGTGACGCCCGATCCGATCGGCGAGCGCTCCGGCGAGCCGGTCGGGCAGATTCTCGGGACTCGGGTTCGGCGTTCGCTTCGACACGAGGGTTGGAGTCCGGAATCAGGCGGCGGTCGCCACGCGCCGAGGCGAGGGTGGGCGATGGGGGAGGCCACCGCGATGCCGTTCGATCGACGCCCCGTGCGCGGGCGTCAGCTGGAGATCGCGGCGCCGGTGAGTCGATCGTGGGACGCGTGACCGTCGACGAGGGTGAGCACCGCTCGTCCCTGCACGTCGCGACCATCGAAGGGACAGTTTCGGGACCGGGATTCGAAGNCGTCCGCCGCGATCGTCCACCGCTCGTTCGGATCGATCACGGTCACGTCCGCGGGGCTGCCCACCGCGAGACCGCCGAAGCCGAGATCGGCGATCCCCAGCAGGCGGGCCGGCTCGATCGTCATCAGGGCGATGAGTCGCGGCCAGTCGATCGCGCCGGTGGCGACGAGCGTCTCCACGTAGATCGGAAGCGCGGTCTCGACGCCGATGATCCCGAGGGGGGCCTCTTCGAAGGGCTTCGCCTTCTCGGCGGGGGTGTGCGGCGCATGATCGGTCGCGAGGACGGTGATCACGCCGTCGGCGACGCCCTGGACGAGGGCGAGGCGATCCGACTCCTCGCGAAGCGGGGGGTTCATCTTCGCGTGGGTGTCGAAGCCGTCGACGGCCGCNTCGGTCAGGAGGAGATGATGCGGGGAGACCTCCCCGGTGGCGGGGACGCCGTCCGCCCGGGCGGCGCGAAGGATGTCGACCGANCCACCGCTCGAGAGATGCTGGGCGTGATAGCGGGCGCCGATCGAGCGATCGAGGCGGAGATCCCGTTCGAGCATCAGTTCCTCGGCGACTCTCGGCCATCCGACGAGTCCGAGCTTCGCGCTCGTCGGGCCTTCATGCATCTGGGCACCGCGGGTGAGCGTCGGTTCCTGGCAGTGCTGCATGAACGCGGCACCGAGNGAAGCGCAGGTCTGCAGCACCTTCCGCATGAGATCGGCGTCGGCGATTCCGTCGCCGTCGTCGGTGAANGCCACGGCGCCCGCGGCCTGCATGGCGTGCATCGGTGCGAGCGCTTCNCCGTGNCGACCGACCGTGGCGGCCGCCGCGACCAGCACGCGACAGGCGGCGCGTTCACGGGCCCGCATCGCGACCCATTCGACCATGTCCGGCGTATCGAGGGCCGGGGCGGTGTTCGGCATGCAGCAGACCGTGCTGAATCCACCCGCGGCCGCGGCCCGGGACCCCGATTCGATCGTCTCCTTCGCGCCCTGGCCGGGCTCCCGAAGATGCACGTGCGGATCGATCAGGCCGGGGCAGACCAGAAGGCCGTCGACGTCGACCCGCCTCGCATCGCCCGCGTCGATCCGGTTCGGCGTGGTCTCCACCGCCGCGATCCGGCCGTCCTGCACGAGGACGTCGCCGGTGGCGTCGAGTCCGGTGGCGGGATCGAGGATCCGACCACCCGCGAGCAGCATCGACTTCGGTTCATCCCGCATCGGTGGTGTCCTCGGTCGTGNGTTCCTCGGTCGTGGTCTCGTCGATGATGCAGTCCTCCTGGACGGCCGGTGCATACGGCGGTTCGAGCCCGCCACCCTGCACCCAGGCGCCGTCGGCGAGGAAGACGACTTCCGTGCTGGGACCGTCGACTCGGGCGATCTCCTCCGCGGAGGCGTTGGCGTCCTCCAGCAGATGACGGCGCTGGGCGATCGAGAAGGTCCGCACCTGAGGCGTTCCGTGGATCACGGTGCGACGGCCCCGGGCGTTTCGTGGCACGAAGAAGCCGTAGTCCTTGAACCGGACGAGCACGACGTCGCCGTCGTCGTCCTGCACCCGCATCCAGCAACCCTTGACCGCACAGACTTCGGTGACCCATCCTTCGAGGACGATCTCGTAGCCCTCCGCCTCGGTCAGCGACGCGACGGGGANGCTGGTCCGCTTGACCGTCTGGGCGTCTCCATAGGCGTTCCAACCATCGCCGAGGGCCTGATTGGTGGCGTGCGAGCCGCCGCATCCCGAAAGCAGGATGCCAAGGGGGATGGTGGCGAGAATCGAGGTCAGACGCTTGAAGGCGTGATTCATGTCGGATGCTCCGGTCGGTGGGGGCCGGCATCATATCCGGTCAAAAGACGACGCCCCTCCCGCGGAACGGGAGGGGCGTCGATGATCTTGCTTCGAACGGCGTTGGCCGTCGAATCAGCCGGCGGAGCCGGTGAAGGGGCAGGTCGCGGCGGCGTCCGAGCAGCTGGTGCTGCAGTCGGACTCGCTGGAGACCGCGCCGGGGGCGGCGTCGGTGCAGCTGCTGGCGCAGCCTGCGTCGCTGGAGACGGCACCGGGGGCGGCGTCGCTGCAGCTGCTCTCGCAGGACTCNGCGCCACCGCAGGAATCGGCGGAGACGGCGCCGGGGGCCGCGGTGGTCTCGCAGCTGCCACAGCAGTCGCCGGAGACGGCGCCGGGGGCGGCATCCTTCTTGTTGGCGTCGTTGCAGCCGACGAGGGCGGAGGCGAGGGCGAGGGTNGCGATGGTGAGGATGGACTTCATGTCATTGCTCCAAAATGAAAGTGGTACTGATGNTCGACGGAGGGCCCGTCCGGTACGAGGTGGCCGGACCTGCTCCGAACCCCTGGAATGCCTATCGTAGCGCATCCAGTGGGGAACGCAACGTTCGAAACCGGTTCAATTGTTCTCAATTTCGGTCGGAGGGGANCACCACCCCGCCCACACTGGCCCTGAAAGGCGAAAATGTCCGCTTCCACGCCCGAGAACCCCGATTTTCGGTCCCCGGATGCCGACGGGACGGCATCCGAGTCGGCCGACGCCCGGATGGCTCGGCTTTCGGCCAAGGCCCGCGGGCTCGCCCGGGTCCCCGGGGTCTACCTCATGAAGGATGCCGCCGGCGTGGTGCTCTACGTCGGCAAGGCGTCGGTGCTGCCGAACCGGGTCTCGACCTATTTCCAGGCGTCGACCGATCTCGGGCATCGCAAGTCCCGCATGCTCGAGCTCATCGAGGATTTCGACGTCGTCGAATGCGAGGGTGAGTGGGAGGCGCTGCTCCTCGAGTCGAGGCTCGTCAAGGACATCCGTCCCCGGTTCAACGAACGGCTCGTCGACGNCAAGACCTTTCCGTATCTCGCGGTGACGCTGAAGGACGAGTTCCCCGGAGTCTTCGTGACTCGAAACCCCGCCGACGAGGAGTTCAAGGGCGCCAGGATCTTCGGCCCGTTCACGTCCGTGAGCGCGCTTCGCCAGGCGGTCCAGCTGCTGCAACGGGTCTTCCGCTACCGGACCTGTGAACTCGACATCCGCAGCGACGACCCGAAGAACCGTTCCTTCCGTCCGTGCCTGCTGCACTCGATCGGCCAGTGCACCGCGCCNTGCGCGAACCGGATCTCGCCGAAGAACTACCGCGCCGACATCGATCGGTTCGTGCGGTTCCTCGGTTCGAAGCGAAGCGCGATGATCCGCGAGATGACGCAGGAGATGGAGGACGCCGCCGAACGACGGGCGTTCGAACGAGCCGCCGTGCTCCGGGATCAGATCCGCGCGATCGAACGACTGGACGAGCGGGAACGCCGACGCAACGCGGACGGCGACTACGACTGGCAGCCCGAGGTCACCTCGTTCGTCCACGATCCCGCGAAGGGACTGCGGTCGCTTCAGAAGACGCTCGAACTGGACGAGCCGATCCGATGCCTCGAGGCGATCGACATCGCGCACCTCGCCGGCGGCGAGACGGTCGGTTCGAAGGTCTGCTTCATCGACGGGCGTCCGTTCAAGGACGGGTATCGCCGATTCCGGATCCGATCCGTCGACAACGACGACTACATGTCGATCCGCGAGGTGGTCTCCCGGCGGTACCGCGATGCGGGCGATGGCAACGAGCTCTATCCGGACGTCATCCTGATCGATGGCGGACTGGGTCAGTTGAATGCCGCGATCGAGGCGTTCGAGCAGTTGTCGGTGAAGCCGCCGATGGTGATCTCGCTGGCCAAGAAGGAGGAGCTCATCCACGTCCAGCGACGCGGCGAGCCCATTCGACTCGGTCGGGAGAACCTCGGGTTGAAGCTCTGTCAGGCGATCCGCGACGAGGCGCATCGATTCGCCCAGCACTATCACCACCTGCTCCGGAGCAAGGCGATGCTCGGAGAGGACGAGGGGCGGAGCGTGCCGAAGTCGCCTCGATTGAAGGCCGTCAAGCCCCCAAAGGCTCGGAAGCCCGACGCCGGCGACTGAGTGAACGCCCCCGATTCCGTTCGGGGATGGATCCGAATCGTCGCGAGGCTTCGAAGATGCGGGATTTCTCCATTCGACGCTCGTGTCGCCGGGCCGGATCGGTGACCATGTGATCGGAGACGGATCGCCCGATCGATCGTGATCGACCGGGCGGCACGACACCAGACCACCTTCGAAGCGCAGGAGCCCTTCCATGACACCCGAGCAAGCGACCCAGTCCGCCACCTCAGACGGCGACGCCTTCGGAATCATCGTGTCGTTGATCGNGCTCGCGGTCTTCGCCTGGTTGCTCCTGACGCTGCATCGCGCCGCGGCGGCGGTGCCGGAGCCCGAGCGTCGATTTCGTCCAGGGCTGGTCTGGCTCGCGGTGATCCCCTTCTTCAACACGGTGTGGTGGTTCGTGGTGGTGTGCCGGATTCCACAGTCGATCGCCGGTGCACTGCATCGTCGCGAGGAACGTCGTGGCGACTGCGGCCGCGACATCGGACTCGTCTTCGCGACACTTGGTGCCGTGGCGACGGTGTTGCTGCTCTTCGGCGGATCCCTTCAGGCGATCGGTCGGGACTTCGTCCGCATCGGAGGCGAGAAGGCGAACGCGGCGCTCAACGCTGGAGGTTCGATCCAGGGGCTCGGCGTGCTCCTCCTGCTNGCCGCGATCGCCTGCTTCGCGGTCTTCGTGGCGAAGGTGCACGGCGCGGCGCGGCGGCTCGCCGAACTCGACGCCATGCTCGACGAAACGTCTTGAGCNACCCCGTCGACGCGATCCTCGACCGGCGACCGAACGCGATCCGGATCCGATTGAAGGTGGTCCCCGGCGCGAGACGCGACGCCGTCGTCGGTCTTCTCGGCGATCGATTGAAGGTGCGGGTCGCGGCGGCGCCGGAGGCGGGCAGGGCGAACGTCGCGGTCCGCCGTCTGCTGGCGGAGACCTTNGGGGTCGCGGTCGGCGACGTCGGACTGATCGCGGGGACGGCGTCCAGNATGAANACGGTCGAGGTGACGGGGGACGTCACGCGGCTCGACGCGGTGCTTCGACGGCTGCTCGCGTCTTCGGGGCCTCGCCCCGGCGACGGCTTGAAACCATCCTGAAACCATCTGGAACGACACGACGCCGGCGAGGGCCGGCGTCGTGCGTGTCCTGGTGGTCGGTGTCCCGGCACCGGATGTCCCGTTCGTCAGGCCGGTGAGGGCATGATGTCGGGGAGATCGTCGCCGGGATCCTCGGTGGGCTTCGCGGGCGACGGGGGCGGGGCGGTCTTCGACGCCTCCTGCGACAGGAGTTCGGCGACCGTCGGCTTCTCGAGCCGATCGCCCTTCATGAGCCGGTTCACATCGTCATTGCTGAGCGTCTCGTACTTCAGGAGCGCCTCGGCGACCGCCACGATCTCGTCCCAGTGGGTGGAGACCATGCGGGTGCAGTCGTCGTACGCGCCGTCCACGATTCGACGGATCTCCTCGTCGATCACCTTGGCGGTGTCGTCGGAGTAGTCCTTCTCGGGAAGCATCATCTCCCGCTGGTCGCTTCCGGCGTGGTTGATGAATCCGACGCGCTCGCTCATGCCCCATTCGAGGACCATGGCCCGGGCGTACTGCGTGGCCATCTTGATGTCCATGCTCGCGCCGCTCGAGGTGTCGCCGGTCTTCTTCTCCTCGGCGATCCGACCGCCGCAGAGCACGCGAAGCGTGGCTTCGATGTACTTTCGGCCGTAGC
>NYVS01000035.1 GCA_002684755.1 Phycisphaerae bacterium
TCCGAAGCTGTCGAAGATCATCGTCAACGTCGGGGTCGGCAAGCAGCTCGAGAACCAGAAGCTGAAGCCCGACTACCGGGACGCCGTCATCGGCACCCTGACCACGATCACCGGGCAGCGTCCGGTCATGGTCAAGGCGAAGGTCTCGGTCTCGAACTTCAAGGTTCGCGAAGGCGCCCCCTCGGCCTTCATGGTGACGGTCCGCCGCGAGCGGATGTGGAGCTTCCTCGATCGGCTCGTGAATCTCGCGATGCCCCGTATCAAGGACTTCCGCGGGGTCAAGGCCACGTCGTTCGATCCGGGCGGCAGCTACTCGTTCGGTCTCACCGAGCAGGCGGTCTGGCCCGAGATCAACATGGCGAACATCAACCAGACCCACGGCATGAACATCAACCTCGTGTTCGAGCGAAGCAACCCGGCGATGAGCCGGTTCATGCTCGCGGAACTCGGGTTCCCCTTCGAGAAGGAGGGTGACGGCGGCCGCCGCCGTTGATCCCCTTGAACCAATCGACCGGTGTCGCTCGTCGCGGCATCTGGAAGACCACTCAACGTCAGGAACGTACGAATGGCCAGTAAACGAACCTTCGCAAAGATGAAGCGGGAACCGAAGTTCTCGACTCGCAAGCAGGTCCGGTGCGAGATCACCGGTCGCAAGCGAGGTGTGTACCGCAAGTTCCGCATCAGCCGGATCATGCTTCGTGAACTCGCACTCCAGGGAATGATCCCCGGAATGCGTAAGGCCAGTTGGTGAACCCGACCCAGTCCTCGAGCCACAGGGCTCGCTGAAGACGCCCCCAGGGCGCAGTCCAGGAGACGCGATGGCGATCAACGATCTCACCGCCGATTTGCTCACTCGGATCCGAAACGCGGTCCGCAATCGTGACAAGACCGTCCACGCGGTGAGCAACAAGCTCAACCGCGGCGTGGTGGCCGTCCTCCAGGAGGAGGGCTACATCGAGGGCTTCGAGCTCGTGGAGGACGGCCGTCAGGGCCTGATCCGCGTGAAGCTCAAGTACGGGCCTCGAGGAGAGCAGGTCATCAACCGCATCGATCGCGAGAGCAAGTGCGGACGCCGCGTGTATCGCGGCGTGAACGACCTTCCCCGGCCGCTGCAGGGCCTCGGCATCTGCATCGTGTCGACCAGTAGTGGCGTGATGAGCGACCGTCGGTGCAGAGCCGAGAAGGTCGGAGGAGAGATCGTCGCCACGGTCGTCTGACCGCCGGTACGTCGATCTGAGCATTCACCGAATTCGGGCATCCACCCGAAAGGGACCAGACCATGTCTCTCGTAGGTAAGAAGGCCATCCCAGTTCCCGCAGGCGTCGAGGTTTCGATCGACGGGAATCGCAACGTGACCGTGAAGGGCCCCAAGGGCACCCTCGTGATCACGCATCGTCCCGAGGTCGAAGTCGCCCANGACGCGGACGCCAAGGCGGTCCNCGTGACGGTCGACGAAGGTCGCAAGACCGACAAGCAGATCAAGGCCTACTGGGGACTGACCCGGTCGCTGATCGCCAACATGATNGAAGGCGTCACNAAGGGNTANGANAAGAAGCTCGACATCGTCGGCGTCGGCTGGCAGGCCCAGGTGAAGGGGCAGAATCTCGCCCTCAGCATCGGCTTCGCCAACGTCATCGAGATGAAGATCCCGACCGGCGTGAACGTCGAGGCCAAGGGGCAGAACATCACGATCAACGGTCCGGACAAGCAGGCGGTGGGCAACTTCGCCTCCTCCGTCCGGATGCAGCGGAAGCCCGAGCCGTACAACGGCAAGGGGATTCGATACGCGGGTGAGGAGATCACNCGCAAGCAGGGCAAGGCGTTCGGCAACTGACACAGGTGATCGNCCCCGGCGAACGGCCGCGGGTCAGAGGATTCCACGATGGACAAGAACAAGCACAAGAGCGTCTGCCGAAGCCGTCGCAAGACGGGGATCCGCAAGAAGGTCATGGGCATGCCCGACCGACCGCGGCTCTCGATCTTCCGCTCGGCCAAGCACATGTACGGCCAGGTCATCGACGATCTGACCGGTCGAACCCTCGTCGCCGCGAGCTCGCGGGACAAGGGTGCCGACGCGGGCGGCGGCAACGTCGACGCCGCGTCCAAGGTCGGAGCCCTGCTCGCCTCCAAGGCGAAGGACGCCGGCATCTCACAAGTGGTCTTCGACCGCAACGGCTTCCGGTACCACGGCCGGGTCAAGGCGTTCGCGGATGCCGCCCGGGAGGGCGGTCTCAAGTTCTGATCGAAGGAACAGGTTCCAGTCACGGTTCGATCCGTGAGGAAGCAGCAAATGGCTGAAGCACTCGACGACAATGGATCCCTCGAGTCGACCACGGTCGGCATCTACCGGACGGCGGCAACCGTGAAGGGCGGCCGACGGTTCAGCTTCTCGGCCCTCGTGGTCGTCGGCGACCGTCAGGGCCGGGTCGGCATCGGTTTCGCGAAGGCGGGCCAGGTNCCGAACGCGATCGAGAAGGCCCAGAAGGAAGGCAAGCGGAAGCTCAACGCCTATCCGCTCCAGGACCGGACCGTTCCCCACCTCGTGGAAGGCCGATTCGGTGCCTGTCGCGTCCGACTCGTGCCGGCATCGCCCGGTACCGGCGTCATCGCCGGAGCGAGCGTCCGCGCCATCCTCGAGATGCTCGGCATCCAGGACTGCCTCACCAAGTGCTACGGGTCGACGAACCCGAAGAACCTCGTGAAGGCCACCCTCGACGCCTTGTCACAGCTTCGACTCCGGTCGACGGTGGAGGCGCTTCGCGGCGTCGAGATCGGCGAGACCGAAGTCGAGGAATCCGTTCGACGCGGCATGGCCTTCATGCCCCAGGAAGCNTCNTCCGANCGGGCGAAGGCGCCCGTCAACACCGTNGGTGAGGATCGCCGTCGCGGCGGTCGTCGNGGNGGNGGNGGNGGCGGCGGTCGCCGAGGNGGCGGCGGNGGTGGTGGTGGCCGGGGTGGTTCCGGCGGCGGCGCACCCGCAGCGGCTCCGGCCGCGGCGGCACCGGCGGCCGAAGCACCGGCCGCAGCGGCACCGAAGCCCACCGAGGGTGGTGGCGAGTCCACCGGCTGATTCTTTCGACACACTGATCGTTCGGACCATGCGTCCGNTCGATCCGGCAGGGAGCACCCGAGCCATGATGATTCACGACATCACCGCCAAGGTTGGGCGGCACAAGCAGCGNAAGCGTATCGGTCGCGGCGANTCCAGCGGCACCGGTAAGACCTCCGGTCGAGGCCACAAGGGCATGAAGAGCCGNTCNGGCTANTCACGCCGTGCCGGCTACGACGCGGGTGGCAAGCAGTTCTACCAGCGGTTCCCCAAGCGAGGCTTCTCCAACGCCCGCTTCCGAACCCACTATCACGTGATCAACGTGAAGGNGCTCGANGAGCTCTGCGANGCCGGCGAGACCGTCGACGTCGCGNTNCTCGCNNAGCGTGGCGTGGTCCGCAACACCGCTCTGGGCCTGAAGGTCCTCGGNGAAGGCGACCTGAGCAAGAAGCTCGACGTCAAGGCGGCGAAGTTCTCCGCCTCCGCGAAGCAGAAGATCGAGGCCGCGGGTGGAACCGCGGTCGAGTGCTGATCCTTTCGACCGAATCGACTCCGGACCACCGATGCTCAACGCGTTCCTGAACATCTTCCGAATCCCCGACCTGCGCAACAAGGTGCTCTTCACCCTGGGCATGCTGGTCATCTATCGGATCGGATTCTGGGTGCCGCTCATCGGCGTCGACCAGACGCAGCTGGCGGAGTCGGCGGCCAAGGCGACGCAGGACGCCTCCGGTTTCGGCCGGATCGCCCAGTTCGCCTCGATCTTCTCCGGCGGCTCGCTGAGCCAGTCGACGATCTTCGGCCTCGGCATCATGCCGTACATCACGGCGTCGATCATCTTCCAGCTCCTGAACTCGGTGCTCCCGGGTCTGCAGGAACTCAAGAAGGAAGGCGCCAGCGGCCAGCAGAAGATCCAGGAATGGACGCGATACGCGACCGTCGGGCTCTGCATCGTGCAGGCCGTCATGTGGCTCTCGTATCTCCGAACCAACAACCTCGTGCAGCCGCAGTTCCTCGCGGGCGGTGCGAGCATGATCTTCTTCGCCTCCGGCATCGTCGGACTCACCGCCGGCAGCGTCTTCCTGATGTGGCTGGGCGAGCAGATCGACAAGTACGGAATCGGCAACGGCGTCTCGGTCATCCTGACCGCNGGCATCCTNGCCNGGCTNCCGGANGCGNTCNNCTGGATCATCTCCGAGTTCGANCCCAGNCAGCAGAACGACNCNGGNGGCATCGGNCTCCTCGAGGTCATCTTCCTNGCNTCGTCGTTCGTNCTGGTCACNGCNGGGGCGATCCTGATCACCGTCGCNCAGCGGCGGATNCCGATCCAGCAGGCGAAGCACACCCGNGACGGNCGCAAGGTCGTCGGCGGNCAGCGTCANTACCTNCCGCTGCGAATCAACCACGCGGGCGTGATGCCGATCATCTTCGCNAGCTCGCTGATGATCTTCCCGTCCTCCATCTTCGGCTGGCTCAACACCCGGGCNTCNCAGGGNGGCGGTGCCGANTGGTGGATGGCGACCACNGGATTCCTCGCGGACAACTTCCAGATCGGGGCGTATCCGTACGTGATCTTCGAGATCATCCTGATCTACTTCTTCAGNTACTTCTGGACCACCGTCCAGTTCTCGCCGGACGACATGAGCAAGCAGCTGAAGCAGTACGGCTCGTTCATCCCCGGCATCCGTCCCGGACCTCGGACCGCCGAGTACCTCGAGACGGTGATGGAACGAATCACCTACGTCGGCGCCGGGTTCCTCGCGATCATCGCGATCATCCCGACCATGATCGCGGAACGACTGCAGATCCCGTTCTTCGTCGCCAGCTTCCTCGGCGGCACCGGACTGCTCATCGTGGTCAGCGTCGGCCTCGACATCATCCAGCGCATCGAGGCGAACCTCCTCATGCGGAACTACGCGGGCTTCCTCTCCGGTGACGGCAAGGGTGGCTCGAAGATCCGCGGTCGCCGCGGCTGATCCCGAAATCCAGTCCCGTTCGCGGGACGCCCGAACCTGACCGCTCCAACTCCACCCAGACCTCATCATGATCCGACCCATCCCATCACGAATCGAACTGAACGACGCCCCGCGTCGGTCGTCGTCGATCGCGATTCGATCGGACGCGGACGTGGCGGGGATCGCGGCTTGTGGCGAGGTCGTCGCCGGTGCCCTCGAGGCGGCTCGCGCCGCCTGCGTCATCGGCAACCGCACNTCGGACATCGCCTCCGCGGTGCAGGAGGCACTGGTCGCCGCCGACGCGGAACCGCTCTTCGTGGGGCGACCCNCGGATGNCGCNGATGCCGGCCAGCCGTTCCCGGCCGTCGCCTGCGTGAGCGTCGACGACGAGGTGATCCACGGCATTCCCGGAGAACGGCGTCTGCAGGGTGGGGAAGTCGTCTCGATCGACTGCGGGGCCCGGCTCGACGGCTGGTGTGCCGACGCCGCGATCACGGTTCCGGTGGGGGCCGTCACCGCCGATTGCCTCGAACTCCTCGAAGCGACCCGCACGGTGCTCGACACCGCGNTCGATCTGATCCGCCCTGGACGACGCTGGAGCGAGATCGCACGGATTCTTCAGGAACTCGCCCTCGATGCCGGNTACGGTGTGCTGGACGATTTCACGGGACACGGCATCGGACGGGACCTCCATGAGTTCCCTGCGGTGCCGACCCACCTCACGCGAGGCCTCNCCGGCCGGGGTGACTTCACCCTTCGCCGGGGCATGGTCCTTGCGATCGAGCCGATTCTGGTCCTCGTCGGATCGGTTTCCGGTGCCGCGGTACGCGGCGACGGAACCGCCTGCGGGGTCCCGGTCGAAACGGCCTCCGACGGCTGGACGGTGCGAACCGTCGATGCCGCGGTCGCCGCCCACTTCGAGCACACGGTGGCCGTCGGCCGCTCGGGTGCGACCATCCTCACCGCCTCGACCGCCCGGGTCGAGGATCCACGCCTNGCTCCCGCGGTCCTCTGACCCCGGAACCCGACCACCCAGGAACGATCACTCCATATGGCCAAAGAGGACAAAATCACACTCGANGCGGAAGTCGTGGAAGCACTTCCCGACGCCCGCTTCAAGGTGCGTCTCGAGAACGGCCAGGANCTTCTCGCGTATGTGAGCGGGAAGATGAGAAAGTTCTTCATCCGGATCCTCCCCGGAGACCGGGTGACCGTCGAAATGAGTCCTTACGACCTGACCAAGGGTCGAATCACGTATCGCCACTAGTCCTCAAACACGAAACAGCAGGAACCAGCCATGAAGGTTCGCAGCAGCATCAAACGTCGCACCAAAGACTGCCAGATCGTGATCCGCAAGGGAAAGCGGTTCGTGATCAACAAGAAGAATCCCCGTCTCAAGCAACGGCAGGGCTGACCCGCCGTCGTCCGATTTCAGGAGCAATTGCATGCCACGTCTCGCCGGCGTCGACATTCCGGAACGTAAGAAGATCCTCTACTCGCTGCAGTACATCCACGGCATCGGGAAGAAGTATGCCGCGGACATCTGCGAGCAGACCGGGATCGATCCCGACCGGATCGCCAAGGATCTCAACGACGAGGAACTCTCGTCGATCAACGCCCTTCTCGACACGAGTTTCGTGGTCGAGGGTGCCCTGCGACGCCAGGTGTCGCAGGACGTCCAGCGGCTCAAGGACATCCGGTCCTACCGCGGCGAGCGTCATCGTCGAGGCCTGCCCGTCCACGGACAGCGGACCCGATGCAACGCTCGCACCCGGAAGGGCCGCAAGAAGACGGTTGCCGGCAAGAAGGGCGTGAAGGGCTGAAGCCCGCCGCCCCCGGCCGGAGACGACTCGCGTCGTCTCCGACCGCCGGTCACCGGACACGGGGGTTCGTTTCACGATTCACACGTCCCGACGCGCGGGCATCGGCCCGCCGACCGGACGAAGCACGAGGTTCGATTCCATGGCAAGCAAGAAGAAGGTCCGTCGAAACGTGGTGAAGGGCGTCGCGCACATCAAGGCGACGTTCAACAACACGCTCATCACCATCACCGATCTCAACGGCGAAGCCCTCTGCCAGGACTCCGCGGGCACCGTCGGCTTCAAGGGCTCGCGCAAGTCGACGCCCTTCGCCGCCAGCCGGGCCAGCGAGAAGTGTGGTGGCAAGGCTCGTCGCATGGGCATGCGGGAGCTCGAAGTCCACGTGAAGGGCCCCGGCCCCGGTCGTGAATCCGCGGTCACCGCCCTGCAGGCCGCCGGCCTGAAGGTCGTGGCGATCGAGGACCACACCCCGATTCCGTTCAACGGCTGCCGCGCTCCCAAGCGTCGCCGCGTCTGATCGTCATTTTCGTGCCCGTGTCCACTGATGAGACCGGATCGTCGCCCCGGCGGGGACGTCCCGGAATCGAGAACACACGGGTTGGTTCGACTTCGAACACCGCCGGATAGAGGAAACGAGCCATGCAGGTTCGCTGGAGAGGGCTGGAACTTCCCGCCCGGGTCGAAAAGGACGTCAAGTCCGCGACCGACAATTTCGGACGATTCACCGCCGAGCCCTTCGTTCGGGGCATGGGTACGACGATCGGCAACAGCCTCCGTCGCATCCTGCTTTCGACCATCGAAGGCGCTGCGGTCACCAAGGTGAGCATCAAGGGCGTCTCCCACGAGTTCGACACGATGGAGGGCGTCCTGCAGGACGTCACCGACATCATTCTGAACGTCAAGAACCTCGTGGTGAGCATGACCGGCGACGGTCCCAAGACCATGAAGCTCTCGGCCGAGGGCCCCGGCGACGTGACCGCCGAGCTCATCGAGTGCGACACCTCGATCACCGTCCACAACCCCGAACTCGTGGTCGCGACCCTCACCGGCGCCGTCGACTTCGAGGCGGAGTTCACGGTCGAGACCGGCCGCGGCTATCGCCCGGCGAGCGAGTACTACGAGAACGGCGAGGAACAGGTCATCGGTGAGATCCCGATCGACGCGATCTTCTCGCCGGTCCAGCGGGTCCGTTTCCGCACCGAGGACGCCCGCGTCGGTCAGCGGACCGACTACGACAACCTGATCCTCGACCTCTGGACCAACGGCACCGTCTCCCCGGAGATGGCCATGGTCGAAGCGGCGAAGATCCTCCGGAAGCATCTCAACCCCTTCATCATGTATGAAGAGGCCGGTGAGTCCACCATCTCCTCCGAGGTCATGGAGACCACGGCGGAGGACATGGAGATCAACCGGAAGCTGCAGCAGGGGACCAACGACATGGATCTCTCGGTCCGGGCCAGCAACTGCCTGGAATCCGCCCAGATCCGCACCGTCGCGGAACTCGTCCAGAAGTCGGAGGAGGAGCTGCTCACGCTCCGCGCCTTCGGTCGCACCTCGCTCCGCGAGGTCGAGAAGAAGCTCGAGGAGATGGGGCTCGCCCTCGGCATGCAGGTGCCGGAAGCGTTCCGAATCTCCTGATCGGCAGTCATCACGCCGTACGGGTCGTCCCGTCCGGTTCCAGTTTTCGAGGATCCACCGATGCGTCATCGTATCTACGGCAAGCAACTCAATCGCAAGTCCGCCCACCGCACCGCCATGTTGCGGAATCTCGCGGCCGGTCTCTTCGAGCACGGTCAGATCGAGACCACGCTCCCCAAGGCCAAGGCGGTTCAGGGCTTCGCCGAGAAGCTCATCACCCTTGCGAAGACCAAGTCGCTGCACTCCCGCCGCCAGTTGGAGCGGAAGATCAACGACCGGAACATCTTCTCCTGGGCGGATGATCCGAGCTTCCCCGAAGATCGCCGGGACAACGCCTTCTTCGAGGCGCCCGACGCCTCCGAGATCAAGCGCAACCGCTTCGGCGAACTCAAGAAGTCGCCGCGACTCGTCGAGCACATGCTCGAGAAGGTCGCGCCGCTGTTCGAGGGACGCGACGGCGGTTACACCCGCATCGTGAAGCTCGACAAGCACCGGCTCGGTGACGGCACGGACCTCGTGCTGCTCATGCTCGTCGGCAACGAGGACGGCCCGCAGGTCGGTGGAGGCGTCAGCGGACGTCGCCGCCAGGCCGACAAGCGGACCGCCTTCGCCGCCAAGCTGGCCGCGGCCGGTGGTGGCACCGCCACCGCCGAGGCACCCGCCGAGGAGGCGCCTGCGGACGCCCCCGCGCCGGAAGCAGAAGAGAAGACCGAGGACGCCTGATCCTCGGCGGGCTTCGGCCCGATCTCCATCGCTCGCATCACGAGCCCCGACCATCCGGTCGGGGCTCGTTTTTCGTTTTCACGTCAGGCGTCGTTCCGCGACGGGCGAACGACGGCCGTCCTCGACGTACACTGCGTCGATGCTCGCCCAACTCGACGAACTCCAGACCACCGCCCTCGCCGATCTCGCCGCCGCCGCCGACCCTGATGCGGTCGAGGCATGGCGGATCGCCTATCTCGGCTCGAAGGGTCGCCTCAAGGCGATGATGCCCGGCCTGAAGGACGTGTCGAAGGCCGACAAGCCCGCGGTCGGCAAGCGACTGAATGAAGTGAAGGTCGCCCTGGAGTCGGGCTTCGAGGACCGCAAGGCGGAAGTCGCCTCGAGCGGTGCCGCGAGCGGCCCGCAGGTCGACGTGACCCAGCCCGGACTCGATCTTCCCGACGGTCGTCGCCACGTCCTGAGCCGGACCATCGACGAGATCGTCGACATCTTCGGGCGGATGGGTTTCACCACCGCCGAGGGCCCCGAGGTCGAGGACGAGTGGCACAACTTCACGGCGCTCAACATTCCAGCGGGTCACCCCGCCCGGGATCCGATCGACAACTTCTTCATGGGCGAGCAGGAGGGGAGTCGCACCCTGCTCCGCACCCAGACCTCGACGGTGCAGATCCGGACGCTCGAGAAGCAGAAGCCGCCGGTCCGCATCATCGCGTGCGGGCGGGTCTATCGGCCCGACACCCACGACGCGACGCACTACTCGATGTTCCACCAGGTCGAAGGCCTCTGCGTCGACCGCGGCGTCACGATGGTCGACCTGAAGACCACGCTCTTCCAGTTCGCCCGCGCGTACTTCGGCCCGGAGGCGGAGGTCCGCATGCGGCCGAGCTTCTTCCCGTTCACCGAGCCGAGCGCCGAGGTGGACATGAAGATGAAGATCAAGGGCGAGTGGCAGTGGATCGAGATCGGCGGCTGCGGCATGGTCGATCCGAACGTGCTNGAAGCGGTGGGNGTCGACCCCGAGGAGTTCACCGGCTTCGCGTTCGGCCTCGGCATCGAACGCGTCGCGATGCGGAAGTACGGCATCAGCGACATCCGCTGGCTCTACGAGAACGACGTCCGCTTCCTCGACCAGTTCTGACCTGAGCGCCGCAGCAGCCTTTCGGGCTGACCGGCTTTCGTGGTCTCGGTCGGCGCGGGGTGGACGCTCGCATTGCTCGCGTGACCATCGCGTTCGCAAGGTTCGGATCCAGGTGGCGGATCCGTGGACGGCCCCCGGATCGGGATCCGATCACGCCGCCTTGAACGAGGCCCAGAAGTACCAGCCGAGGAGGGGGACCCAGGGCAGCGTGGCGAAGCCCACGATCGCGCCGGCCGAGCCAGGGGTGCCGTTGGCCGCGCCCTGCACGATCGAGATCTCGATGAACAGGAAGAGTCCNCCGACCAGCACGCCGCACCAGCCGAGCAGCAGGTTGATCAGGCGATACTGGACTTCGGCGTTCNCTTCGGTGATCTCGACGATGGTGTTCGAGAGCCACGGCCAGTGCTGGACCGCGCGGAGNATGATGCAGATCACCAGGCCGATCGCGGGCATGAGGAAGATCGTGGCCGCGGGGCCGGTCGAGACGACCTGCCCGGCGCCGTTGAACTTGGTGGGGATCGTCGGGGGCAGGCCCGGGTACTGCCAGATCGCGTAGCCGATCGAGAAGAGCACGAGATACAGGGTGGTGACATCCAGCAGCAGGTCGNCCCAGTTNCGGGCGGGCCGGATCTTCGGTCGCTTGAACTTGTTCTGGAAGATGCCGCCGTACTTCGTCATGCCGCCNGAATGTAGCAGTCCGCTCCCGGAAACGAGCACGACCCGGCTCCGGAGGTGCTCCGGGGCCGGGTCGCGTCGATGTTCGTCGTCATCGGAAGCCGGCCGCGGCCGGCGACCGGATCAGAAGACGCTCTTCGGGAAGTAGTACTTCTCGGCGTTGTCGGGCAGGATGAGCTCGACGTCGATCATGAGGTGCTGCGGCATGAACTGCATGATCTTCTCTCGCTTGCCGTCCTCGAGGACGCCGACCGCGAGCTGGATGCCGGTCGCGATCATCGAGGGNGGATAGGTGATGTCGGCCGGGAACATCGGGTCGTTCGCCATGACCCGGGCGACGATGTCCTTCATGCCGGCGCCGCCGAGGATCCACATCTCCTTCTCGCGGCCGGCTTCGACGATCGCCTGCTCGGCACCGAGGGCCATGTCGTCGTCGCTCGCCCACACCGCGTCGATNTTCGGGGCCTTGACGAGGATGTTCTGCATCACGTCGAGCGAGGTCGCCCGGTTCCACATGCCGGAATCCTGGCCGACGATCTCGATGCCGGGATGCATGGCGAAGACTTCCNTGGCCGCNTCGACCCGTGCGGTGTTCACGGTGCAGGGGATGCCTTCGAGAATGACGACGTTGCCCTTCCCGTCCAGCTTCTCGACCATGAACTCGGCGCTCTTGCGACCGAAGGAGGCGTTGTCACCTTCGAGGAAGATGTCGGCGACCGGCTCGAGGAAGCCGCGGTCGACGTTCACGATCAGGATGCCCTTTTCGTGCGCCTGCTTGGCGATGGGGGTGAGGGGGGCGCTCTCGGTGCAGAGGATCACGAGGCCGTCGACCCCGCGGGTCATCATGTTCTCGATGTCCTGAATCTGCTTCGAGGGCGACTCCGCGGTCTGGAAGACCCACTCGACGTCGGGGTAGAGCTCCATGGCCTGCTTGGCCCACCACACCACGCCGGCGGTCCAGCCGTGGTCGGCGGCGGGGATGCTCACCCCGATCCGGACCGGCTTCTGCAGCTTGGTGGCCACGGCTTCGACGTCGACGCCGCCGGTGGAGGCGGTCGGGGTCGGGTTGTTGCCGGCGTCGCCGCAACCGGCGAGGATCGCGGCGGTGCCGGCGGCGGCGGCGAGGAACAGTCTTCGAATCGGGTTCATGNGGGGCTCCTGTCTCTTCTCGTTCGGGCTGATCGGGGGATTCCGGTGGACTCACCGGAGCGCGGATTCTAACCGNTCNGGCGATGGTCACGCTGCTGCGCGATAGGGTGGCCGGTATGAACGGAACCACCATCGTCGGTCTGCTTGGTTCGGTCCTCGCCACGATCTCCACGTCGCCGATCGCGTCCGCGGCGGCCACCGACGAGGATCGTCCGCCGAACGTGGTGATCTTCTTCACCGACGACCAGGGCTTCGGCGATCTCTCGTGCTTCGGGCATCCGACGATCCACACGCCGAACGTCGATCGAATGGCCGCCGAAGGCGTGAAGCTGACCCAGTTCTACGTCGCCTCGCCCGTCTGCTCGCCCTCGCGGGCGGCGCTGCTGACCGGTTGCTATCCGAAGCGGGTGGGGATGCACGAGCACGTCATCTTCCCCGCCTACGACCACGGGCTTCATCCCGAGGAGACGACCATCGCGGACGTGCTCTCCGNCGCGGGCTACGCGACGGGATGCTTCGGCAAGTGGCATCTCGGACATCGTCCCGGACTGCTGCCCACCAGCCAGGGCTTCGACGTGTTCTTCGGGATTCCCTACTCGAACGACATGAGCCAGTTCCATCGACCGGACGGGAACGGATATCGCCACAGCCTTCCGTTGATCCGGGACGAGGCGGTGATCGAGTGGGAACCCGACCAGCGACTGCTCACCCGCCGGTGCACCGAGGAGGCGGTCGCATTCATCGATGCGCACGCCGACGCACCGTTCTTCGTCTACCTGCCGCACGCGATGCCGCACATTCCGATCTACGCGTCGGAGGCGTTCGCCGGTCGCAGTCCGCGGGGCACCTACGGGGACGTCATCGAGGAGATCGACTGGAGCGTGGGAGAGGTGCTGGACGCCCTCGACCGACACGGCCTGGCCGACGAGACGCTGGTGATCTTCACCACCGACAACGGGCCGTGGCTTCCGTTCGAGGAACGCGGTGGTTCGGCCGGCCTGCTCGCCGGTGGCAAGGGTGGAAACCTCGAGGGAGGACAACGCGTACCCTTCGTCGCCCGGTATCCCGACCGGATTCCCGCGGGGCTGGTGCAGCGGGAGGTCGCGACCACCATGGATCTGCTGCCGACGATCGCGGGCCTCGCCGGGGTGGAACTCGCCCCCGACCGACCGATCGACGGTCATGACATCATGCCGCTGCTCGAGGGGATCGAAGGCGCCTCGTCCCCGACCTCGTCGTTTCTCTACTACACGGCGCACGGCGAACTCGCGGGCATCCGCCGCGGTCGCTGGAAACTGCTGCTGGAACCGGGCACGCTGCACGACGTCGAGTCCGACGTGGGTGAGCAGTGGAACCGGGCGGACCGGCATCCGGAGATCGTGGCGGAACTGCGAGCCCTCGCCATCGAGCGGGATGCGGTCATCACCAGGGAAGCCCGCCCGGTGCTCGAGGTCGAGGAGACGATCTGGGATCCGGCCACGGTGGTCCGACCGACGGTTTCACCCTGAGGCGGACGTTCCGAGACCGGGTCCGCGTCAGTTCGCCCGGCCGCGCTGGATGAGCACCGCGAGGATGATGATCACGCCCTTGACGAANCCCTGCCAGTAGACCTCGACGTCGGCGAGGGTCAGCATGTTGCTGATCATGATGAGGATCAGCACGCCGAGCATGGTGCCCCAGACCCGGCCGCGGCCACCGGTCATGGCGGTGCCGCCGATCACCACCGCGGCGATCGCGTCGAGCTCCGCGAGGTGCCCGACGCCCGAACTCGANACCGAGTTCATNCGCGTGAGGGACATCAGGGCGGCGATGCCCGCACACGCNCCGACCAGCACGTAGGACCAGGTTCGAACCCGATTGACCGCGATGCCGCTGTACCGCGCGGCGGTCTCGTTGGACCCGACCGCGATGAAGTGCCGTCCCAGCCGGGTCCGACTCAGCAGCAGTTGTCCGGCGATGACCACCGNGAAGAAGATCAGGATGTTCCAGTAGAAGATCACGGGCTGGTCGTAGTAGTCGAGGACGCCGGGGATCTCGAGGCCGCCGCGACCGAAGGTCTGCAGGGCCGTGAGGCCGTCCGCGGCCCGGATCTCGCCGCCCTCGGCGATCGCGAGGGTCACGCTGCGGAATCCGATCAGACCGGCGAGGGTGACGATGAACGCGGGGATCCGACCGATCGTGACGAGCAGGCCGTTGAGCAGGCCNCAGGCGGCNCCGAGGCCGATGCCGGTCGCGAGGCCGATCACGACCGCCAGGACCTCGTTGGTTTCACCGTTGAACAGGGCGTTCATGGTGANCATGCCCACCGCGGCGGCGAACGCCATCACCGCGCCGACCGAGAGATCGATGCCTCCGGCGATGATCACCAGCGTCATGCCGACGGCGATCACGCCGATGTCGGCGTTCTGATTCAGCAGGTTCCGAAGGTTCTCCGGTTTCAGGAACGTCTCGGACTGGGTGATCGCGTTGTAGNCGAANAGCGCGACGAACGCGATGACCACGCCGAAGCGTTCGAGTCCCGACAACGCGAAGTGCCAGCCCCTGGCGANCTTGTTTCGATCCATGGTTCCGTCGCTCATGCCACGTTCTCCTCCACGCCGGCNGCCAGTCGCATGATCGACTCCTCGGTCGCGGTGGCACCGTCCACCACGCCGGCCAGCCGTCCCTGTCGCATCACGGCGATGCGGTGGCAGAGCCCGAGCAGTTCGGGAAGTTCGCTCGAGATCACCACGCAGGCCAGTCCGTCCGAGGCGAGCTTCGAGATGAGGTGGTAGAGCTCGCGCTTCGCGCCCACGTCGACGCCCCGGGTCGGTTCGTCGAGCAGCAGGACCGCGGGCTTCGCGTCGAGCCGGCTCGCGACCGCGAACTTCTGCTGGTTGCCGCCGGAGAGACTTCGAATCGGGCCGCGGGAATCGGGGCATCGGATGTCGAGGCGTTCGATCCAGTCCGCGGTGGCCCGGCGTTCCCGGCCGCGGTTCGGGATCACCCGGCCGTAGGCCTCGAGATTCGGAAGGGTGGTGTTCTCGACGCAGGAGAGATCCACCAGGATGCCGCGGCCCTTGCGATCCTCGCTCACGTAGGCGACGCCGCGGTCGAGGGCGTGGCGGGCGGATCGGAATCGGACGGTCTCGCCATCGAGTCGCACCGTGCCGCCCGAGCTGGCGCGGAGTCCGACGATCGCCTCGGCGATCTCCGTGCGGCCGCTGCCGACGAGCCCGGCGAGTCCGACGATCTCGCCCGGCGCGACGTCGAGATCGATGCCCGTCGCGTGGTGCGGNACGCTGAAGTCACGGATCGAAAGCCGCGGTTCGGCGGCGTCCGGCGTGGTGCGGGGTGGATAGACGTCGACGAGGTCGCGGCCGACCATCAGCGAGGCGAGCCGATCNGCGTCGGCGTCCGCGGGGGTCGTCTCGGCGACGACGCGTCCGTCCCGAAGGACGGTGATCCGGTCGCAGAGATCGAGCACCTCGGGGAGGAGGTGCGAGATGTACACGATGGCCACACCGCGCTCGCGGAGTCGGCGCACCAGTCGGAAGAGCAGCGTGGTCTCGCGTTCCGAGAGGACGGCGGTGGGCTCGTCGAGAATCAGGACGCGGGTCTCCTGGGACAACGCCTTCGCGATCTCCACCAGTTGCTGTTGGGCGACCGGAAGATCGCCGACNCGGGACCTCGGGTCGATGGAGGCGCCGATCTCCTCGAGGAGTNTCGACGCTTCGGTCCGCATCCGGCCGAGATCCACGAATCCCAGTCGTCGTGGTTCGCGTCCCAGCAGGATGTTCTCGGCGACCGANAGGTCCTCGACGAGGTTCAGTTCCTGATGGATCATCACCACGCCCGCCCGGCTCGCGTCGTTGACGTTCCGTGGTCGNTAGGGGCGCCCCTCGAGGGTCAACGAACCNGCGTCCGGCGGTTGGATGCCGGCGAGAATCTTCATCAGGGTGCTCTTGCCGGCNCCGTTCTCGCCGATCACGCCGTGCACCTCGCCCGACNCGANCTCGAGACTCACGCCGTCCAGAGCGCGGACCGCGGGGAACTGCTTCGTGATGTCGGCGATGTCGAGCACCGTCGAAGAATACCGGAGGCGGCCGGTCGNGGCGTCGGCCGCGGTTCAGCGGATCAGCAGGAATTCACCGGCGAGCCCCGGNCCGAAGGCGAGTCCGACCCAGGGTCGGGGCACCGCCGCCCGGGCGAGCCGGTCGAGGATGAAGAGCAGCGTGACGCTGCTCATGTTCCCGTGCTCGCGGAGGACCGATCGGCTCGTCGCGCCGGCATCCTCGGGAAGGTCCAGCGACTCGACCACCGCGTCGATGACCCGCGGGCCGCCGGGGTGGATCGCCCAGCCGCCGATCGCGTCGATCGAGAGGTCGTGCGACGCGAGGGTCCGCTCGATCCAGGTCGGGAGGTTGGCGCGGAGATGCTCCGGGACCTCGGCGCCCAGCGTCATCTCGAAACCGTGATCACCGATCCGCCATCCCATCACGTCGATGGTGTCCGGGATGATCGTGGCCGCGGTGGTCGCGACCTCGGGGCCGGTGTCACCGAGGGCGACGACCGTCGCCGCGGCGCCGTCCGCGAACAGCGTGTTCGAGATCAGTCGATCGAGCCGCTGATCNCGGTGGAAGTGGACCGAACTGATCTCGACGCACACCACGAGCACGCGATGTCGCGGATCCTCGGCGGCGAACGCCCGCGCGACCGCGAGCGCGTTCACCGCGGCATGGCACCCCATGAAACCGACGTGGGTGCGTCGGACGTCCGCCGGAAGGCCGACGGCCTCGATGATGGATCGATCGACGCCGGGGGCGTCGAAACCGGTGCAGCTGGCGGTGACCAGATGCGTGATCCGGTCGGGGCCGNCGCCGTCGGCCTCGATGGCGGCGGCGGCGGCTTCGACCGCGAGTCGACGAGCGTGTTCCTCGTAGGCGATCATCCGGGCCGCGGTGCCGGGGACCCGGGGTTCGTCTTCGCCGCCCTCGGGACCGACGCCGTAGAGCGGGACGCCTCCATCGGCGTCGAGAATCGCGCAGTTCCGATGCTCGATGCCGGAACGATCGTGCAACCGCGCCAGCACGGGCGTGGAGACCTCGTCCGGGGCGAGGGCTCGCGCGACTTCCAGCGACCGGGCGGTCGACAGCCGATGGGAGGGGTTCGCGACCGNGATCGGGCCGAGTCGGACGACCTGTTTCATCCGAGGGCTCCCGCATCCGCTCGAGGGCCGGACTGGCCGCTCGCGACGCCGGCGAGTCGCCGACCGATCCGGGGGAGACGGCCGAGCAGTCGCATCACCGGCATGGCGACGCGGGGGTGTCTGATCGCGAAGGAGACGGTTCGGCACCGACGTCGTCGCCCGGACAGCAACCGGGCATGGGCCCGGTTCCAGGCGCGTGCGTCGCCTCCCCCGATGACCGCTTCGATGAAAGGCGCGACCGCGACCGCGGCCTCCATGCCCCACGACATCCCTTCGCCGGTGAACGGTTCGACGTATCCGCCNGCGTCGCCGATGCAGCACACGCGNCCCGCGGCCACGCAGCGGCGGCGCCGGGTCAGGNTNGGCGTNCCGCGCCATTTCGCGGTGTCCGCCGCTTCCGCGAGTCCGGGGAGACGAGCCGCTCGGAGCATTCGCCCGCAGGTCGCCGCGGGACCGCCGCCGATCCGCGTGCGCTCGGGATGCAGGGCGGCCGCGAGATCGACGCGTCCGTCTTCGAGGGTCGCGACGCCGAGGTAGCCGGCACGATCGGTCAGCATCAGCAGTTCACCTCGGCGGGGGGCGTCTCGAACGTGTTCCACNACCGTGCCGACCCCGAAGCGGTTGCGCCCGGCGACCTGCCAACCGANCTCCGGACGGTCGTCGAGGGATCGTCCNCCGAGTCCGTCCGCGACGACGATCGCCTTCGGTCGAACGCGATCGACCGAGGCGTCGGTCGACGGATCGAGCGGTCGGAACTCGACGTCGTCGTCGNCCGTCACGGCGGCACGGGTCCGCGGGAGGAACTCCACGCCGCGGTGGCGTGCCGCATCGATGAGCGCGGGGTCGAGCCGCTCCCGGGACAGCGTCACCGAGCCNGGAAAATGGAGCGTGGCGGTTCGCCCGGCCCCGTGGACGATGGTCGTGTCGAGCGGCACGCCTTCGTCGACGAGGTCGTCGAGCCCGAGTGATCGAAGAATGCCTTGTCCGCCCGGTGCGAGACAGCAGCCGCAGACCTTCGCCCGCGGGAAGCTCGCCCGATCGACCAGCAGCACCCGATGTCCGCGCTCGCCGAGCACGCAGGCCGCGGTCGCACCGGCGGGGCCGGCGCCGATCACCACCACGTCCGGATCTCGGTGCGACGTCATGATCGANNCTCCGNCNTGGTCCATTCGAGCAGCATCCGTTCGGGCAGCGCAGGGGTGACGCGTGCCTGATCGAGTCCGGCCGTCCGTACGACCGCTTCGAGTTCATCGATCGTGAAGGCGGCGCGAACCGACGCCGGGGCGTCGAAATGCACGACCGGCGAACGGCTGAAGATCCTCGCCGACGCCCACGCGAGCACGAGGCCGAGCCGGGTTCGTTGGAGATCCGAGACGAGCAGCGTCCGCGTGGTCGCCTCNGCCATGTTGCGGAGCAGGTGGCCCACCGTCGGTGTTTCGAGGTGATGCAGGAACAGACTGCAGATCACGAAGTCGGCGGAGGGAAGCGGGTCGGCGGTGATGTCCACGCGATGGGTCTCGAATCGGACGTCGCTCGCGTCGGCNCGGCGTCGCGCCGAATCGAGGGCATGGTCACTGATGTCGCATCCCATCCAGGTGATCTCGCGATCGGGGAAGGTTCGTCTCGCCCGCATCGCCAGTCGCACCGGCAGGTCGCCGCTCCCGGTCGCGACGTCGAGGATGCGCACCGGACGATCGCCCGACAGGGCTTCGAGGTGTGGCTGNAGACGNCGCCAGAGGATGAGGTCGGCTGACGCGAGCCGGTTCAGGCGGGCGAGCCCGTGAAGCGCGCGATCATGTTCGGCCGACCCGAGATTCGGGTCGTCCATCAACTCGGGAACGAGGATTCGATGCTGAAGCGACACGAAGGCATCGTAGGGAACGACGAGCGTCGCTCGGTCGAAGATCGGGGTTTTCAGTCCCCGGAGAGGTGATTTCTTTCGANGCGCTTCCGGGATCCGAAACCATACTTCNNGATTTCGTCGGTTTTTATTCGGGGTCACNCGNTNNGGGCTTATGCTGCAGNCCGCGAGCGATCGCCGATCCCGTACCTTTTCCCTCATCGCCCCCGGCCACCTCCAAAATGGCTGGGGGCGATGTCCTTTTGAAGACGGGTCGCCCCGGGGATGTTCGGGNGGGTACCTTTCGGTCATGTCCGCACTTCGCCGTCGACGCCCGTTTTCCTACCTGATGCTTCTGGCCGTCGGGGTCGTGTTGCCGGGGGCGGGCCCAACGCCCGGCCACGAGCGATCGCCGAACGTGGTCTTGATCGTCGCCGACGACCTCGGGTGGGCGGACATCACACCAAACAACCCGTCGACCTTCTACCGAACGCCAAATCTCGAGCGGTTGGCGGCATCCGGCGTCCGGTTCACGCAGGCCTACGCCGCATCCCCGGTCTGCAGTCCGACCCGAGGGAGCATCATGACCGGACGACATCCGGCTCGGACCCGAACCACCGACTGGTTCGGCGGAGCGCGGAAGGCCCGGCTGCTTCCCGCCGACTATCGACGTGAACTCCCGCTCGAGGAACGCACCATCGCCGAGTGTCTCGGAGATGCGGGATACGACACATTCTTCGCCGGCAAGTGGCACCTCGGGCCCGAGGGGCGTTGGCCGGAGGACCAGGGATTCGACATCAATCGTGGTGGATGGACCCGCGGCGGTCCCTACGGTGGTGGGAAGTACTTCTCGCCGTACGGAAATCCCCGGCTCGAGGACGGCCCGCCCGGCGAGCATCTGCCGGATCGCCTCGCCCGTGAGACCGTCGAGTTCATGGAAGGCCGGCAGGAGACGCCGTTTCTCGCGGTGCTCTCGTTCTACTCCGTCCACACGCCGTTGCTGGCACCGGAGGGACTCGTCGCGACGCACCGGGCGCGACGCGATTCGTTCGAGGTCGATGGACCGCGATGGGGTCGGGAGCGGGCCCGCAAGGTGCGACTGGTGCAGGATCACGCGGTCTATGCCGCGATGGTCGAGACGATGGATCGAGCGGTCGGCACGGTGCTTGACGGCCTCGATCGACTCGGACTCGCCGAAGACACCGTGGTGATCTTCTTCAGCGACAACGGCGGGCTCTCGACGAGCGAAGGACATCCGACCTCGAATCTTCCGTTCCGCGCAGGAAAGGGCTGGTTGTACGAAGGCGGAATCCGCGAGCCCTGCATCGTCGCCGCGCCCGGCGGGGCGGTGGAGGCGGTCTGCGACACGCCGGTCACCAGCGCCGATCTGTTGCCGACGATCCTCGATCTCTGCGGCGTCGAGCCGGATGCGAATCGTCCGATCGACGGACGGTCCCTTCGTCCGATGCTCGAGGATCCCCGAGGAAAGGCCGTTCCGCGTGATCTCTTCTGGCATTACCCGCACTACGGCAATCAGGGCGGCGCACCGAGCGGGGCGATCCGTTCCGGCGACCTGAAGTTGATCGAGTGGTTCGAGGACGGCCGAATCGAGTTGTTCGATCTCGCGTCGGATCCCGGGGAACGCGTCGACCTCGCTCCGCAGCGTCCCGACGAGGTCCGACGGCTCTCGGCGGCACTCGCCGGCTGGCGACTCGGCGTCGACGCCGCGATGCCGCGGCCGAATCCCGAATTCGAACCCCCGAAGCCGGAAGACGATTGAACGTCGAAACGTCCCGGAGGACGGTTAGGATGAATCGCATGAACTTCAGACCCAACTCGTCGATCGCTTGTCTCGCCGCGGTTTTTCTCGTCGCCTCGACGGCGTCGCACGCCGTCGGGCAGGTCGGTGACCCGCCCTCGCCGACCGCGAAGCCCGCGAAGCGGCAGGTCACGAAGCCTGCGACGCCCGACAAGGATGGATGGCGACCACTGTTCAACGGTCGGAATCTCGATGGCTGGGTCTACAAGGAGCGGGGATCTGAACTCGGGGTGGATCCATCTTCGACGGTCAAGGTCGAGGACGGCGTGATCCGCATGGACTACGCGGACTGGGAGTCCTTCGACGGCCGCTTCGGCCATCTCTTCCACGAGATCCCGTTCGACCGCTATCGGGTTCGCGTCGTCTACCGCTTCCTCGGCGACCAGGTGAAGGGCGGCCCGGGCTGGGCGTACCGGAACAGCGGGATCATGCTTCACTGTCAGGATCCGAAGTCGATGCGGACCGATCAGGACTTTCCGGTCTCCGTCGAGGTCCAGTTGCTCGGCGGAAGCGGTTCCGGCAAGCGGTCGACGGCGAATCTCTGCACGCCGGGCACCAACGTGGAGATGAAGCAGGAGGTCGTCACGCGGCACTGCACCAATTCACGCAGCGAGACGTTCCATGGTGACCAGTGGGTGACCGCGGAGGTCGAGGTGCTCGGCAACGATTCGATCACCCACTACGTGAACGGGGTCGAAGTCATGAAGTACCAGCGTCCGCAGCTCGACCCGAACGATCCCGACGCGCAGACCTTGATGCGAATTCGAAACGGCGACGTCATGCTCGACCGGGGATGGATCTCGCTCCAAGGGGAGAGTCACCCGGTCGAGTTCAAGTCGGTGGAGATCAGGCCGCTGCCCCCCGCGGCCCCGGGTGGGGCACCGCGACCCGCGGCCCCGTCG
>NYVS01000036.1 GCA_002684755.1 Phycisphaerae bacterium
AGCTATCCGGAGCTCGTTCCGCCCGAAGCACTCGGACTCGACCCGTGGAACACCGACATTCGAACCGATCACCCCTGGGGTCACGGGCTGAATCGAGCGGAACTTCACCAGCGCATCGTCGAACGACTGGAGCCGGCCGCGGCGAACGTCGCGGTTCGGCGGCTCGAGTCCGTGATCACCGACGCGATCGACGCTTGAAGCGGTCGAGAGCTGAAGCGGTCGATGCTTGAAGCGGCCAACGATTGAAGCGATCGACAGTTGAAGCGATCGAGAGGTGAAACTGAAACACAAGGATGCCGGGCAAACGTCGACCGCATCGACTTCGACGGATGTCGCGGATCGAACGGAGGCCTCGGGGGGCTTCATGTCATGCGACGAGAAACCGATCGCCGATACCCGTTGATGGCGAGCGGGACCACGGACCCGAGGCGACGACGCAAGCATCACGGGACCGATCGGTGCATCGGCGATCCGACGCCAGGAACCCGATCGCCCCCCTGACCCCGGAATGAATCGCCGATAATCGGTGTTATGTAAAATCAACAAGGGTTCGACGGCGGCCGGGATTCCGCGGGAATCCCCCCGGCCCGGATCGCGTCCCCCTTCGGCGTCAATCCTCGGGTGATCCGTCCGTGCCGCCGGCGAGCCCGAGCGACGGTCCGCCTTCCGAGGCGACATCCAACCCGAACGCCTCGTGCACCGCGCTCAGCGCGATCTCCCCACGATCCTGTGGCACGAGACACGAGATGCGGATCTCACTCGTCGTGATGTTGAGGATCGGGACCGACGACTCCGCCAGCGCTTCGAACATCCGGCCCGCGACCCCGACGGTGCTTCGCATTCCGGCGCCGACCACCGAGACCTTCGCCAGGCCGATCTCCACGTCGATGCCGACCGCCTCCGCCTCATCGGACGGAAATCGGTCCACGACGGATCGAACCGTGTCCCGCGCCGCCGGCAGATCCGCGAGATCGACGGTGAACGCGAGCGAGATCGACGACGCGTCGGCGGTCTGCACGATGTCGTCGACCATCACCCCCGCGGCGGCGAGCGCCGAGAAGATCGCGGACTGTGGACCGGCCCCGGCCGACAGCCCCGTGACGCCGACCCGCCCGAGTTCCCGACGCAACGCACATCCGACCACCGAGTTCCGTTCCATGCCGTCGACCTCCCGAAGAATCACCGTGCCCGGACCGCCGTGCTGGCTGTGCAGCACCCGCAGCGGGACGTCGTAGCGTCGGGCGAAGACGACCGCCCGTTCCTGAAGCACGCCCGCGCCGACCGCGGCGAGCTCCAGCATCTCATCCGAACCGATCACGTCGAGACGTCGCGCTTCGCCCACGATCCGCGGGTCCGCGGTGTGGATCCCGTCGACGTCGGTGTGGATCTCGCAACCGCCGCCGGTTCCGCCCGCGTCCAGCGCCGCGGCGATGGCGACCGCGGTCGTGTCGGAACCACCGCGACCGATCGTCGTGATCTCACCGATCGAGGAGCCGCCCTGGAATCCCGCGACGACCGGCACCACGCCCTCCGACATCAGGTCCGACAGCCGGGTGGGATCGATGGTGAGGATCCGGGCCCGACCGTGATGCGGATCGGTGCGGATCCCGGCCTCGCGTCCGCCGAGCGGCGTGGCCTTCGTGTCCCGCTGGGCGAGCGCCATCACCATCATCGCGGTGCTTGCGAGTTCCCCCGTCGCGAGCAGCAGGTCCAGGGCTCGCGGATCCGGCTCTCCGCCGAGCGACCGGGCGAGATCGAGCAGTCGATCCGTGGTCCGGCCCATCGCGGAGACCACGACCACCACGCGGTATCCACGTTCGATCGCCGCCACGACGCGATCGGCGCAGACCTCGAGCCGCGCGGTGTCGGAAAGCGACGAGCCGCCGAACTTCTGCACCAGGATTGGCCTGTCGGTCGCGGTCATGCGGGCTCCGAGGTCCGTCGGACCCCGAGCCTACCGACTCGCCGCGTCGGCCGCCTGCTGTCGACGGTGACGCTGCATCCGCTTGCGATCGACCTCCCGGAGGATGAGCTTCCGCATCCGGATGGCGTTCGGCGTGATCTCGACCGCCTCGTCCTCGGCGATGTACTCGAGCGCCATCTCCAGCGTCATCTTGCGCGGGGCCTTCATGACCACCGTCGCCTCCTTCGTCGACTCCCGGACGTTCGAGAACGCCTTGGCCTTCGCCGGGTTCACGTCGAGGTCGTTGTCACGACTGTTCTCGCCGACCACCATGCCCTCGTAGACGTCCTCGCCGGGCTCGACGAACATCAGCGCCCGTTCGGAAAGCGCCAGCAGCGAATACGGCGTGGCCCGCCCGGTCTCCATCGAGACCATGACGCCGTTGCCCCGCTCGCGACGCATCGGCCCCAGCGGTCGCCAGTCCTCGAAGGTGTGGTGCAAGATCGCCTCGCCGCCGCTCGCGTTGAGCAATCGCGTTCGCAGCCCGATGAGCCCGCGACTCGGCATGACCCCTTCGACCCGGGACCGGTTTCCGACCGTGTCCATCGACTGGATCTCGCCACCGCGACTTCCGATCATCTCGATCGCGGCGCCGGTGGCCTCCGGCGGCGCATCGACGCTGACCCGTTCCCACGGCTCGTGCTTGACGCCGTCGATCGTGCGGAGCACCACCTCCGGGCGTCCGACCACCACTTCGTAACCTTCGCGCCGCATCTGCTCCAGCAGGATCCCGAGATGGAGAAGCCCGCGACCGGAGACCCGGAAACTGTCGGCGCTCTCGCCCGTCTCGACCCTGAGCGCGACGTTCGCCTCGAGTTCCCGATCGAGTCGATCGCGGATCTGCCGGGTGGTGACGTACTTGCCGTCGCGCCCCGCGAACGGACCGTCGTTGATGCGGAACACCATGTGGAGCGTGGGCTCGTCGACCGAGACCCGGGGCAGCGGTTCCGGATTCTCCGGGTCGGCGATGGTGTCCCCGATCCCCGCGATCTCGAGTCCTTCGATCGCACAGAGATCGCCGGCCTCGACCGCCTCGACCTCGCGACGACCAAGCCCTTCGAACGCGAGGACCCGGCCGATCCGTGCATGGGTCTGGCCGGATTCGGTGCAGATCGCGACGCGTTCACCCGACCGGATCACCCCCCGGGCGACCCGACCGATCACGATCCGACCGACGAAGTCGTTCCGGTCCAGCGACGTGATCCGCATCTGGACGGTTCCGGAGGGATCGTTCAGCGGCGCCGGGATGCGTTCGCGAATGACGTCGAGCAGCGGACGGACGCCCTGGGTGCGTGACTCCGGATCGGTGTGCGAGGGCCCCGCCCAGCCGTCGCGNCCCGACGCGAACAACACCGGGAAGTCGAGCGCTTCGTCGTCCGCACCGAGATCGACGAGCAGATCGAAGACCTCGTCGACGACCTGGTCGCACCGGGCATCCGCCTTGTCGCACTTGTTCACCACCACGATCGGCCGGAGCCCGATCGCGAGCGCCTTGCCGAGGACGAACCGCGTCTGCGGCATCGGTCCTTCCGCGGCGTCGACCAGNAGCAGCACGCCGTCCGCCATCATCANCACGCGTTCGACCTCGCCGCCGAAGTCGGCGTGACCCGGGGTGTCGATCACGTTCACGCGCACCGTCTCGCCGTCGTCGTAGGTCCAGTCGACGGCGCAGTTCTTGGAGAGGATGGTGATCCCCCGCTCCCGTTCCAGCGGATTGGAATCGAGGATGCAGTCCTCCCGGGCCGCGGACTCGCGGATCGTTCCGGACTGCGCCAGGATGGCGTCGACCAGGGTGGTCTTGCCGTGATCGACGTGCGCGATGATCGCGATGTTCCGGATGGATCGGGACGCTGACATGGAATCTCCAGCCGGGCCGGGCCCGGTCGATGCGGCGAGCCCCACAGTGTAGCGGGATCCGCGACGCCGTCCCCCTCCGATTCGATTCCCGTCGTCTCCCGCTCGGGATTCCCGGACTCGCGGCTCAGATCCCGTAGAGCGGCCGGAACTTGCCCTCGAGGTACCGCATCAGCGGGTCCGCGGACAGCGGCCGGCCGGTGATCCGCTCGCAGAGCTGGGCCGGTGAATATCGACGCCCGTGGACGTGGATGTTGCTCCGCAGCCAGTCGAGAAGACCCGAGAATTCNCCGTCGGCGAATCCNTCGACCAGCCCCGGCATCACCTCGCAGGCGTGTTCGAAGATCTGGGCGCAGTAGAGGTTTCCGAGGGTGTAGGTCGGGAAGTAGCCGAGCGCCCCCATCGACCAGTGGACGTCCTGCAGGCAGCCGCGACGATCGTCCGGAACCTCGAGGCCGAGATAGTCCCGGTACGCGGCGTTCCAGGCCTCGGGGACGCCGGCCGGCTCGAGGTCGCCGGTGAGCATCGCCCGTTCGAGTTCGAAGCGGATCATGACGTGCATGTTGTACGTCGCCTCGTCCGCTTCGACGCGGATGAAACCGGGGGCGACCCGGTTCGCCGATTCGAACGCGGCCCGGGCGTCGATGCCCGCGACCGCGGCACCGAAGTGACGCTCCAGCATCGGCGTGGCGAATCGCCAGAACGACTCGCTCCGGCCGACCTGGTTCTCCCACATCCGGCTCTGGCTCTCGTGGATCCCGAGCGAGACGCTCGATCCGCAGGGCGTNCCGAACGCCTCGTACCGGAGCCCCTGCTCGTACATCGCGTGCCCGGATTCGTGCATCGTCGAACTCACCGCGTCGGTGAGCATCCCATCNTGGAATCGCGTGGTCATCCGCACGTCGTCGCAGTGGGAACCACCGCAGAAGGGGTGCGTCGAGACGTCGAGTCGGCCGCGTTCCCGGTCGAAGCCGATGCGTTCCGCGACGTCCAGACAGAAGTCCATCTGTCGGTCTCGAGGAAGTTCGATNCCGTCCAGTCGTCCATCCGGCTGCGCTCCGGATGCGACGATCTCCGCGATCAGGTCACGNAGCCGGTCGCGAAGCGGTCCGAAGACCTCCGCGACNCCCGCCGCGGTGCAGCCGGGCTCGTAGTCCTCGGCGAGGGCGTCCCACGGTTCGCCGCCTTCGGCCCAGCCGTAGCACTCGGCCTTGCGGCGGCAGATGTCGACGGTCTTCTCGAGCCACGGGAGGAAACGCTTGAAGTCGTTGTCGTTCCGCGCCTCCGCCCACTCGTGCTGGGCGGCGCTCGCGGTCTCCGCGTGTTCCTGCACGAGGGACGCGGGCAGTCGGACCGCCCGGTCGTGATCGTGGCGGATGTTCCGGANGTTCGCCGCGGCTTCGGTGTCGGCGTCGACGTCCATCTCCGATTCGCATGCCGCGAGCAGGTCGGCCACCTCGGAGGACGTCATGCGCTCGTGNCCGAGCCGGGCGAGAAGCGAGAGCTGCTTCGCCCGATGCGTCGCACCACCGGCGGGCATCATCGTCTCCTGGTCCCAGCCGATCAGGCCTCCGATCGAACCCAGAACGGCCTCCTCGTTGAGGATCTCGAGGAGTCGTTCGTACGGTGCGGTCGTGGTCGTGCTCATGTCGTGTGATCCCATTCGGACGCGGACGGCCCGATCCGGCGATCGGGTCCTGAACGGGCCATCATAAGGATCACCGCCGGCACCGACTCGTCTTCGNGCACGAAAAAGCCGCCCACCGGAATCGGCGGGCGGCTTGAATCGTCTTTCGGGATCGGGTCGCGGGGTCAGCCGCCGACCACCGGGGTGGCGTTCCGAACCTCGTCCGGAACGGCCCCTTCGAGATACTCGATGACCTCGGTGCGTTCCGAGTCGGTCCGGGATCGGGCGTGGTCGAGGACCGTCCAGCCCCGAAGGTCGCGAACCGAGAGATCCGCACCGGCGTCACCGAGCATCTTGACCTTCTCGAGGCGGCCCTGGGCCGCGGCGATGACCGCCGCGGTCTGTCCGAGCATGTTCTTGAGTTCCATGTCGCCNTCGGCATCGAGCAGGATCCGAAGGCTGCCGGCGTTGCCGATGCGGGCGGCCCGCATCATGGCCGATTCCTTCGAGTGGATCTCGACGACGTCGATCTCGGCGCCGTTGTCGACGAGGATCGCGACGGCTTCGGGCTGGCCGATGCCGGCGGCCCAGATCAGCGGCGTCATGCCGCTCTTGTCGACGACGTTCACCGACGCGCCTGCGTCGACGAGGTACTTCGCGGTGGAAGGATCCTTGGAGAGGGCCACGGCCCAGAGCAGCGGCGTGCCGCCGATCTGGTCGACGTGGTCGATGTCTCCGCCCTTCGCGACGAGGAGTTCGAGGGCGCCGAGCTGACCGCTCTCCGCCGCCATCGCGACCGAGGTCTTTCCGGCCTTGTTCGCGAGGTTGGGATCGGCGGACGCGTCGAGGAGCAACGTGAGAATCTCCATGTTGCCCTCCTTCGCCGCCCAGTGGAGCGAGGACATGCCACCGGCCGAGGTCTGGCCGACGGCTTCGCCGGACGCGATCGCGAGCTTGACCGCATCGACGTCACCGGCGCGGGCCGAATTGACCAGACGGCCACCCATCGGACGCGCCGGCTGCGCACCGGGCGTCGGCGGGAGCGGCTTCTGTCGGACGATCGAGCGGCGAACGGTGACGCTCATCTCAGGGGCGTTCGGATGGTCGGTGATGAGCTTCACGGTCGGCCTGCGGCCGCCGGTCTCCCAGGCCGCCCAGTCGATGGCGAGCTCGTGGGAAAGCTTCTTCTCGCCGCCGAGGCCGGAGACGACGTCGGGCTCGGCGGAGATCACCGTGAACGGGATCTTGTCGACCGCCACGAGACTGACCGACTGCTGATCCGCTTCGGTCTGCTTGCCGGCGTCGAGGAAGGACGGTTCCATCTTCACGAAGAGGCCGACTTCGCCCTCGACGGTGAGGACCTGCGGCGCACCGCTGACCATCTGGAGCGTCACNCGCTTGCTGAGCTTGAGTCCCTGCTTGGTCGAAGGCTTGAGCGTGATCTCGATCTCCGCGGTCTCACCGGGGGCGATCGGGGTCTTCGGCCAGTTGGGCGTCGTGCAGCCGCAGCTCGCGACGGCCTTCTTGATCTGGATCGGCGCGTCGCCGTTGTTGGTCATCTTGATGATGCCCGTCTTCGGCACGCCGGGCTGCATGATGCCGAGCGCGAGCTTNGGCGGATCGAAGGTGATGTCGAGCGGTGCCGAGACCTGNTTGATGCCCGGCCGCGTGACCGGCCCCTTGCTTGCGGTGGTGGGCGCGGTCGTCAGNCCGGACGGTGCCGCGGGGAGCGTCTTCCGACGGTCGGGGAGCGCGTCCTTCGAGATCCTCTTGGGTCCGACCTCCGGCGTCGTCTCGACCGGCGCGGGCTTGGTGGCCACCGTGGTGGGCGTCTCGGCCGGGGTGGTCGTCGCGACCGTTGCGGGCGTCGCCGCCTTCGCTTCGGCCTCGGTGGCCCCACCACCGCCGGGTTCGCACGCCACCATCGCGAAGACGAGCGTCGCGGGGGCGATGGTCTTGATCATTCGGACGGCACGAAAGTCGGGAGTCTTCATCATGAGGTCTCGCTGGAGAAGATCTGGATCTGGGGTCGTCGGGTGGTATTCGCCCGCGGTCTGGAGTCGGATCTCTATCCGCTCCTGTCAATGAATCGCATCGAACCATCGTTCGGTTCGACCGAACACACGAAAGATCGCCGAAAACCGCCTTGGCTCGGTCTCCTTCGACCGATGACGATTCCGGATCGAGCAAAGTCGAGGACTCGGCTCGCGGATGCCCCACCATCGATCCGGCAAGTCCGGGAACGAATGCGGCGGGTCGAAGATTGTACCTCCAATCGGACCGATAGCGGCGGTTTTCATGGCCCGACCACCCGGAGAAGCCACGAGGGTTGGCTACACTCCCGGGATCATGAGCGAAGAAGCCACCCCAACACCGTCCCACGTCCTGAAGCCCCACGCCCGGCCGATCCAGCCGATGCCGGTCCAGAAGGAGGGAAAGCAGTTCGTCGCCCTTCGAGACCCCTCGATGCTGATCCAGCAGACGATGGTGGTNCAGCCGCAGGCCCTGTCCGTCATCCAGCTCTTCGAAGGCGAACTGGACACCACCGCGATCGCGGAACGACTGGTCGCCGCGGAAACCCCGGATCGGGAGTCCGTGCTCAAGGAAGCCCGCACCCAGGTCGAAGCCCTCGCGACCCAGATGGACCAGTTCGGCCTCTTGTGGGGCCCGAAGTACGAGGAGTACGAGAAGAAGCTCTCGGAGACGCTCCACGAGCGAGGCTCCCTCCCCCTGCAGGCGTCCGGTTCGCTCGTCCAGCTGGCGGCCCAGGCTCGAGGCGGCGACGAGAAGCCGCCCGAAGACGCCGACGCCCAGCGGGAGTGGGCCCGCGAACTCGCGGTCGGCATGCTCGAGACCTGGATGGAGCAGGCTGAAGATCCCGAGTTCGAGACTCCCGTGGTCGGCCTGGTCGTGCCGCACCTCGACTACGTCCGAGGCGCCGAAGTCTACGCGGGCGGCTATCGCGCCTGGGTNGGTGCCGCGAAGCCCGACCGGGTCGTGATCCTCGGAACCAATCACTTCGGGGTCGGCGACGGCGTGGTCATGACCGAGCTCGAACACGAAACGCCGCTCGGCCGGGTCACGCCCGACCGCGACGTGCTCGCGAAGCTCAAGGAGAAGCTCGGTGANCGGCTCTTCAAGGACGAACTCGACCTCGTTCCGGAGCACTCGATCGAGCTCCATCTTCCGTTCCTCACCCACCTCTTCGGCGACGTGCCGGTGGTCGCGGCCCTGATGCCCGATCCGCTCGTGCCCATGATCTCCGACGACGGCAAGCGGGTGTCGACGCCCGAGTTCGTGAAGGCCCTCGGCGAGACGCTCGAGGAGGTCGGCGGACTCACCTACTTCGTGTCGTCCGCGGATCTCTCGCACGTCGGTCCCCAGTTCGGCGAACCCAAGCCGGTCGACGACGACCGCCGGGTCGAAGTCGAACGACACGACCGCGAGCATCTCGGCAAGTTCCTCGAGAACGACGCCGCGGGCTTCCTCGAAGCGATGGAGTGGTGCAAGAACCAGACGCGGTGGTGTTCGGTCGGGAACATGTACGCCGTGGCCTCGCTCGCCAAGGCCGCGGACATCGAACTCATCGACTACAAGCAGGCCTCCGACGACCGCGGNAACCACATGGTCTCCGTGGCGTCNCTNGCNTTTCTCGGCACCTGAACCGGGGCGATCCTCGTCATGAGAGCCGTCGTCCAGCGTGTCCGATCCGCCAGCGTCACCGTCGACGGCGACGTGGTCGGCGAGATCGACAAGGGTTTTCTGGTGCTGCTCGGTGTCGCGACCGGTGACGACGACGAGGCCGGGACCTGGATGGCCCGCAAGATCGCCGGCCTTCGCGTCTTCCCCGATGAAGCGGGACGGATGAACCTCGATCTCGCGGCGGCGGCCGGCGAGGTGCTGCTGGTGAGNCAGTTCACGCTCCAGGCGGACTGCCGACGCGGTAACAGACCGAGTTTCATCGCGGCGGCGGCCCCGGAGGTCGCCGCTCCGGCGGTGGNCCGGGTCGGGACGATGCTCCGCGAACGACACGGCCTCCGCGTCGAGACGGGGCGATTCGGCGCGAGCATGGAAGTCCGGCTGCTCAACGACGGGCCGATCACGATCGTGCTCGANTCCGTGCTCGACCGCCAGGACCACTGACACCCCGGCGCACGACCGGCCACCGGTCCTACTCGGACGACCGGACCAGGTCGCGGGCGAGCTGGAGATCGTTCCAGACCGCCGCCCGCACGTCCGCGGTGTACTGACGCAGCACGTAGGCGGGATGGAACGTCGGCATGACGGGGATCCGAAGCTCGCCGACGTCGTACCGTCCCCACACGCCACGCAGCCGCGTGATCCCGGTATCGGTTCCAAGCAGCAGTTTCGCGGCCGGTCCGCCGAGCGCCACGATCGCGGTCGGCCGAATCAGCTCGATCTGCGATGCGAGCCATCGTCCGCAGGCCGCGGCCTCGTCGGGCCGCGGGGTCCGGTTCTCCGGCGGCCGCGTCTTGAGCACGTTCGAGATGTAGACCGACTCCCGCGAGAATCCCATCGCACCGATCATCTGGTCGAGCTTCTCACCGGCCGGTCCGACGAAGGGACGCCCCGATCGGTCTTCGCGTTCGCCCGGCGCCTCGCCGACGAACATCAACGAGGCGTCCGCGTCGCCTTCGCCGAAGACGATGTTCAGATGGGTGGTCGAAGCGGTGCAGTGCGAGCATTCCGCGGCATGACGCACGGCGAGATCGGCGAGTTTCTCGGGCGCAGAATTACCGACGAGTTCCCCCATCGGGATCGCCGGCGTCCCCACCCCGATCGAAGACTCCCCGGACGTGGCCGGATCCGATTCGACCGCGACCGATCCGGCGGTGACCGCTTCAGCCGGCNCCGGGNCCGNGGTGGAACGGGCCGGCGATCGTTCGGTCGCATGCTCCGTCACCTCGGCGGCCGACGGCGCGAGGTCCTCGACCGGCCGGACCGCGAGCGGCACCAACGCCGCGCCGAGCAGCAGGTCGGTTTCGACCATCGCACGAGCGGCGCGTTCCAGCATCGGATCGGGAGTTCCCATCGNCTCAGTCTACCGGTGGAGCCGTGGNGTGGATTCCACGCGACGCGGNCCGGGCTNCAGTGNAAAAGAACGCGGCGGCGTGTCCCGAAGGACGACGCCGCCGCGTGCGGTCGATTCAAGCAGCCCTGAAGGGCTGATGATCCAGATGATCCGGATGATCCAGATGATTCAGGTGATCATTCCTCTTCTTCGTCGACACCGAGCCGGAACATGGACTGCGTCCGCAGGACGAGCCCGCAGTCNGCGCGGAGGTGATACCCCTGCACATGGACCTCGGTCCGGTATCGCTGGATGTCGAGTACCGACATCTCCGGACGCGACGCACCGTCCGATCGCACCACGAGCGAGTTCGACTCCCGGGCGTGCTGCGTCATCTCCCGGTAGGTGGATTCGTAGAGGTGGTCCGACAGGGTTTCCGTCTGCATCGTCGTCATNTAGGTGACGGTGTCGCCGAAGGTGTTCTCGAAGTCGCGTTCGCCGGCACAGGGCAGGTTCGCGACGAGACCCTTCTCGGGAAGGCTTTCGACCTGATCCGTGACGACCTCGCAGATCGTCACGTTTCCAGACTGGAAGCGTGAGAGCTGCCCGCCGGGGAAGATCCAACCTTCGAACTCGAAGTCATCCTGCTGGATCCGCTTGCGGCCCTCGATCCCGAAGAACTCGGGATGAAGCGGCTTGCGATAGACCAGCATGGTGTAGGCCTGTAGTGAAGTCGTCTTGTTCGATGCGATCGACATGGGTGATGGGTCCTTCCCGGCTCTTCTGTCGAGCCTTGTTTCACCGGTCGTGCCTCGGACGTGATCCACACGTCGTTCGGCTTCAACTCGGTCAGCGAGCGTGCGGAACAATCCGTGTCGCTTGCTCGATGACCACGCTTCGAGTNGGGCACTTCCCCGCTCGACCCTCCGCCGCCGTGGCCCTGGTCTCGTGACCAGCGATCCTCAGCGACCCGATTCCGACTCCCGCCCTCCGAATCGGCCGATGGATAGCCTCCTCGAACGACTCGAGCCTGATCCGCCTGCACCCCTGGTGGCGGAACGAAAACGCACTCAAACTACGTCTCTTCTCTTCAAGGCAGCCTTTGAGACTGAACCCGACCGAAACGGTCGAATCGTTCAGAAGCCACCCCGTTGTCTGCGAACCGCTGTCCGGTTCGCTGTTGCTATTGTCGCGAGCACGCCCTCAAAGGCAAGGACGTTCCGATTCATTTCAGAAAACAGCCGGTAGTGGAATTCCATTCACCAAACCACNAGATGTTGACATAAATCATCCACAAACCATTGTTTACGAACAGCTCGTCCCGAAGGTTCGACCAAATCGGGCCTGAGACGCGAATAATCCGGAAAACATCGAGGCACGGAACAAGAAACGCTCCGACCTTCATGCGAAGGCCGGAGCGGGTCGGGCTGGGACGAACTGTAAGCCGAGTTCCGTCGAACGACCCCCGATCGAGGCCGCCGCGGCGATCATTTCTCTGGGAACGTCGTTGCCGACGCCCTCCAGCACGCCACCCGCTTCAATCCGCGGACCACGGATCCGAGGGTCGATCGTTTCCGGTCGACCCCCGACTGAAGCTGCTTGCGCTTGCACGCGGTGGGGTTTGCCGTGCCCCGTCCGTCACCGGAACGGGCGGTGCGCTCTTACCGCACCTTTTCACCCTTGCCTGCGACCGAAGTCACATCGGCGGTTTCTTTTCTGTGGCACTTTCCCTGACCCGCAGCCCACGGGCCGGTGGGTGTTACCCACCACCGTTGTCCTCTCGTGCTCGGACTTTCCTCGCCGTTTCACCGACGCGATCGCCCGTTCGCCAATGGAAGTCTAGCACCGATTCCCCCACGATCCCCCCGATCCAGCGGACAGCCGCTAGCATCGGGGCATGCCGGAAGGGAACAGGGAACGCGTGGCGATCTGGGCGGGCGAGCGGCAGGCGAGCATGCTCGGCGGGCTGTTCGACGGCGGACGCCTCGAACCGGCGGCGATCGGTGGCGAGGCGGTGACGATCCGCGAGGAGGCCACCAGGCTCGGCGTGGCCCATCACGACGACCCTCGGAGTCTCGCGAACGCCGACGCCGATGCCACGCTGATCGCCGACCCCGACCGCGTGATGCCCACCGACGTGCTGGCCGCGATGATCGCCGAAGCGGAACGCGCGCATCGGCCGCTGCTCACCCTCGCGCCTCGACCGGCCTCCGTCGAGGAATCGGCGGAACTCCTCGACTCGACCCACCTGCCGACGCCCGTGCCCACGTTCCGAGACCTTTCCGCGGGCCGACGACTGATCGATGCCGCGACCGCCTTCGAGACCCCGTCGGCGGCGGCGATCGAGTGCTCCGGTCCTGAACGAGAGACCGCCATCACCGGCCGACTCTTCGACGCCTTCGATCTTCTTTCGATCTGGTTCGGTACGCCCACGCACGTCGACGCGACCGCGGTCCGCCCGGTCGGCACCCCTTCCTCGAAGCCGACCCGGATCCTCGCGATCGCCCGCTTCCCCGATGGACGGGCCGCGTCGGTGACGGCGGGCACGGAGGTCGGACGTCACGCGAGGATGGTCACGCTCTTCGGTGCGAGCGGACGTCTTCAGTGCATCGATGGCCGGCTCGACTGGGCCGGCCCCGATGGCACGCTGATCGATCAGGAGTCTCGAGGCTCGACCGAACCCGCCGACTTCACCACCGAACTCGTCGAGTCGATGCGAACCCAGATTCGCATTCGATCCGGTGCCGAACCCGGACGGTCCACCGACGCGACCATCGACCTGCTCGCCACCTGCGAGGCCGCCACGCTTTCCGCGCGGACGGGTGAACCTGAATCCGTGGATGCGGTCCGGCGGATGATCGGCCGGGTCTGAATCCCATCGCGACCTCCGAGGGGCTCGGCGTGCCGCGAGTGCCGTGCCGAAGTTCATCGGGGACGCATGGACACGTCGACGCATGAACAGAAAAACACCCGCCGGCCTCGGGCCGACGGGTGTCGTGTTTCACACATCGCATGGGTCACCTGAACCGCATGCGGATTCGCGGGGGGTTCAGCCGCCCGAGATGTCGCCGATGCGGACCGTCAGGTACTGCTGACGATGCCCCGTCTTTCGACGCATGCCCTTGCGGCGCTTGTATCGAACCGAGACGAGCTTCTCGCCCTTCTTCTCGGCGACGATCTCCGCGGCGACCGTGGCGCCTTCGACGTAGGGCGTGCCGACGGTGCCACCCTTGCCGTCCTCGTTGCTGACGGAAAGGACCCGATCGAACACCAGGTCGCCCTTGGGTTCGCTGCCATCGGTGCGGGGATCGATCTCGATGACGTCTCCGGGACGCACCATGATCTGGGTTCCGCTGTCTTCGATGATTGCGTACACGGTCAAGCTCCGGGTCCCGGGGGACGGTTTCTTCGGCGGGGCGACGTCTCGACGCGGCCCAAGGGGAATCGCAGAGGATAGCAGGGATCCACGTTTGATCAAGTCAACGGCTTCCCAGCCTCGCGGCGGCCCGGATCGTCGGGACCCCGAGAGTCGCCGCCCCAAGCACCATCAGGAGCCCCTGAACCGGGCGTCCGAGCAGCAGCCAGCCGATCCCGACGATCGCCATCCAGATCCCGCAGGTCCCGATCCCGGCCCAGACGATCGGTACCAGGATCCCCCGCGGATCAGGCTCGTCCATTCGGCGGGCGAAGGCCCGCCACCCCGGGCCGCCCGGTTGGACCGTGGTCAGGAACCGAACCAGTCGAGCATCGCTCGCGGGCCGACTGAGCATGGTGGCGGGGATCCAGACCGCCGCGGAAGCCANCGTGACCGCNAGCAGCCGNGGNCCGAAGAGGTCGTCNGCCCCNTCCGCNGGNACCGCCAGCGGCCCGAATCGNACCAGCAGGTTTCCGACCANGAGNGAGGTNCCCATCGCCGCGATNTCGCTCCAGGCCGTNGTNCGCCACCAGTACCANCGCAGNATNAGGACCGGCGCGGTNCCGGCGGCGATNACNCCNAGNTACTTGTAGAGCTTGATGATGTCNTCGAATCCACTCGCNACCAGNAGCACCAGCACGAGCACCGGAATGGCNAGCGCTCTCGCCTTCCANACCTCNCCCGCNCCNCCNGCATCCCCCGANCCCGNNNGNGGNTCCNCCTCCCGCCGNAGCAGACGNCGGATCGGNCGNAGNACNTCGTTGAGCAGGTANGCNGANGANAGGTTGACGTGCGTGTCGACNGTGCTCATGAACGCCCCGAGCATNGCGACNACNAGCAGNCCNCGNANNCCGGGGCCGAGGTGGTTCCNGATCATCCACGGGAANGCGTCCTTGTCNGGCATNGANGCGACCCAGNCNNNCTCNNCNGCNTCGAAGGTCGTCGGNACNAGCACGATGGAGGCNAGGGCGACGATGATCCACGGCCACGGNCGNAGCACGTAGTGGGCGATCGTGAACCANGCGAGNGCGAGCGCNCCNTCCCGNGGNGANCGCGTCGCNAGCANCCGCTGGGCNAGCGCCCCNTGACCCGGCACCCGNGCCCACCAGTTCAGNGTGAAGAACGCGATCGCGGTCGCCATCGCGGCGCCGTCCGCGGTCGACGGGGCGAGATCGGTCGCGTTCGCGGGCGACCACGGGGTCGCGTCGAGTCGCTCGATCATCACGTCGAGTCCACCGAGATCCGTCACCACCGCGATCGCCAGCACCACCGATCCCACCATCGCCAGGACGAACTGCGGCAGGTCCGACCACGCGACGCCGTAGAGTCCGGACAGCATGGAATAGCCCAGGGTCGCGACCGCGAGCACCGCGACCAGTCCCGTCGCGGCATCGAACCGGAGTCCGGCGATCTCCACCACCGCATCCGTGGGAATGCCCAGCATCACCCNTGCGATCGTGGCCATGCCGATCGTCACCGACGCCAGCACCACGCCGTTGACCAGCAGACCCTGCCACATTCCNTCGACGATCCGNAGGATCCGGGCGGATCGCCCTTCGTACCGGGTGGTGATGAACTCGACGTCGGTGAGCAGCGAACTGCGTCGCCACAGCGGTGCGAAGAGGAACACGCCGGCCGCATGCCCCGCCGCCATCGACCACCACCACCAGTTCTCCCCGATGCCGCCCTGGCGGACGAGCGAGACGACCTGAAGCGGCGTGTCGCTCGAGAAGGTCGTGGCGACGATCGAGGTTCCCGCGACCCACCAGGGAAGCGAACGCCCGGCGAGGAAGTACCCGCCGGTGCTGGAGGAGCCCCGCCGCGCGAAGAAGATTCCGATGGCCAGGACCAGCCCGAGGTATCCCGCGATCACCACCCAGTCGGCGGCGACGAGGACCGAACCGGTCATGCGAGAAGAGTCCGGACGCCGCGGAGGCGATCGATCGCTTCGGCGAGCACCTCCGGCTGNTTGCAGAACGCGAACCGGATCGGGCCGCTCCGCCCCGCATGGTCGAACGACGAGGTCGGGATCGCGGCGACCCCGATCTCCCGCACCAGTCGCTCGCAGAACGCGCGATCGTCGGTGATGCCGAGTGGCGCGGTCTCCACCAGCGTGAAGTAGGTTCCCTCGGGGACGATCGGTTCGAGTCCCACCGAGCGAAGCCCGTCGACNAGCTGGTCGCGTCGTGCCCGGTAGTCGGCGATGAACTCGTCGAAATAGGCGTCGGGAAGACCGAGCGCCGTGGCGGCCCCGACCTGGAGCGGCGTCGCCACGCTGAAGATCGTGAACTGATGCGCCGCCTGGATCGCCTCGGTCAACGCGGGCGATGCCACCGTCCAGCCCACCTTCCAGCCGGTCAGCGAGAACGATTTCCCGATGCCCGAGGCGATGATCGCCCGTGATCGGAGGCCGGGGCGGGCGAGCGCCGGTCGATGCGGGCGTTCGAAGGTCAGCGTCTCGTACACCTCGTCGCTGATCAGGATCACGTCGTGACGCACGCAGAACGCCTCGATGACGTCCCACTCCGCCTCGTCGAACACCCGCCCGGTCGGGTTGTGCGGCGAGTTCACGACGAGCACCTTCGTCCGCGGGGTCACCGCCGCTTCGAGCATCGCCGCCTCGAGGCGGTAGGCGGGTGCGACGGGGGTCACGAACCGGCATCGGCCCCCCGCCATCGCGACCGCGGCCGGATAGCAGTCGTACCACGGCTCGACCAGCACGACCTCGTCACCGGGTTCCAACAGTCCCAGCATCGCATCGGCGATCGCACCGGTGCACCCGGTGGTCACCGTCACTTCCCGGTCCGGATCCACGGCGAGTCCGTACCGCCGGTCGAACCAGCTCGCGATCGCGTGCCGCAGGATCGGGAGGCCGGCGAGCGGTGCGTACTGGTTCGGGCCGTTGCGCACCGCTTGAGCCGCGGATTCGAGGACCTCGACGGGACCGTCGAAGTCGGGGAATCCCTGNCCGAGGTTGACGGCGTCATGGCGGGCCGCGAGGGCCGACATCTCCGAGAAGATCGACGTCCCGAAGGGCCTCAGGCGGGTCGCGATCCTGCTTGCATCACTCATGCGTCGCCATCCCGCGGCGACGCGGGGCGNTCGTCCTCGTCGTTCGTCGCAGCCGGCCCGATCGCCGAATCGCCGATCATGGTCACGCGGATGTCCCGCTGCGGGAACGGAATCGTCACGCCNGCTTCNTCGAAGCGNCGCTTCACGTCGGTGTTGATCCGGGTCCGCGTCTCNACCAGCGACTCGGTGGTGGCGATGAAGACGCGNAGATCGAAGTTCATGGANCTGTCGCCGAAGCCGGTGAAGTTCACGGTCGGNNCNGGATCCTNGAGGACGTGCGGTGCCGAGCGNCCNGCCTCCAGCAGGATCGCCGCGACCTGCTCCGGATCCTCGCCGTAGGACACGCCCACNGAGAGCACCACCCGGATGCTGGTCTCCCCCTGCGACCAGTTGATGACCTCCTGCGTGATCAGCATCTTGTTCGGGACCATCAGCACCTTGTTGTCCCAGTCGGTGATCGCGGTCGAACGCATGCGGACGGTGGTGATCCGGCCCGTCGTCCCCCCGACCGTGACCATGTCGCCGACCCGGACCGGCTGTTCGAAGAGGATGATGATCCCGGAGATGAAGTTCGCGAAGATCTCCTGCAGGCCGAATCCCAGCCCCACCGTGAAACCGGCGGCGAGCCACTGGACGCTGTCCCACGTCACGCCCAGCATCGCGAACCCGGCCGAGAGACCGCCGATGCCGATCGCCCACCGGAGGATCTGGACCGTGGCGTATCGGTTTCCGATGCCGACCCGGAATCGGTCGAGCAGGAGCAGACCGATGAGATAGGGGATGTGCCGAGCCGCGTACACCGCGAATCCGATGGTGAAGACGGCCGCGGCGAGATCGCGCAGGGTGATCGACTCGGAAATCGTCGTCGTGCCGAGCTTCCCGTCGTCGTTGGCGACGAGGGTCTCGATCGAGCGGCTCCAGAGCACGATGCCATCGCCGAACTGCAGGGCCGGCAGCACGGGTGACCACAGGTACCACAGGCTGATCGCCAGCAACACGAAGACCGTGAAGCCGATGGCGCCCTGGGTCTGCTCGCTCAGCGTCTCGAGATGCCCCTCCTGCTCGGTGATGTCCTCGCCGTTCGCCTCCTGACGCCGGAGGATCATCTCCTGCGCCCGTTGCCGACACGACAGCAGTCGGAGCAGAAGCTCGCGTGCGATCAACAGGACCACCAGGGCCATGACGCTCTGGATGAGGACTCGTTGCAGCAGCAGGACCGTGGCGTACCAACCGGCGACCGAGAACACGCCAACCCCGAGGAGAAGGCCGATCACGCCGGCCACCGGAAGCCAGGGTGCCTGCGCGAGCTTTCCATCCGGATTCTGCTCGATGGATGGGACGAAGAGGCCCTTCACCGGATTGAGCAGGATGAACGCCGTCACCGCGAAACAGATGGGGAGAAGNCCGTAGAAGAGTCGGCCCACGTCCGGCAGGTCGAGCCCCCCGGAATCACACATGCGGTCGAAGAACCCGACGAGAATCGTCAGCAGAAGCGGAATCGTGGCCTTCCGGATCGCCTTCATCGAGGCCTTCGACCAACCGAAGTGGTGCTCGGCCAGCCCGTCGGGACGCACCATCGAACGAAGGGTTCCCAGCCAGAGCAGGTACCAGCCGGCGGTGACGAGGTTCCGACCCACGACGGTCGCGAAATCGCTTCCGATCCTCACGTCCGAGAGGACCGATCCAAGGACGAGCACCGGCATCGCGATCGCGGCCCCGTGGAGGAACGCCAGCAGAAGGCAGATCAGCGTTTCCCGGAATCGGTCGGTGGATGCCCGAGCGACCCGGACGCTCGCCAGCACGACCCTGCTCGAGATGCGGCGCCGGAGTGCGAAGACGCCCAGCGGAAACGCCACGCCGAACAGCAGCGTCAACGGATCCTGAATCACGGCTTCGCCCAACGCATCGACGATGACGGTCCATCTCGATGGCCGAAACAGCGATCCCGCCTCGGCGAAGGTCCGACCGATGAATCCCGACTGAAACGCCCTGACGTCGCGAATCCAGAGCGTCTCGCGCAACACCAGCTGCCGATATCGACCACTCAACGCGGCGAGCGCCAGATCGACGTCGACGAGCATTTCGAGCGTCTCGATCTCCTCGTTGACCGCCGCCAGCAGCGGTTGTCCGTACCGGTCGAGTCGAGCCTCGTAGATCTCGACGAGCTCCTTGACCACCGANTCGGCGTTCGGTCCGTCGAGCCCCGCGGCCTTCACCTCGGCGACGGCGAATCGATTCGGATCGGCCAACGCATCCATGCCGTCGAGCAACAGCACGCGGTCGAGATCCAGATCCGCCAGCATCACCTTGACTTCGCGGACCCGACGCTTCAACTCCTGCTCGTCGGGAAACTCGGAGAGTCGCTTGCGAAGCAGCTGGGCGACCTCGGGGGTGACCCGCCCGCGAAACTTGGCATCGTCACTGTCGACCCGCGCCTTGAGTCGGTTGAGCAGTCGGTGCTGGTTGTCGAGCTCGGCGAGACCCGAGTCGCGTTCCGAGACCACCATCGCCAGCCGCCGGGCCATTCGCGCGTTCTCGTTCGCGGCCGCGCGAGCGATCGGCGACGCCTGAGCCTCCGCGGCTTCGGTAGCCTCGACCCGGGTCGCCTCCGCCTCCTGAATCCGCCTCGAAGAGGCCCGGGACGCCCACGCGTCCAGCGTCCGGTCGAGACGGGCGGCGATCTGGATACGGGCCCTGAGCTCGATTCGAACCACATCGTCCGAGTCGTCGTTGTACCGACGTTCGGCTTCGAGCGCCGCAAGTTGGATGAGATACTTGCGTCGAAGCACGAGCTCGGAGGAACCGAGTCCGGGCTGGGATTCGAGCTCGAGCAGCTCGGTCTCGGTTTCGGAAATCGCCTTCCGAATCTCCAGCCGGCGATCTCGCCGACGCGCCTGCTCCCGGTCGATCTCTTCGAGCACCTTGTCCGCGACCCGGGAAGCCTTCATCGCGGCATCAAGCCCCGCCTCGAATGCTTCCTCGTCGAGGTCCCGGGGAATCACCGGGTTCACATACGGTTCGGCGGAAGTCGCGAGCAGCGCCTTGGCGAGGACACGAGCCTCATCGATGTCCCGTGACTTCGCCTGGAAGGTCTCGAGCCGTTTTTCCGCCGCAAGCGTCTCGTTGAGATCAAGCAGTCGCCGCTGAAGCGACTCGATCTGCTTTTCGTCCGGCGTCGTGGCGGCCTGTGCCTCCGCGATGGCCTCGGTGGCACGTTCGATCTCGNCACGCAGCGTCAACTCGGCATCAGTGTCCGAGCCGGTTCCGATGATCGTCGCCGGCGCCGATTCGGCCTCCTGCTGGACGATTCCCTCACGCCCGACGCCGCTCGCGGCGGACACGCTGGACATCNNCGCCATCGACGCCATCGACGCCACGACGGCCCACGAGATCGCGCTCACGAGCGAAGACNCCATCCGNGNGGTNCGCGGGCGNGAATCGTNGTCGACGCGGTTCAGTGGTGAATGTCCTTCGGCACGCCGGCGTTCACCCGNTCCACGGGGACGAGATAGGAAGCCACGTTCTCCGCGAAACGCGAACCCATCCGNTCGATCGCCTCCGCGTCATCCCGCACCGCGGCCTTGATGCCGCCGTAGTCGGCCCCGGGGTCGAGATGGTCCGCCGGGTCGTCGCACAGTTCGACGATTCGCGTCGCGGTCCATTCCGGGTGGAACTGCACGCCGTAGGCGAAGACACCGTGTGCGAACGCCTCGACGCCGCAGGCCTCGCTCTTCGCCAGAAGCCGAGCCTCCGGCGGAAGGGTGGTGATCTCGTCCTGATGCCAGGCCGGCCAGGTGGCGTACCAGGGCAGGCCGCGGAACATCGGGTCGTCCCGGCCCGCGACCGTCATGTCGACCCGGCACGGTCCGACGGACGCGGACTCCATCCTGGCGACGGTTCCACCGAGGGCCCGGGCGAGCAGCTGTGCCCCGAGACAGACGCCCAGAACCGGAATCTGGGCCGCGGAGGCGGCGGCGAGCAGGGCGATCTCGTCGGCGATCCACGGCAGGGAGTCGTCNGTCGCGGAGGCCGAGCCCCCCATCGAGAGAATGCCATCGATGCCATCGAGATCCGCGGGGATCTTGTCGCCATCGGCAAGCCTGATGGTGCGACAACGAAGGCCATGTCGGAGAAGCGCNTCACCGATCAGGCCGGTGTCGCTCGAATTGGAGTGTTGGATGACGAGGATTGGCATCGGGGGAAGGTACGCGGACTGGGGCCCGGTCTCAACCTCCGAGTGGGATCATCGAAGGACGACGGACGTCACCAGGGAAATTCCGCGGTCACCGGCCGGCGACCTGGATTTCCTCCGTACCGTGACGGCGGGCCGGGCGACATGCCTCGATGGAGACTCGAAAAAGGACTGCTGCGCGATCGAGCACCGGCTCCGTCGCCCTCCTCATGTTGATGCTCTGGGCGGTCCCTGCCGCTTCGGCCGACCTTCGCCCGCCCGGGCCCCGCTCCAGTTGGGCCAACCCGCCCACCGACGCGATCGAACCCACCGCGATCACCCGAGAGACGGTCCGGGCGATGCTCGATGCCTTGATCGAGCTCATCTTCGAGCGGCATCATCCGACCCGGCACTGGGAGCCGATCCGCCCTCCCTCGGGCCAGTCTCCACAACCGACGGGCCGAACCGCCCTCGTGGTGCTCGCCTTGCTCGACGCCGGCATCCCGGCTCGATCGCCTCGAGTCGCCGCCGCGATCGACTGGATGTCGGCCACCCCCGCCGACGGCACCTATGCGATCGCGGCNCGGCTGATGGTCTGGTGCCGACTTCCCGACTTCGAACGCGAGCGACGGCACGAGTGCACGCGATTGCTGGAGCGATTTTCGGCGGAGGGNGGCGGCTGGGACTANGGCCCTTCTCCNCGACTCGGATTCATCGATCAGTCNCTGACCCAGTTCGGACTCCAGGCGATCACCGAAGCGGTTCGCCGCGGCGTCTCGATTCCGAACGCGCTCTTCGATCGTATTCGAGCTCGTTTCCTCGCCACCCAGAATCCGGATGGCGGCTGGGGGTATCGACGGCGCGGCGATCCGTCGCGTGGTTCGATGACGGCGGCCGGCGTGGCGTCGCTCGCCCTCATCGAGGATCACGTCCGATCGANCCGGAAGGACCGAAGGAAGTCGCTCGACGCGATGAAGATGGCCATGACCTGGCTNGAGACGCGATTCGATGCCGAGGCCAATCCCGGATGCCCTCGTTGGCACCTCTACTGGATTCACGCCCTCGAACGAGCCGCACGCGTCACCGGACTTCGACGGCTCGGAACCCGTGACTGGTTCGAGGAATCCGCCGCGATGATCCGTCGCCGNCTCTTCCTCGTGGAGCCTNNNAATCCGCCGAGGATTCGAGGAGACCCCCGGATCGATCGAATCGCCTTCGCGCTGCTGGTACTTCGTCGAGGCCTCGAGCCCGTCGCGTTCGCATGCCTCGACGTCGGTGGCGGTCCGCCGATCGACGACCTGCTCGGCGATGCCTGCGATCTGGTGTCCGAGCATCTCGAACGCTCGACCGGATGGGTGCGGGTCGGACTNGANGACCCACCGCGTTCCTGGCGTCGTTTTNCCGTGCTGGTGGTGCGATCGCCCTCCGATGCCNACTGGCTCGACGCCCCCNCCTCGACGCTCGCTTCCCGACTCTCGGCGTATGTCGCCCACGGTGGCATCGTGATCGCCCTGCCGGACGCGACTGGCCCGGGCACCCGGACCTTTCCGCAACGGGCGATCGCCGCCATCGTCCCCACCGCCGGGCACGTGGAACTCGACTCGATTCGTCGCACCGATCCAGTCCGCGTCCGCGCCGGACGATGGCGGATCGATGCGCATCAGATCGGATCGAATCTGCGTCGCTGGTGCATCGCGGCCCGGATCCCGCTTCGCCCCGGCGATCTCGCCGAACGAATCGACGCGGAAATCGCAGCCATGCTCGCCTCGATCTGTCTGGAGCGGTCCGAGGGCCGGCTTCCCTCGAGGACGCAGGCTGCGAGCGTCCGGGTCGACGCCCCCGCGTCCGAACAATCGATTCGACGCATCGACTGGCCGGGCGCCGGACTCGTCGAACCGATGCTGCTTCCGGCGTGGCATGCATTCGACCATCGCGCGCCGCCGGGGCGGGCACGGCCGAGTGGCGACGAATCGAAATCGCGATGCCGACGTCTGGTGTGGCTCAGCGGGGTGGACGACGCCGATCCGGCCGGCCTGGGTGACCCCGCCTCGGTCTTCGATCCCGAGCGTGAGTTCCTCGTCGCCGAAGCGTTGTCGCCGGCATTCCAAGCGACGTTCACGGCCTGGATTCGAGATCACGGCTGGCGGGTCGGGCTCCCACCCGCCGGCGCTCCATCGAGTTGCACCGGCCTGCATGACGACGAACGATGCATCGGCGTGCTCATCGACGATCGCCCCGCCAGACGCCTGCTGGGGATCCGAACCCCCCCTGACTTCACGTTCGATGATCTCGACGCCCTGCATCGATCGATCGAGGCGGCGAGCGTCATCGACCGATCCACGATGCCCCTCGATCCGGACGACGAATCTTCAGGCTCGATCGACGAGCCGGGCTCACCGGAATGAGCCGGCCCGANGACGAGGCTGATCGACGGCGCGATNNCCGGGCGGATCGACCCGCTTTTCTCGGCGTCGGCTCGAGCCTCCNGACGTGGATTCGATCCTGGAGTCGGATCTCCTTCCGACGACGGTTCCGATCAGGAAAACGAAACCTCCACTGCCACCGGCCCCCGGGGTCGAACGGACTCGGGGGACTGGGCGAGGATCTCGCCGCGAAGGAACTCGCCCGCCGGGGTATTCACATCGTCGCCCGCAATCGACGGGTGGCGGGCGTCGAGATCGACATTCTCGGCTTCGATCGGATCCACGACGCCTGGGTGATCGCGGAGATCAAGACCTCCGCCACGAACCCTCGACCCGAAGGGCATCTCCGNNCGAACCAGCGTCGACGCCTCGAACGCGCCGGCGCTCGCCTGGGTTTCAACGCCCGAGTTCGCATCGTGGTGCTCGCCGTCGACCTCACCTGCCGACCGCCGCGGCTCGAGATGTTCGACGTCCTCTGACGCGGACGGTCGGGCTCGGGTCGACCGCCGGGCGGATGGGCAGGATTCGACCGGGTTGGATCCCGCAGGTGGGCCGNCGCGANCGGACGTCACCGCCCACCGGTCGGTTCANGCGNCATCNTTCANNNNGCTTGCTTTCGCCCGACTCCTTCAGCCCATCTACTTCAAGAAGTACCGAAGTCGGGCGATCGTGAGGAGCCGCCGACGCATCTCGTCGATGTCGCCCGANACCCATCGATCCTTGAGCGTGCTGAGGTATCGATCCTGTTCCTGGACCATCCGCATGTTGGACAGTTCGCCCTCGAGGCCGAACTGGACCGAAGGATCGTAGATCGACCGGCCCGGTTGCTTCTCGATGCCCGTCACCGCGAACCACGAGATGAAGGCGGTCTGGACCCATGGCTCGCTGAGTTCACCGGTCTCCAGACCTTCCAGACGCGACTTCACCGCCTTGGTCAGGGTCGTCCCGGCGATGCCGTCCGAGGGAAGTTCGAGATCGAGCCAGGCGCCGTCGTCGGGAATCTCCATCGCCGCACAGACCGCCGCGAAATCCGCGCCGCCGGCGATGAGGGCCTTGGCCTGCTCGACCTTTTCGACCTCGCGCTTCGTGCTGAAGCGAATNCGACCGATCCGAAGCGTCGGCGGCGGATTGAAGGTGGCGTAGTTCCGGCGATAGGCCTGCTCGATGTCGCGCCAGGAGACGATCGCGCGTGGCTGAACGCGTTTTCGGAGGAGATCGCTCGCCAACGCGATGCTGCGGCGTTGCACCATGAATTCGTCGAAGCTGACGCCGAATTCCTCCTCGATGCTCGCCGATGCCGTGTCGCGGGTTCCCCCACGGTCGGCGATGGTGTCCTCCTGGACCGACTTGAGCCACGCCAGCACTCCCTGCTGCTGTTGGGAGTCCAGTTTGCTCTCGGCTTCGGCGATGATCAGTTCCGAATCGACGAATTCCCGGAAGCGCTGCACGACGAGGGCGTCGACGCTGCGGATCGCGTCGGGCAGCGGGCTCTCGGCCACGATCCGCAGGATGCGATCCTCGAGCGGGAAGAGGAACTCCTCGGCGTACACCGGACGACCGTTGATCTGGCCCACGAGGCTTTCGATCGGATACGGAACCCCCACCGGGACATCGACGGCGATCGAAAGATCCTCTTCATCGAGCCCGTCCGGCCCGATGANNTCCTCCGTGGCTTCGGTNTAGGAACGCCCGTCGATTTCGACCGTTTCAACCTCGCGGACCGTCTCGATCGGGCCCGCCGCCTCCGCCGCGGCATCGAGCGGGAAGCTCGATTTCGATTCCCCGTCGACCCGGACGAATTCGTCGGCTTCGAGGGCTCGAACCGGCTTGGAGTCGATGGCCGTCGAGCATCCCATGATCGCAAGCAGGACCAGCATCAGGCCGCCGGACCGACACCCGGCCGGGATCGGTCTCACGGGTGGTTCCTGGACGGGGTTCGCGGGTCGTGTTCGCGGGTCGTTCATGATCTCAGGGCATGCTACCGAAGCCGGAACCGCCCGGCACGGCGGCGAGGGGCGTACAATGGACGCTCTGGGGAATCGACGCTCGATTCCCCGCCAACGATGCCCTCCGGCGACCGCTGAACACGCGACGCCGCGGAGTCCACGGATGTCCGACGAAACTCCCAAGATCCACGTCGACAGTGACTGGAAAGCCGAGGCCCAGGCCGAGAAGGAACGCCTCGCCGAAGCCGCCGCCAACAAGCCCGATCCCGCCCCCGGCGAGGATGGCGCCAATCCGGAACTTCCGCCCGCCGACTTCAAGGGTCTCATGGGGGTGCTCGCATCGCAGGCCATCATGGGTCTCGGGGCGTACACGGATCCCAAGACCGGTGGCGTGGTGATCGACCTCCCCGGCGCGAAGTTCGCGATCGACCTGCTCGCGGTCCTCGACGAGAAGACCAAGGGCAACATCACGGACGACGAAGCGGGCGAGCTCACCAACGTCCTCAACGAACTGCGATCCCGGTTCGTCCAGATCGCCCAGCTGGTCGCCCAGCAGCAGGCCGAAGCGGCCGGCGCCCCCGGTGGTCCCGGCGGACCGGCGGACATGCCGGACCTCCGGATCCAGGAACCCTGAATCGCCTTCGCCCGGACTTCCACGCGTGCCTTCCGCACGCCGTTCCATTCCCCGCCCCGAGCCAGCCACCGTGTCAAGTTCGAACAGCTTCATCGATCGTCACTACCTGGTCCTGCGAAGACTTCACTCGATCTCGGGCATCGTTCCGATCGGGCTGTTCCTCTTCCCGCATCTGACGACGAACTCGTCGATCGTGTGGGGGGATGCCACCAAGGTCGGTGGGGTCGCGACGTTCCAGCATGAAGTGAACTTCATCCACGACCTCCCGGCGCTCTTCCTCATCGAGGTGTTCGGGCTGTGGCTGCCGATCATCTACCACGCGGCGATGGGCGTGTACTTCGCCCGCTCCGGCCGCACCAACACCAGCCGGTACGCCTATCAGGGCAACGTCCGGTACACGCTGCAGCGGGCGAGCGGCTACATCGCCCTCGTCTTCATCTTCATGCACGTGGCGTCACTCCGGTTCGGCGTGAGCTTCGGCGGCCTGATGCCCGGCTTCGATCCGAATTACGCGGCCTCCACCACCGCCGAACACTTCCAGAACGGCCTGTGGGGTCGATTCGCGGCGGTGTTCTACCTCGTGGGCGTGATGGCCGCGGTCTACCACTTCGCCAACGGTCTCTGGACCGCGGCGATCACCTGGGGCCTCACCGTCACCACCACCGCCCAGCACCGCTGGGGAATGGCGTGTGCGGCGATCGGCGCCGGTCTGGCCGCCGCCGGCCTCACCGCGATTCTCGGCTTCACGTTCCTCGACGTGGGCGAGGCGGAGACGGTCGAAAAGGAGATGCTCCAGATGAAGAGTCCCACCGCGTCGGCCTCCGGACCGACCGAGAACTGAGCGAACCGCGGTGCCACGGGACCGACCGTCGCATCCGCCGCCCCGATTTCATCGAAGTGACCCATGGTCCTTCACCGATTCCTGAGAGGTCGAACGTGCAGAATTCCAACAGACGCGTCATCGTGGTCGGCGGCGGACTCGCCGGCCTCGCCGCCACCATCCGCATCGCCGAGAGCGGCGTCCCGGTGGACCTCTTTTCGCTGGTCCCGGTGAAACGCAGCCATTCGGTGTGCGCCCAGGGCGGAATCAACGCGTGCAACGAGATCGCCCGCCAGCAGGGCTACTCCGAGTACGAGCACTTCGACGAGACCGTCTACGGCGGCGACTTCCTCGCCAACCAGCCCCCGGTCCACGAGATGGCCCATTGGGCGCCACGGATCATCGACCTCCTCGACCGGATGGGCGTTCCGTTCAACCGGTCCGCGGAAGGCCGTCGCGATCTCCGGCTCTTCGGCGGATCGCTGTTCAAGCGGACCCACTTCGCCGGCGCCACCACCGGACAGCAGCTCCTCTACGCCCTCGACGAACAGACCCGTCGCTGGCAGCACGAGAAGCGGGTCACCAAGTACGAGCACTGGGAATTCCTCCGCCCGATCCTCGACGACGACGGAAGTTGCGTCGGAATCGTCGCCCAGGACATGCGGACGATGCAGATCCGTTCCTTCAAGGCGGACGCGGTGGTCATGGCCACCGGCGGCTGCGGACTCGTCTACGGCAAGAGCACCAACTCGGTGATCTGCACCGGCGCCGCCGCGAGTCGCTGCTTCCAGGCCGGGGCCGCCTACGGCAACCCCGAGTTCGTCCAGGTCCACCCGACCGCGATCCCCGGCGCCGACAAGCTCCGGCTCATGTCGGAGAGCGCCCGCGGCGAAGGTGGACGNGTCTGGGTCCCCCGCAACGCCGGCGATGCCCGTGANCCACGNCAGATCCCCACCGANGAACGTCTCTACTTCCTCGAAGAGAAGTACCCCGCCTACGGCAACATCGTGCCGCGGGACATCGCGACCCGNGAGATCTTCGACATCTGCGTGAATCAGGGCCTCGGCGTCGCCGGNCAGAACCAGGTCTACCTCGACCTCACGCACCTCGATCGCGAGTACCTCGAGCGNAAGCTCGGCGGCATCGTGGAGATCTACCGGAAGTTCGTGGGCGAGGATCCCGCGGAGATGCCGATGCGGATCTTCCCGGGCGTGCACTATTCGATGGGCGGTCTCTGGACCACCTACACGCCGAAGGACGACCTCGACGGCATGGTGCTCGGGGCCAAGAACTCGATGATGACCAGCATCCAGGGCCTCTACGCCTTCGGCGAGGTCAACTACCAGTACCACGGCGCGAACCGGCTCGGCGCGAACGCGNTGCTCAGTTGCATCTTCGATGGTCTCTTCTGCGGCGTCGGCGTCGCGAACTACGTGAAGGACCGTGACTCGGCGGCCGCCGAAGGCGACGGACGAGTCCATGATGCGGCCCGGAAGATCGAAGAGGACCGGGTGGAACGACTCGTCTCCGCCGAAGGTGACGAGAACCCCTATCTCATCGGCCGNGAGCTCGGCGAGGAGATGACCGCCGCCTGCACCGTCGTGAAGGAGGCCTCGCGGCTTGAAGAGGCCCAGGGGACGCTTGCGTCGCTCCGCGAGCGGTATGCGAACATCGCCCTCTCGGACACCGGACTCTGGACCAACCAGAACCTCTCCTACGCCCGNGCCGTCGGCGACATGCTGGTCATCGCGGACGCGATGATCGANGCCTCCGTCGCCCGACGNGAATCCCGTGGCAGTCACTACCGTTCGGACTTCCCGACGCGGAANGACGGCGACTTCCTGAAGACCACCGTCGCCAACTACTCGACNGAGTCCGGGCGGGTCGAGATCGGCTACGAGCCGGTCATGTCGGAGNTGGTCACGCCCCGCGAGCGGAACTACAGCAAGACGCACGCNCCCGCGAAGGCCGAGACCACCAAGACGAAGGCCACGGCGGCGAGCTGACCGNGCGAGCCGNNTGNAATGTCAGGACCNGCGTCGCGNCCGACGGGACGNGGAAGCGNCGGTCGACCGCGTTCGCNACNNGTTCANCCCGGCNTGGGCGAGTCAGCCNTCGGCCCAGCGCATCTTCGCGTACAGCGTGANAAACGTGAAGACCGCCTGGAGCGAGAAGACGCCGAAGGCCGCGAGCCGGAGCTGGCCGCGTCCGATCGGCCCGTACGTCGTTCGCCCGGCATCCAGCGAGGCGAGACACCACCCGATCGCAAGCAGGACCGGTGGATCGAAGTACCGCTGGAAGGCGGAGGAGTTCACGGTGTAGGCGGCCAGGAAGGAGATCGCGAAACCGGTCACCAACCAGGCGGTNCGNGATCGGCCTGACGCGACGAGCAGTCCGAAGAGGATTCCCGCGGTCGCCCCGCCCGCGACGCTGCCCGCGACGATCAGGCTCGATCGACCGAGGATCGTGGGCGACCAACCGGCGANCAACCAGAGCCAACCACCGTTTCGGCCGTATTCCTCGCCGACCACCGATTCAAGCGACAACCCGGCGAGGAGCCCGACCGCGAGGCCGATGAACATCGCGCGGCGGACCCGTCGGTCATGCCACCAGAACGGCAGAAGCACGACCACCAGCGGCGACGCGTAGACGGCGAGCAGCGAAAACACCCCCGGGGTGACGCCATGGTTGAGTCCACCCGCGTGCGTCACGCCGTCGCCACCGACCTGGAATTTCGGTGGGACGAGGCCGCCCCAGAGCATGACGAAGCCGAGGATGACGCCCGTCGCCGCCACCGTCGCGATCGCGAAGATCACCGCCGGCTGGAGCCCGCGATGGCGGGGCTGGAGCGGGTCACGGAATGGAAGACGTCGCCGGATCGGATCCCACTGGAAGAGAAACGCAAACAACGCGACGCCCGAGACCCAGATGTTGATCTGACGAACGAGCACCGAACAGACCAGGGCGATCCCGGAACCGACGGCCTGCCTCCGGCTCGCCACGCAGAAGATCGCGGAACCGATCGAGATCGCGATCAGGGCGAGCGAAAGATTATCCGTCATCACCCAGATCGAATTGCCCAGAACGTACGGCGACGACGCGAGTGGAATCGTGCAGAAGAAGGCCGTCCAGGGCGTGGCGACCTTCGCGGCATACCCATAGGCGATGACGACGAACAGCACGCCGAATCCGCAGGCACAGACCTGAAGCATGGTCACCGAGGGCCCGAACATCCGGACCGCGGCCGCGAGCACCAGGTGCATGCCCGGCGTGGTCGCGCTGTCGTAGTCGGACAGGTCGATTGCCGGAAACGCCTCCGCGAACGACAGCACCACCGGCACGTGATGGAAATCGTGGTCGAAAGTCTTCTGGGGGAATCGATCGAATCCGGACAGTACCGGCCCAAGCGTTGCCGCCAGAAAGAGCACGACGAGGACCACAGGCGCGAGGCGTCGTCCGGTCCGGACGTCGGCATTCATGACCCGCCGCTCTCGAGCGGTGCATCGAACTGGTCGGCGAAGATCAGCCGCGAGAGGCCATCCTCGACCCCGGGAACGTAGAGGCAGGCGAGCACGCCCGCCG
>NYVS01000037.1 GCA_002684755.1 Phycisphaerae bacterium
CGACGTCCTGAGCCTGGCGTTCATCCGGCATCTCGTCATCGACGAGGGCGATCGGATGCTCGACATGGGGTTCCTGCCGCAGATCAAGACGATCCTCGAACGCATGCCGGAAGACCGTCAGATGGCGTTCTTCAGCGCGACGATGCCGCCGGCGATGGAGAGTCTCGCCCGCACCTTCCTCCGGGAACCCCAGCGGGTCGAGATCGGCCGGCACACCCGGGTCGCCGCGAACGTCGGCAACAAGCTGTTCGAGATCGACGACGTCCTGAAGGTCGCGCTCCTGCTGCATCTGGTGGTCGAGGAGAAGCGACGCGGGGTGATCATCTTCTGCCGGCCCCGCCGTCGGGCGGGCTGGGTCGACGCCGCGTTCCGGAACCACGGCATCTCGGTGGGCCTCATCCACGGGGACAAGAGCCAGAACCAGCGGATGCGGGCGCTCGAGCAGTTCACCGAGGGCTCGAACGCGGTGCTCGTCGCGACGGACGTCGCGGCTCGCGGCCTGCACATTCCAGCCGTCCGCACCGTGGTGAACTACGACCTGCCGCTCGCGGCGGAGGAGTGGGTGCATCGCGTCGGCCGTGCGGGTCACGGCGGTGGTTTCGCCGAGTCGTTCACGTTCATCTCACCGCCCGATCACGTCCGCTGGCGGAAGATCGCGAAGATCGTCGGGCAGCGTCTGGAGCCCGATGCGGTTCCGAACATCGAGAAGTACATCCGACCCCAGGATCTCACGCGGCTTGATCGCCTGCGATCGGGCGAACGGGCGTCGCGGTTCGATCCCTTCCGAACGGATCGAAGCGGTCGTCGCGGCGGCGAACCGTCGCGGGCCGATCGGGATCTGATCCGTCAGCTCTCGGAGGAGGAGAAGACCGAGGACGGCAAGCGAGGTGATCGGAAGTCCGGCAAGCGAAGCGGCAAGAGCGGCGGTCCGAAGGAGAAGTCGGAGGGCGCCGGCGGTGGGAAGCAGGCCGCCCGTCGAAAGAAGGCGAGATCCGGAGATCGGATCGGTCACGGCGGTCGCCGGAAGGGCGCCTCGAAGCCGGTGTCGCGCGACGAAAAGCCGGGCGGCGGCGTCAAGCGACCCAAATGAGATTCCAGTCAGGGACTCCAGTCAGCGACCGGGACCTGACGCTCAGCCACCACCGAAGGCGTAGCCGTAGTACTCCGAGAACACCTCCCAGAGCTCGGGATGGTGGTCGTGGAGCACGTGCGGCTGTTCGAAGAAGTGTTCGGTGACCACCGCGAAGAACTCGCCGGGATTCGTCGCGCCGTAGGGATCGATGGCGCCGTGCACGCCATCTTCCAGCCGGGCGCGGAGTGATTCGTATTCGGACTGGCAGGTCTCGACCCAGACGTCGTGGAGTCCCTTCCGCATCGGCGGCGTGCCGTTCACGGTGCCGTTGAGCATGTCGAGGGCGTGGGCGAATTCGTGGAGCACCACGTTGCGGGTCCCGATCCGCTGCGAGGCATGGATCGAGTCCGACCAGCTCAGGATGATCGGCCCGTTGAATCGCGCCTGGCCGAGGATCGGCGTCTCGCCCGCCACGATCCCGTTGCCCACGTGGGACTCGGGGATCACGACGCCGGCCGGATAGACGATGACGCTGGTCACGGCCTCGAAGAGCGTGGCGTCGTTCTCGAGGACCAGCAGGCACGCGTTCGCCGCGATGAGGATCCGTTTTCGTTCGTCGAGATCGAGTCCGCCGCAGCCCTCCCAATCCGTCTCGGCGACGAAGATCCGGGCCTTGTCCTCGAGTTTCCTGCGCTGGGCCGGGCCGAGCATGCGGTAGTGGACCATGTGTTCCTGCAGCGTTCGCCGCCAGATCGCGGGGATCGGATCGGCGAGCAGGCGTCGGCGTCTTCGTCGTCGGAGGAACCACATGGTCGTGACAGGGTAGGACGAGGCGACGCCTGCGTGTCGACCGCGGTTACCCTCCGCCGATGCGGTCCAGCGATTCCAACCCGATCGAACCGGAACCTCGTCCGATCCGGCGGCGTCGACTCGGCGGGGTCGTCGTGGCGAGCCTGGTGCTGGCGTCGATCACGATCCCGATGCTCACCCTGTTGATCCTGTTCCGACTCGAGGGCGAAGGCGCTTCGAGCGATCTTCGAGCCGCGGGTGGATCGTTGTGGTGGTGCGGCGAGGAGCTTCGTCCCGGATCGCAGTGGGCGTGTCTCGCCGACTACGGCATGCCGCTGGTCGAGACGCCGCCCGCGGGCGAGCCGTCGCTCCGTCCGCCGCCCGACTGGATGCCATGGCCCGAGGATGCGGCGGGCGTTCGTCGCATCGCGGGTTTCTCGGTCGGTTGGCCGGTGCCCTGGGTCGGGATGACCTGGCGACGCGCCGAGGGTGGTTCCGGATGGCCGCCCTTTCCATACGACGACGAGAACGGCTCGCAGATCGATTCGGCCGCGAAACGACTGCTTCGTCTGGACTCCACCGGTCACCTCTTCTTCGATGACGCCGGTCTGCTGCTGAACGTGGTCTTCTGGACGTTCGTCTGGTTCCTGGTCGTGGTGGTCGTGCAGTGGTGGTTCGGCCCGCCGTCCGGTGAACGAGGCGCGGGATCGAACGTGGCCGATAGACTGCCGTCGTGAACGAGTCACCTCGAAGCCGTGGTCGTGCCGCCGTGACCCGACCGAATCGGAGACGCCGCGGATGAAGATCAGCGCGTGCGCATTCATCAATCGAGGCATGTCCCTCGGCTACCCGTTCATCGAGAGCATTCGGTCCGCCCTCCATCTCGTGGATGAATTCGTGATCGCGGTGGGACCCGAGCCGGATGGCACCCGGGAGCGGATCGAAGCCATCGGCGACGACCGGATCCGGATCATCGACACCACCTGGGCACCTGACGCGCCGAAGGGGTTCGTCTACAGCCAGCAGACGATGCTCGCCCTCTACAACTGCACGGGTCGATGGGTCCTGAGCCTTCAGGGTGACGAAGCCATTCACGAGAAGGACTGCCCCGGACTCCGCGATCTGGTGATTCGCGCCGATGCCGATGGTCGGGCCGACGCGATCTCGATGCCGTACCACCACTTCTACGGCCGAGCCGATCTCGTGGCGACCGGCCCGAGGTGGTATCGACGGGAGGCGCGACTGGTCCGCATGGCGGATCGACGGGTCATCGTCCCCTCGGACGCCCAGTACCTCGTGAACATCTCCGGCCGGCGAAGACTCTCCTATCTGAAGGCCGTGGAATCCGAGGCCCGGATCTATCACTACGGCTGGGCTCGAAGTCTCGAGAGCCACGTCCGGAAGATCGAGAGCACCGCGGAGTTCTGGCAGGAGCCACCACGTCGCGCGAGTCCCTACGAAACGATGGATCCGTCGATTCTGGAACCGTTCACCGGCACGCATCCGGCGGAGATGGCCCCGTGGATCGCGGAATCGGCCAATCGCGACTTCGAACCGGATCCGGATTTCAAGCCGTCTCGCAAGGACCGTCGGTATCGCCTGAAGGGGATGCTCGAACGGATCACCGGACGCGATCTCTCGACCACGCACGTTCGTCCGATCCGACTGTGATGATGGTCCCGTGGCGGGCCGCGACTCAGCCCGCGGGCAGCAGGGGCACGATGCCCTGGACCACGATGAACACCGCGGCCGCCAGTCCGAGGAACGCGAGCAGGACCTGCACGGTCATGCCGACGACCTCCCGCCAGTAACGACGAAGGTCGCCCACTCGGACCGCCTTGTACATCATGGAGATCCCGAAGATCAGGATCGGCAGAAGCCAGAGCCAACTGGCCTGCACGCCGGGGAGTGGTTCGAGAAGAGGGGTCCAGCCGAATCCGATCATCGGTCGCCTCCTCGTCGATCCGCCACGGGGCGTCTTCCGGCATCGAGGGCGACCGCGAAGTTCATCAGGCCGGCGAGAGCGCAGAAGAGCGTTCCGAAGTCGGCGTTGTGCCCGATCGCGGTGTGGCGGTACGCGGACCCGGTCGACTGGTCGTGGAGGGTGATCTCGATCCGGTCCTCGGGGGCCGAACCACGGATGACGGCGGCATCGAGGGCGGCGAAGCCGAAGGCGATCGGGCCGGCACCGGCCTGGGCGATGAACCAGAGGTTCCGCTTCCCGCCCTGGGCGGGGTTGGTGTAGGCGGGATCCCAGGATCGAACGCTCCCGAGGCCGCCGACCAGCAGGCCGGTGATCCACAGCACGAGAAACCCCGAAAGGATGCGTCCGCCGCGTCCCCGTTCACCCACGGAGAAGTGCCCGAGCCCGGGAAGAAGGAGTCCGAGAACGAATGCAGTCCATCTGAACGGCACAGATCCACCTTCGATGGGGGGGCGGGAGCGGGTCGAGGCTGGCGCAGCGTTCGAAGACATCCGATTCCAACTGGTGAGCGACGAATCGAGTGAGGACCACCACCGGTGATCCTCGGGAGCCAGTGTATCCAGTAGTCCGGGAGCCGAGCCGATGACCAACCCTGAACAGAACCACGAATTCGATCCCACCGATACCGGGAGCGTCGTCGATCGTCGCACCGGCGTCGACCGCCGTGCCGGAGAGTCGGGAACCAATCTCGAGCGACGTCGTGGTCCGGGCCGTCGACTGACGGACTGGGTCCGAACCGCCGAGGAAGGTGAGATGACGCAGGAGCAGCAGATGTTCCTGCACGCCATCGACACCTTCAAGCGGGTGAACGAAGTCAGCTTTCCGACCTGGACCGACGTGCTCGAAGTGGTTCGCCGCCTCGGGTATCGCAAGACGATGTCGAGCGAATTGAACCTCGATTCGCGCATCGAGGACTGGCAGGAGCCCTCGGACGCCTCGAGTGGCGTGGATCGCGACGAAGAAGAGGCACCGAACCGGTACCGCAAGGCCGGTTGAATTCGGCGACGATCACCGCCTCGCACCGCGATGCTTCGACGTCGGAAACGACATTGGACGTCCCTGAGTCACCTCTACGGGTGAAACAGGGGCGTTCTCGTTCAACGACGCTGGAGAACGCATCGGCGGGCACGATCCGGCAGAGGTCGGTCGCACGGGTGATTCCCGTTCGTGACGGATCCTCGTTCCTCGCATGTTTCGAGTCGAGAACACCGGAGGTCGATGCGGATCCTCGGCGTGAGCGCAACGGCCACCCCGGATTTCGAAGAAAATTCCGATTTTTCCATTCGAGCGGAACGTGATCGCGCGTTTCGTTCGGCGAAGTGCGCAGATCGTCCTTCCGCTTCAACGCGGTTCGTTTCGATCTCGTCCGGCATCGAGCGCGGGTCGGCCGGTCGGTGATCGTGCCCGCGAAGCGCGCCCGATCACCCCGGCGGGATCGAACGCATGGATGCATCACGGTGCGTTCGGCGCCGCGATCTCGAGTCGTCGATCGCACATCGGTTCCGATGAACGAACGGCTCCACGACCTCGAAGAGACCGTGGAGTCCGTTGTTCGTTTCAACCCGGTTCGAACGATCCGGTCACCCGTTGTTCTTGAACCAGTCCGAATTGATCTGGATGTACTTGTGCCACTCGGAGGGAAGATCCTCTTCCGGGAAGATCGCCTGCACGGGGCACTCGTCGACGCACAGGCCGCAGTCGATGCACGTGTCCGGATCGATGTAGAGCTGGTCGGCGGCGTCGTGCTTCTCGCCGTCGTCCGTCGTCGGATGAATGCAGTCGACGGGACAGACTTCGACGCATGCGGTGTCCTTCGTACCGATGCACGGTTCGGCGATGATGTGGGCCATCGAGCGGAATCCTCCTGGGCTGGCGGGTCGATCACCGCCGGGTTTTCGGGAACGCAGTCTAGTCGATCAATCGGACCGATCCGCGGCGGAATCCCCTTTTCGAGCGAGGGTTTTCGCGATCACCGCCCCAATGAAAAACCCGGAGCCTGTGAGGGCTCCGGGTCGAGTGATGCATGTCCATGGCCGGCTCCGTCCGAGAACGAAGCTCGACTGGATCACCGCTTCCTGCGTGTGGCCTTCTTGCGAGTGGCCTTCTTCTTCGCAGTCTTCTTGGCGGCCTTCTTACGGGTCGTCTTCTTCTTGGCGGCCTTCTTGCGAGTGGTCTTCTTCTTCGCAGTCTTCTTCTTGGCGACCTTCTTGCGGGTCGTCTTCTTCTTGGCGGCCTTCTTGCGAGTGGTCTTCTTCTTCGCAGTCTTCTTGGCGGCCTTCTTGCGGGTCGTCTTCTTCTTGGCGGCCTTCTTGCGAGTGGTCTTCTTCTTGGCGGCCTTCTTACGGGTCGTCTTCTTCTTGGCGGTCTTCTTGGCAGCCTTCTTACGCGTGGTCTTCTTGGCGACCTTCTTGCGAGTCGCCTTCTTCTTTTTCTTGGCCATGAACATGGCTCCTTTAGTTGCGCTGTCGGAGTGTCGGAGAGAGTGGCCGGCGCAACGACGACTACTCGTAAGAAATTTGTACCCTCTTCGGACGACTATGGGAAGAACCTTGACAAAAAACGTTCGCGAGTCGATGAATGCNGCGATTCGCCCCGTACGCCTCTGTGTGGTGGGTGCGGATGGTCGACTCGGTTCGTCCATCGTCCGTCATGCCGCATCGCATGGATGCGAGGTGACGAGACCGATCGGACGAGGCGAAGAACCCGCGACAACCCGCGAAAGTCCGTTCGACGTGGTGGTCGATGCGTCGACCGTCGANGGCGTGCATCGCGCNTGCAAGATCGCTGAAGCGCATGAAATGCCGCTTTTGGAATGCGTGACGAGTCTCGATGCATCCGCCGAAACGGCTCTCAAGGTGTTGGAATCCCGAATTCCCGTGCTGGTCGCATCGAACACCTCCCTGGGCATCGCGATGGTTCGAACGCTGCTTGGCGGGGTGTCGAGCGCGCTTGAAGGCTGGTCGGTCTCGATCTCCGAGACGCATCATGCAGGCAAGGTCGATCGGCCTTCCGGCACCGCACGAACGATCGTTCACGATCTTCGCACGGCTGGTCGNACGATCGACGAANCGGACGTCGTGTCGCATCGTGAAGGCGATGTGGTCGGAANGCACGAGATCGTGTTCGCGGACGAGCAGGAACGCATCGTGATCCGACACGAAGCGTTGGATCGTTCGATCTTCGCGGTGGGTGCGCTTCGCGCCGCGAGATGGCTCGCGGCGGGTCGGCGGGCGGGGCGATACGCCATCGAGGACACGCTCGAAGGGTCGGGCCCCTCGTCGACCGTCAGTGATTGACGAGGTCGTACAGCGCCTGGGTCGCGGCGGAGGTGGCGAGCTGNGGCACCCGGGCGCGAATCTCACCGTTTCCGGGATTGAACCACCAGGCGGCCTGATCGGGTCGGCTCACCGCGATCTCCCGCGGATCGAGCCTTCGTTCATCCCCGGGTGCGGCGATCTCGAGCCACTGGCGTTCCGGTGATTCGAACCAGGGGTTCATCGGCACCGGATTGAACCATTCGATCGGAACTTCACGCACCCATCCCTGGGTGCTCACGGCATTGCCGTCGAGCGCGCTGCGGAGTCGGATTTCAGAATGCAGTCGTTCCTTCGCGATCCGCGCGGCGGCGATCATTCGATCCTCTTCGCGGGCTTCGGCGTAGACCCGCCAGCCGCCCAGCACGAGGATTCCGAGTGTCAACATCGTCAGCAGATTGAGCGTGGATCGCATGGTCGTCCGTTCCTTCCAAACCTCCGTCGCGGATCCCCTGAAGTGCGTGAGAACCGTCCGCCNTCCATCCGTTGACATCGAACCACGTCCGCACGGAACGGATCGAATCCGACCGAATGGGGTTCATGCCTCCGTGATCGGAGGGATCGTTCGAGTCGTACCGGCGAATGNANGTGTTTTCGGACGACGACCCGACGTCGACACGGGTACCCTTCGAGNGCGATGACCCAGACCANAGACCTTCTTCGTTCGACCCGACTCGACAACGGCCTCCGGGTCGTCACGGAGCGGAATCCGTCCCAACGTTCGGCCAGCGTCACCTGGCTGGTTCCGGGAGGAAGCGCCTGCGATCCNCTGGATCGCGGCGANGGCTGGGGGACGATCCTCTCCGAGTTCCTTCTTCGCGGCGCCGGTGATTTCGACAGTCGTGCGTTCTCCGACGCCCTCGATCGGCTCGGCATGCGTCGATCGGTCACCGCGGACACCTACCACCAGCACGTGAACGCGACCATGGCGGGCGGCGAGCTCATCGCCGGCCTCGACCGACTCGTGGATCTCGTGCGTCGGCCTCGTTTTCCCGAGGCGGCCCTGGACGCCGTCCGATCCCTCTGCCTGCAGGAACTCGCCGGCGTCGAGGACGATCCGGCGTCGTATGCGGGAATCCGGCTCGACGAGATCCGGTTCCCTTCACCGTTCAATCGTCACGGCCTCGGGGTGAAGGAACATCTCGAGGCGGCGACCCACGCCGACCTCCAGGCGCACTGGGACGAGGTGGCCCGGCCGGAGGGATCGATCCTCGCCGTCGCAGGGGACGTGGACCACGACCGGGTGATCGAACTGCTCGAGGCCCGGTGCGCCGACTGGCACGGCACCGGCCCGACGCCGGAACCGACGGGCGTCGCGGTGGGCGGCGAACTCGGGATCGAACGTGACACCTCGCAGGTCCACGTGGGAATCGGGCTGACCGGCCCGGTCGCCTCCGATCCCGACCAACTCGCGTTCCGAACCGCCATCGGCGTGCTTGGAGGCGGGAGTTCGAGCCGGTTGTTCCTCGACGTCCGCGAGCGACGTGGACTCGCCTATTCCGTTTCCGCCCGCTACGCCGAGGGCTTCGCGCTCGGGGCCTGCACCATCTCCGCCGGCACCACGCCGGAGCGCGTCGCGGAGACGCTCGAGCGGATCGATGCGGTGCTCGCGGAATTCGACGCCGGCCCGACCGACGAGGAGGTGACCCGGATCGCGGTCGGACTCCGTGCGGGCGGTCTGATGCAGCAGGAGCACGGCCCGGCCCGAGCGAGGCAGCTCGCGCTGGACGTCTTCCGAAGAGGGCAGGCCCGTTCCACCGCGGAACTGCTCGCGGAATTCGACGGCATCGACGCCGACGACGTGCGTCGCGTGGTCTCGACCCGGATGGGGCCGTCGTGGCGGGCGGAAGCCAGTCGATGTCTCCTCGGTCCGGCGAACGTGATCGCGGAGGTCGGCGGTACCGGGGCCTGAAGATCCCGACCGGGGCGTCGAACGACCCGGGACCGCGTATACTCGTCCATCGCATGGCACTCGAATCATCCATTCTCGATCAAGGGACCCGCGTGCGGGTCACCCAGCAGGTTCCCCAGACCAACGGCGTCTGGTCGACGACCTGCGAGGGCCGGGTCCTTCGATACCGACAGGCCCAGACCGGCTCGTGGTACGCCCATGCCAAGGACGATCGTCTGTGGCTCGATCGGCTCGAGATCGAACTCGACAGTGGTGAGATCACCACGCTCAACCTCGATCACTACACGTTGATCGAGGATCTGAGCGACCCGTCCGAGACGCCGGCTCCCCGGAACCCCACCGAGTTGGAACTGGATGATCGGCACCGTCCCTGAATTCCGATCTCGTTCCCGCGCCGCGGTCCTGTCGGTGCTCTCGATCGCCTTCGTGACGCTCGCCGCCGTCGCGTGCACACCCAACAAGACATCCGCGCGAAACGACCTCGCCTGGCCGTGGTGGCCGACGGAGATGCAGATCTCCGATCTCACCCGGGTGGGGCGACCGGGAGACGATGGTCGCCGGCCTTTGGAGGTCCGCGTCCTCTTCACCGATGCCGACGGTGATCCCGCGAAGGGATGCGGCACGCTCGAAGTCGCGGTGAGTCGCGAGGGCGAGAACGACGACCCGGTGATCGAACGGATCTCGCTCGACGATCGTGCGATGTCGATGGCGCACTTCGAGCGGGTCACCGGCTGCTATCTCGTGCCGATCGACGTCGACCTGCCCAACGTCGTGGCGGGCCGACGCCTGCGGATCGACGTCGCGTACCGGGGTCGGGACGGCGCGACCTTGAGCCAGTCGACGGGGTTCGATCTCCCCGTCTCGCTTGAAGACTGACCCTCTTCGATTCAGCCGTCGATGATCCCCTTCTGGCGGTACTTCTCGCGGTACTTTCCGTAGAGCCGCTTCTGCCGGTCGCCCAGGTCGATCTCGCGGCCGTCGATCCAGGCCCGCATGGGCTGGTTCACGACCTCGAGTGGATCGCCCTCGCACAGGAAGAACGTGGCGCTGTGGCCCGACTGGATCGAGCCGAGCCGGTCCCCGACGCCGATGATCTCGGCGGGGCCTCGGGTGATCGCGTGAAGGGCCGCTTCCTTCGAGAGGCCGTGCGCCGCGGCGGTCGCCGCGTTGTGGGCGATCTCGCGTTCATGGGCGGGTTCGTCCTCGGCGCCGATCGCGAACGGAACACCCGCCGCTTCGAGGGCGTTCGCCACCGTGAAGCACCGATCCACCGCGTGATGTCGCGATGGCGGGAGCCGGTGGACGCGGGTGAGGATCACCGACGCGTCGGTCCGCTGGAGCAGGGGGATGCACTCGGCGGCGGCGCTGCCACCGACGATCACGGGACGAAGCCCGCGGGCCGCGGCCCAGGCGAGCGAGGTCTCCATCTGCCCTCGGGAATCGGCGCGGATGAACACGGGGCGTTCACCGTTGAGGACCGGCTGCATCGCGACGAATCGGAGATCCGTCGGCGTGGTCTCGTCCGCGGCCCGGGCGGCCGCCCATGCCTCGGCGTCGTCGAACCAGTCGTCGATCGCCTTGAGCCTCGCGTCGATGCTCTGTCGCTGGCTTCCACCGCCGCGACGCATCCAGGAGGCGCGGATCGGCGCGGCCATGGGCCAGCTGACGATCACGCCCGCGTCACGGACCAGTGCGAGATCCTCGGTCGTCCAGCCGTCCATGCGAAGCACGCTGGCTCTTCCGGGGATGGTTCCGCCGATCGGCATCGCCAGCGTGTGCAGGACGCCGCCGGATCGCGCGACCGGAATGAGATCGCTGTCGGGATTGATCGCGATCCACGCCGCGGCTTCGGGACTTCGGTTTGCGCCTTCCCGCCGGTCGTCGGTCGCGTCGACCTGTTCGACCTCGAGCAGGCCGATCTGACTCGGTCCGGAGATGAATCCCGGAACGAGACTCAGGCCCTGGGCATCGATGAGCATGGCGTCGTCGAGCGCGGCCTGCGGCGGTTCGCCCTCGCCCATCGAGACGATCCGGCCGTCCTCGAACCGGACCCAGCCGGCGTCGATCGCGGTGGGATGGTCGTCGGAGACCGCATGCACGGTCGCGTTGTGAATGAGCAGTGACTCGGACTGCGGCGGAGCGGGGACCTGGGCCGACTGTCCGGAGACCGACGTCGCGATCGCGAACGCCGCGGCGATCGAGCTGATCAGCGTGAGAGACTTCATCGGGATTCCTCCGATTCGAGCGTTTCGAGACGGGCGCGATCCCGGGCGAGGCTCCGGGCGAGTTCGATCATCGAGGCGGAACCACATCCGCACTCCCCGGCCTTGATCGCCGCGGGATCCTCACCCCGGGCGACGCGTTCCAGGAGCAGGTCCTCGCGGTCCTGCAGCATTCGGGCGAGCAGGCCGGTCGGCCGACCGCGACGTCCGGGTCGTTCACCGGCGTCCGAATCGTCGTCGGAAGCACCGCCGGACGCCTTGGCGAGCAGCTTGCCGCGCTCGAGCATGGCTTCGGCATGGATCTCCGCCGCCTCGTCGCGGTCGTAGTAGCGGATGCCGTCGATCCACGTCTCCTCGCAACGTGCGTAGCTCGAAAGCGGAGCGGCGTTCCAGATCACGAAGTCCGCGTCCTTGCCCGGCTCGAGCGAGCCGACGCGGTCGTCGATTCGCAGCTGGCGGGCGGGATTGATCGTGACGAACTTCAACGCCTCGTGCGGTTCGAGCCCGCCCCAGCGAACGGCCTTCGCGGCCTCGTCGTTCATCCGGGTGGCGAGTTCGTCGTCGTCGGAGTTGAAGGAGACGAGGACGCCGACCTCGTTCATCAAGGCACCGTTGTACGGAATGGCGTCCATCACCTCCATCTTGTACGCCCACCAGTCGCTGAAGCTGCTGGCGCCCGCACCGTGTGCGGCGATCTCGTCCGCGACCTTGTATCCCTCGAGAATGTGCTGAAGCGTGCCGATCCGCACGCCGTAACGCTCGCAGAGACGCAGGAGCATCAGGATCTCGTCCTGTCGGTAGCTGTGGCAGTGGATGATCCGGTCGCCGTCGAGGATCTCGACCACGGCGTCGAGCTCGAAGTCGGGCCGCGGCGGGGATCGCCGGGCCTGTTCCTCGGGCGGGAGCGCCGCGAACGCGTCGCGGGCGGCGTCGTATTCGAGCGCGGCCTGGAAGGCGTCCTCGATGAACGCGGCGACGCCCATGCGGGTGTCGGGGTATCCGCCGCCGCGCTTGACGTTCTCGCCGAGGGCGAACTTGATTCCGGGCTTCGCGCCTTCGAACTTCATGTCCTCGACGGTTCCGCCCCAACGGAGCTTGANCACCGAGTTCTGGCCGCCGATCGGGTTCGCCGATCCATGGAGCTGGTTCGCGGCGGTGAGTCCACCGGCGAGNTGCCGGAAGAAGTCGATGTCGTCGGGATCGATGACGTCGCCGATCCGGACCTCGGCGGTGTTGGTCTGACCACCTTCGTTGACGCCACCGGAGATGCCGGTGTGGCTGTGGCAGTCGATGAGCCCGGGCGTGAGGTGCAGCCCGGTGCCGTCCACCACGGTCACGTCGTAGGGGACGTCGAGATCGATTCCCACGGCGGCGATCCGGCCGTCGACGACCAGCAGGTCGCCGGCCTCGATCACGCCCGCCTCTCCCGCGGTCCAGATCGTGGCGTCCTGGATCAGCACGTCGCGTTGCCGCAGCGGTTCGATCCGTCCGTAGACGCCGAGGGGGACGGGAAGGGCTTCGAGCGGTTCGATCTCGTTGGCGTCTTCCTCGGTCGACTCGTCCGCATCGTCGTCCTCGGACTCGCCGTCANCGGNCTCCATNTCCTCGGTCGTCTCCTCGGACATCCGGGGCACGAGTTCGAAGGGGACGAATCTNCCGTCGAGGGTCTGCAGCGATCCGACGAGTCGATCTTCGACGACGACCGCGGTACCCACCACGTCGCCCTCGAGTCCGAACATGCCGCCGTCGCCGGCGAAGCCGACGCCGCGGTTTCCGACCTTGATGTTCCGGAGTCCGCCGGGCTTGCGGTCGCGCTTCGGCTTNCCGTCGGATTCCTCGTCGGCCTCGAGGCCGGCGACCTTGGATCCGGTCAGATTCGCGGTTCGTCCGCCGGGCATCTCGCTGCTGCCTTCGAGNCGATCGCCGGAGACCTTCAATTCGAGCTCGGCGCCCGGTCCGCCCTCCATGCTCATCGAGACTTCGAGCGTCGAGGCGGTCCGGTTGAAACGACCTCCAAGCTCGGCGGAGAACATGTCGCTGCTCATTCCCCCGGTGACGAGATCGTTCTCGTCGAGGATGAACGTGAGGGTCACGGGCAGCCCGCCCATGTTNGGAATCTCGATTTCGCAGTCCCAGGTTCCCGAGATCGGATCTTCCCGGGCGGGCTTCTCGTCGTCGATCTCTTCGGTGGGATCGGCGTCGACACCATCGGTCTCGGCGTCCGCGTCCTCCGCTTCCTCGGGTGTNTCCTCCTCGGTCTTCTTCAGACCGATCGCGAGTCGCTTCTTGTCCCGGTCGATGGATGCCTCGAGATCCTCCAGGACCTCGCCGGACACCATCACGTCGAATTCACCGCCGAGCGGGAAGGGGGTCGGAACCTTGACTTCGCTTCGGCGGCCGGCGACCCAGACCTCGCGGATGTTCGACCCGTCCTCGAAGATCTCACCGTCCATCACGACGAGGTTCGCCATGCCGCCGGAACGAATCGTCCCCGCGACGTCCTCGATGCCGAGCATCCGGGCGGGACGGGTGGTGATGCAGGCGAGCGCCTCGTCGGCGCCGAGGCCGGCTTCGATGGTCTTTCGAACCGAGGCGTGGAAGCTTCCGGGGCTGTCGAGTCGATGGGTGGTGAAGGCCACCGGAACGCCGGCTTCGAGCAGCCGACGCGGATTCGACGTGGCATGCTTCCACGTCTGGAGTTCGCGAAGCGTGACGCGGTCCGCGGTGTAGGGATCCTTGACCTCGGGGGCCTTGGGAAACTTCAACGGCGTGATGACCGGCAGGCCGGTCTCCGCGATCTCCCGGGCCCGGCGGAATTCCATGCCGGATCCGAGCACCGCGCCGTTCAATCCGTATTCATCGATGATCCGTGCCGCGCGGAGCGCGTCGAGTTCGGAGGCGGCGTCGAAGACCACGATCTGGCCACCACCGGTCGCGTCCTGCAGGGCGTCGAGCGCGTCGGACTGCTCCGGCGGCTCCATGCCGTCGGTGTCGTCGAGGTACATCGCCCGATTGCGGGCATGCCATTCGGCTTCCGCGAAGGTCTGTCGNAGCAGCGCGATNGCGCCCATCTTCGATCCGGGATACGACCCGCCCCATCCNCCGGTCTCGAAGGCGGCGAAGAGCATGCCGTCCTCGCTCAGCGGTCTGGCGTCGATGTCGCGGTCCCCGAGCATGACCACGGCCCCGCGTCCNCGCAGGATCCCGTTCTGGGGAAGGACCTGAGCGATCGTGAAGCCCTGTTCCCGGAGCGCCTTCCGGCCGCCGGCGTCGATGGTCGTGGTGTCCCGCATGTCGACCTGCGGCACGATTCGGTCGTTCCAGTGGCTTCCGGCGCCGGACTTGGCCTGATCGAGCAGGCCACCAGCGCTTCGAACCACGGCGGGATCGATGAACCCGGGATAGACGAAGTGATCGTCGAGGATCCGCACCCGATATCCGGCCGGAACATCGAGGTCCGTTCCGATCGCTTCGACGAGGCCGTCTCGCAGGAGGACCGTGGCGTCGTCGATGCGTTCGCCGGGGCGAGGAACCACCGTCACGCCGACGAGGGCGTCGCGCCGGATCTCNGGTGCGCGGATGTCGTCGGGCGGGGGCGTGTGCTGGGCGGACGCNGTGGAGAACGTCATGGCCGCCGCCGCGAACAGCGGGACCGTGAGGTGGGTTCGAATCTTCACGTGGATACTCCTGGTGGCCCCGTCCGGACGTTGGCGAAACCGGTGTCAATGGTAGGGCTGAACGTCGAAAAAGTTGCGGTCAGGCGGGTTTTACGCGCGATGCGAAAAGAAAAACCGCCGCCCCGAGGGGGCGACGGTTTCGTGGTCTTTGGGGTGCTTTCGGCCGAGATCAGGAGCGCACGTGGTCGATCATCCGATCGACCGCGGTGCTGAAGCGTTCCTCGGTGTCGTAGGTACCAGCCTCGATCTGGGACTGGATCATCGCGATCCGGTCGTTGGAATCGGCGACGCGCGGCTGGAGACCGGCATATCGACGTGCCTGGGCGGAGAATTCCACGGCGTCCTCGGATCGTCTTCCGAACCGATCGGCCTTGGATTCCTCTGGGCGGGGGGACGATTCGCTGATGTCCGGCCGCTGAAGGCGAGCCGCTGACGAACCACGGTTTCCGGCGATGTTGGCGATGTCGGACATTGGTCTTGATACCTCGGCGACTCTGGGTGAAGTCGCAAGTCTGGGGTGAAACTGCTTCCTGGATGCTTCGCTACGCGGGGAGGCGAGGGGGGTTCGTTTGCCTCTCCGTGCTGACATTCATATCGTCGTCTTGAGTCGAATTACTTGAGTGGGCTTGAATTCCCCTCTGGACGACGCAAGTCGATTCCTCGACTGGATTTATGAAATCCCCGGGGGCGTCGATTCCTTTCCGTGGGTTCCCTTGGAGACGGCTTCGATGACCGATCAGAACGGCGTGTCCCGTAATCCCTTGCAGCCCCGATCGCGAGCCGGGATATTTCACGGACGTGGGGCGATTCGCGTCGGTCGCATCGCCGTCCTCGCAATTACCCCGATTTTGTCGATTTTTCCAGCNGCCTGCGGTGAGAAGGACGGGAAGGGCGATTCCGCGGTTCGTGGGAACGCTCCTCAGCGACTGAATGCGACCGCCGGCCTCATGGATGAAGGTGATGAGGTCTTCCTGGACGCCCGAACCGAGGCCATGGCCTCTGAATTCGGGGACGAGACCGGCCCGGGGGCGATCGATGCCGGATCCCGCGGCCGGTGGTCCTTGATGCTGGTCACGATCGGCGGCGATGCCCATCCGATTCAGGCACGGGCCATTCGCGAAGACATCGTCCGGACCTTCCCCGAACTCCGCGAGATCTTCATCCGGTCCACCAGCAAGGGGTCCGCGATCTGGCTGGGGCGGTTCGCCAGCGCCGCGGATCCGGCGGCGGCCGCGNCGCGGGATCGCATCAAGTCGATGCAACGCAATGGACGCGCCGCCTTCCCGCGGGCGTTCCTCTCCGTGCTGCCCGACGACTCGCCGATGGGCGAGCGCGATCTCCGTCGGCTTCGAATGATGTANCCGAGGGTCGATCCGCTCTACACGCTCCAGGTCGCCTGCTGGGGGACGTTCGGCACCGACGAGATCTCCTGGGAGGAGGTCAGACGGGCGGCCGAGGCGAAGTGTTCCGAACTGGGACGCCGCGGCTTCGACGCCTGGTACCACCATGACTCCGTCACCGAGATGAGCGTCGTCACCGTCGGCGTCTTCGACAGCCGGGCGTACGACGGTCGAAGCACGCTCTTCTCCGCGGAGGTCGAGGCGTTGTTCAAGGACTTCCCGGTGCACCTNATCAACGGTGAGGAGGCGGCGATCGAACTCCGCCCCGGAGACACCTCGACCCAGGTTCCCCAGCAGTGCAGGCTGGTCTCGGTTCCGGAGGCCCCGTGAAGAAGAAGGATGACCTTCCAAGGGTGCCGGGATCGAAGGGCGATCCGCGCGGTCGTGATCCGATCCTCGGACAGGCGTCGGCGGTCGAGGAACTCCGGGTGGCGCTGCGCGGTGGTCGCGTGCCGCAGGCCTGGATCTTCCATGGCGCGTCCGGCGTGGGGAAGACGTCGACGGCGATCCGATTCGCGAGACTCCTGCTGGANCCCGATCCCACCNCCGANNAGATCGAGGCGTTCGCACCACCACTCGACTCCGAAGCGGGGTTGTTGATCGATGCCGGGACCCATCCCGATCTCAAGGTGATCCGCAAGGAACTCGCGGCGGACAGCGATTCCACGAGGCTTCGCGCCTCGAAGCAGTCGAACATTCCGGTNGGNGTGCTCCGTGAGCACATGCTCGGTGGCGAGGTCGACGGGAAGCAGTACGAAGCGGTTCATGCGCGGACGCCGTACAAGGGGGTCCGGCGGGTNTTCGTCATCGAAGAGGCGGAGCTGCTCGATCAGGTCGGGCAGAACGTCCTCCTGAAGACGCTCGAGGAGCCCGCGTCGCGGGTGGTGATCATCCTCGTCACGACGCGAGAGGAGCGGCTGCTTCCGACGGTTCGGAGTCGCTGCCGACGGGTCGGCTTCCGTGGTCTCGACGGGGATTCGATGAAGACCTGGCTCGACGGACGTCCGGTCGACGTCGACCACGCGAGTCGCGACTGGCTCCTCGCGTTCGCCGACGGGAGTCCGGGGCGGCTCGAGATGGCGGAATCGAGCGGGATGCTCCACTGGAGCACCACGGTGGCACCGGGCATGGCGCGCCTCGAGTCGGGGGCGTGGCCCGCGAACTTCGCGGACACGCTTCACGAGCTCGTCGACGAGTACGCGAAGAGCGCGGTCAAGGCGGACAAGCGAGCATCNAAGGAGGCGGCGAACCGGGCGGGGCTCGCGCACCTCGCCGCGGTGCTCGCCACGCGGCTNCGGCTCGCGCTCGACGCGTCGGCCACGGCCGGTGACGACGCGGGCGTCGAACGGATCGCGCGGGCGATCGAGCGGATCGCCGACGCGGAGTTCCAGATCGGACGCAACGTGAACATGAAGTTCGTGCTGGCCGACCTCGTCGCCGGAATGGCGGACGACTTCGGGGTCGGTGCGACGGCCGGTGCGTCGTGAGCGGACCGGGGCGCGACGGATTCGAGATCGAGCGAAAGTGGNTGCTGCACCGACTTCCGGTCGGNCTCGAGGATCCCGCCGGCCCACTCGCCGNCCGAGGTGAGCGGTGGGGGATCCGTCAGGGATATCTCGCCGCACCCTCGGAATCGGACTTCGCGGCGATCATCGGACGGGTGGTTCCGGAGGCCGAGNTTCCGGTCGTCGGCCGGATCCGCGAGATCCGCCGGATCGAGGACGGCCGGAGCGTCGTCCGGCACCTGCACACCCTCAAGGGCGGTTCGGGGCTCGTCCGGCGGGAGGTCGAACGCCCGATCACCGCGGCGGCCTTCGAGGCGGCATGGACCGGAACCGTGGGCCGACGACTCGAAAAGGTGCGATGGCGGATCCCGGAAGGGGGGCTCGTCTGGGAGATCGACCGGTTGAAGACACCAGCCCTGGTGCTTGCCGAGGTCGAGGCCGCCGACCGGGACNCCGCGCTCGCGATCCGACTCCCGGCGTGGCTGGCGGCCTGCGTCGACCGCGAAGTCACCGACGATCCCGAATTCACCAATGCGGAGCTGGCGTTCCGGTCCGGGAGATTCGTCGGCGGTTCATCCGAGGNGGACGCCNCGGAATAGGTGGGACCGCCGCTCGGATCCGCTACCATGTTCCGTCCTGCGGTCGTCCTCCGAAGAGGACGGCCCGGACCGATGGAGACCTGGCGTGGCGAACTTCAACTGTGCGATCGTGACCCCTTCCGAGCAGATCCTGGACGACGAAGTCGTCGAGGTGGAGTTCCCCCAGTGGGACGGCCAGCGCGGCATCCTCACCGGTGCGGCCCCGTTCGTCGGAAGGCTGGGCACCGGCCGCCTTCGAATCCGGTACGAGCAGGGCGCTGAGAAGAACTTCCTGCTCGCCGGCGGCTTCGCCGAGATGCACGACAACCGACTGGTGCTCGTGGCGGACGAGATCGTTCCCGTCACTGAGATCGATGCGGCGGCGGCGAAGACGCGATTCGACGCGGCCGTGGCGGCGATCGCGGAACCCGGCACGCATTCCCCCGAAGCCCGTGAGCGTCTCGAGCACGAACGCCAGGTCGCCGCCGCGGCGTTGTCGCTCGCCGGTTCGGCCGGCTGATCCGCCNCGGCGGTTTCCGCACGCGTTCCATCGACGCCGTCCCGGATCCCGATTCCGGGAAGGGGACGTCTTCGTCGCGTTCGAACGCGGGCGGGAGGTTCTCGAGCGCGGTACCCTCCAACCCGAAGCGAACCGAATCGCGGTTCCCGCTCGTTCCGTCGCGAGAAGCACGCATGTCCGACGATCATGACTTGAAGTTGCGGGTCGAAGCCGTGGTGATGACCGCCGATCGTCCCCTCGGCGAGCGGAAGATCGCCTCGATTCTCGACCTGCTCGGCGACGCCCGCGAGGCCGACGACGCTTCGGAGGACGACGGTCCGGTCGGTCCGGGACCGGTGGCGTCGATCCGCGAGGCGATCGAGGCCTTGAACGCCGACTACGAAGCCGCGAACCGAAGTTTTCGAATCGAACGGGTCGCGGGTGGACTGCAGGTTCTCACGCTTCCCGACTACGCCGCGGACATCGCGCGGCTCAAGGGCGTCCGTCAGCAGTCACGACTGAGCCAGGCCGCGCTCGAGACCCTCGCGATCATCGCCTACCGCCAGCCGATCCTGAGAGCCGACCTCGAGTCGATTCGAGGGGTCGCGTCCGGAGAGGTCCTCCGGGGTCTGATGGAGCGACGTCTGGTCCGGATCGCCGGACGGGCCGAAGAGGTCGGTCGTCCGATGCTCTACGGNACGACCCGTGAATTCCTCGAGGTCTTCGGCCTCGCGACCCTCGACGATCTCCCGCAGGCGAAGGAACTNCGTCCCGCCGCACCAGCACCGCCGAAGAAGAAGGAAGCGGTCGTCGAGGTGGAGGACGAGGTCGAGCCGGACCCCGAACCGAAGACCGNGGNCGAGGAAACGGCCGCCGAAGCGCAGCCGGCCGTCACCGGNGACGACTGAAACGACCGTCGACGCGGATCCGAATCCACCCGTACATGACAGCGGCCCTCCCGAGAGGAAGGCCGCCGTCACTGGTACAGGGAATGATCGTTCGAGCGCAAAGGGCGTGGCTCGAAGAAGTGTNGAAACGTGATCAGGCTCGTCGTCGGCGTCGCTTGAAGCCGGCGATGCCGAAGAGCGCGAGGGTCGCGGGGGTCGGGATCTGCCCGACGAAGGTGCTGGTGATGGCGACGGTGTCGCCGCCTCCCAGGAGGAAGTCGAGATNCACGCCCATCGAGGCGAGGGGCGAAACGCCCTCGAGACTCGGAATGGGCTCACCGAAGGCGGCCGCGGGAATCGCGGCGGAGCCGAAGGGATCGGTGGTGATCTGGAACGGATCTTCGATCAACTGCGCGATCGTGGTGCCGTCCACGGATGCGGACCAGAGGGATGAACCACCGCCGAGCCCGGCCAGCAATCCGCCNTCTCCGTCGCCGGTGAGCGTCCCNCTGACGCTGCCACCGTAGAGGGCCTGTCCGTCACCGAAGTTCGTCGGCATCAGGATCGAGAGCGCGAACTCGGAATCGGAGCCGAGCAGATTCGTCACGCCGATCGTGCTTCCCAGAAGCTGGAAGCCGCCGTTCGCNCCGTTGTTGTTCACGGTCATCNCCCAGTCGATCGAGAACCCGGTGTCCGAGGTCGTCGCGGCGTAGCTGTAGAGGCCGCCNCCGAGATCNGTGCCGACGAGGGTGCCGCTGTAGGAGGTGCCGTCGACGATCCAGCCGACCGAGAGATCGGGACCGTCTTCGAAACCCGCGGACGCGGAGGCGGACACCAGAAGAAGTCCACCTGCGAGCAGGCTCGTACGAACGATGTTTCTTGACGTCGTCATCACGTGTCAACCCCTTTTCAATTCCTCAGGTGCCCGTGGAGCACGCTTCAGGAACCAGTTCCTCCGGCGATCGCGGTGCAAGTCCGCGTTCGTCCGATCTCTNCCTCGAACCGGGNCGCAAACTGATGCGTCCGGTTCTCCCAGCAGGCAATCGTGCTTCGTCGGGCCGCTTTTTCAAGCGACGGTCGAGTACGGTCACCAGGTTCTTCGAAGCCGCGTCCGGTCGTGCCGTCTGCAGCGGTTATCGGCGCCGNAACGCCATGATCTCATGATCTCATGACCTCATGATCCANNNGATCNGATGCNTCAATCGCGTCGTCGGCGACGATGCATTCCGGCGAGACCCATCAGNGCNAGGGCACCNGGGCCCGGAACGNCGACCGCCATGCTCGANGTGAAGGCGGCGGTGTCGCCGGCGGAGACGTCGAAGCGGAGTNCGATNCCGAAGTTGAAGTCGACGNTTCCGGCGNNCTGGCCNGGGATCACCGGGAAGTCGCCGAACGCCGCGGCGTCGTAGTTGCCGGAGAGGAAGCTTCCGGCGGACGCCGTCGTGTCGTCGAGCAGCGTGGCGATGACGGTCCCGTCGAACGGGTCGAACGCGGTCGCGTCGTAGAAGCCGGTGAAGATCGAGTCGCCGGCCACGGACGAGACGGTGACGCCGTCTCCATTGAGATCCGTGAAGCTGCCGGCGATGGAACCGCCGGCGAGCGTCGATTCGAGCGCGTCGATCTCCTGGGTCGCGAACAGGAAGAAGGTCTGCGTCGTGGACGAGAGGTTCGTCACGGTGAAGTTCAGCGTGATGCTGTCGTTCATGCCGGAGGCGCCGAGCATGTCCCAGTTCACGTTCCAGCCACCGCTGGAATCCGAGCCGGTGAATCGGTAGCCGTCGTCAAGCCATTCGGTCGCACCATCCTCGCCCGCGACCCAGGCGGCGTCGCCGGTGCCGGAGAAGAGCTGCAAAGAACCCCCGAAGCCATTCTGAGCCATGGCGTTGGATGGGATGGCGGTGGCTGCGGACAGGAGTCCGGCGACAACAAAAATCTCTCGTACCACGATGTGGCCCCTTTTCCCGAGACCGCTGATTCCTGACCCATGGGGTCGTCCCGCCTCCAACGGGACCGGCACGGATGCCGCAGACCTGCGATCAACTGTTCCCTTGTCTCAGCCGGGCGACCCTCATCGCGTCGGCTATGGGGCTTTGCGAACACAAAACCCGCGTCCCTGCAAGGGAAACGTAGCACCCGAATCGATTTTGGAAAATCAATTTCTAGGACTCGCCGTTAAAATCGACTCAGGTGTCCGAAACCGAGGGGCTCAGCCCGAGAAACGGGCATTCCCGGACCCGAAGAAACCAAGAAAAGATTATCAGACGTCTTGTTCGGGTGTTCGCGACTCGAGCACGGTGATCGGATCCGAGCATCTGATCCATCCTTGGCGTCGGACGAGGCAGTTCCAGCCGAAGACCGGCTTCCCGTTCCAGGTCCGGCCCGCGGCGAGCGTGGAAAGCGGGGCCGTCCCGGTTCGAAGGCCCGTATCGGGGTTCACGGTCGTGGCGATGCACCGGACACATGGTTTCGCCAGTTCCAGTTCGACGTCACCGATCCGGACTCGCTTCCAGGACTCCTCCGTCCAGGCCTCGAGTCCTCCGATGACGATGTTCGGTCGAAATCGCCGCATCGAACAGTCGCCCGGCACAGCGGCAGCGAGGGTCTCGGCCGATGCGAGGAGCACCGGATATCCGTCGGCGAGGCCCGTCGTGGCGCCGTCGGCCTCTGGTTCCGCCTGAATCCACGGATCCCGATCGGGTGCATGTCGGACGAGGCGATAGGTGCCGCCGAGTCGATCGGAAAGCCAGTTGCTCGCGGATTCGGACTCCTCGATCACCTGCCGCTCGGATTTCCAGAGCGATGCGGTCGCGGGAGGGGCATCGGCCTCGTCGACCGGCTCGAAGTCGTGCCGATCGCCCTCGAATTCGAGGTGCACGCGTGATGGAAGGTCACTCGTACCGTCCATCGGATCGGCGGGCTCGAGCCGGACCTCGAGTCGGGCGAACGCGGGGATCTCCCGAAGCGACACGAATCGGCGATTCTCGTCGATGCACATCCATCGGCGGTCGAGTCGAGGGCCGGTCTCGTCGAACCACCACGCCTCGGGCGCGAGGCCTCGGGCCGATTTCACGGGATGCACCCCGATCGATTCCACGGTTCCATTGGCATTCGACATGGGAGGCACCGTACCCTCGACGTTCACCGACTTCGAATCATGCTCTCCATCGGCCCGCTCCAACTTCAGTCCCGGGTGCTTCTCGCGCCGATCGCGGGACACACCGATCTCGCCTTCCGGCTCCTCTGCCGGGAGCTCGGCGGGGTGGGTTGTGCCTACACCGACCTGCTCAACAGTCGGGCCGTGCTCGCCGGGACCTCCAAGTCGATGGTCCTCGCGGCGACGGCGCCGGGTGACGAGCCGTTCGGCATGCAGCTCTACGGCGCCCCGCACGACCCGCTTCCCGAGGCGGCCTGCTGGGCCATCGACCACGGCGCCGCGGTGGTCGACATCAACATGGGCTGCCCGGTCGACAAGGTGGCCAAGAAGAACGGTGGATCACTGCTTCTCCGCGACTGTCCGGCCACGCTCGAACTGGTCGACCGGATCGTCGCCGCGGTGGATCGGCATTCGGGAGGACGAGTTCCCGTGACCGCCAAGGTCCGGCTCGGGTGGGACGAGGATTCGATCGTCGCCCCGGCGCTGGCCCGTGATCTCGAGGCCGCGGGCATCGCCCTCGTCACGGTCCATGGTCGGACGACGGTGCAGCGATTCAAGGGCTGCGCGAACTGGGACGCCATCGGCGACGTGGTCGCCGCGGTCCGTGGGATCCCGGTGATCGGCAACGGTGACGTGGTCGGACCCGACGATGCGGTCCGACTCATTCGACACAGCGGATGCGCGGGTGTGATGATCGCCCGGGCCGCGATTCGCGCCCCCTGGGTCTTCCGTCAGGCGGATGCCGCGATCCGACTCGCGGGGCTCGGGGATGCATCCTCCGACGTCGACGACGCCGACCGGCATCGATGGGAGGCGGCACGGGCCGAACCGACCCTGCACGAGAAGATCCTGACGATCCGTCGCCACATCGATCTCTGCGCCACCCACCTCGATGTTCGCGGCGCCGCGGAACTGATGCGGCAGCGGATCTCCTGGTACGGAAAGTCGATGGGTCACGTGAAGCCGCTGAAGGAGTCGATCAGGACGGCGGCCGATCTCGAGTCGATGCAGGCCGCGGTGGACGAGTGGATCGAGTGGGCGGCTTCGGACCCGGAGGCCTCGACGACGCCGATGGCGTCCCGGGGTGCGGGGCCACGCCGGCACGTGGACGCGTCGACGGCGTGATTTCGAGCCGAATCCACGGTTCGCCGGGCGATCCTCGATTCATGCATGGATATGCCTTATCGTGAACCGGCAAGAAGCATCAACCCCGAACGGAGTCCATTCAGATGTCAACCGTCCTCGCCAGCATCACGCTCGCCATCTCGTCGCTCTGCATCGCCCCCCAGGACGGCGCGGCGAAGCCGACGCTTTCTCCGCCGCCCGCGAACGCGCCCGCCGCCACCGATTCAAAGACCGCGGACGCCGGCCCCCACGCCCGGATCATGGGCATGTTCGGCGACAAGCTCGAGACCAAGGACGGAACCCTCGTGAACACGAAGGACGTCATCGCCGGGAAGAAGTTCGTCCTTCTCTACTTCACGGCGAGCTGGTGTCCCCCGTGCCGCAGGTTCACGCCCGACCTGGTGAAGTTCGCGAAGGCGAACCCCGACGCGAAGGACTTCGCGATCGTGGTGGTCACGTCGGATCGGAACGCCCCCGCGCACATGGGGTACATGAAGAAGTACGACATGCCCTTCTACGCCGTCCCCTTCGACAACTCCAGGCTCCGCAAGATCAAGCAGACCTACGGTGGAAGCGGGATCCCGAATCTCGTGGTGCTCGGTGAGGATGACGCGGTCATGAAGGGGGCCTACGAGACCGACGGGAAGTACACCCCGAAGAACCGGCAGAGCTACGTCGGGCCTCAGAAGGTCCTTGCGGCGTTCCC